>JBEIQS010000039.1:0-35198 GCA_040376425.1 Alphaproteobacteria bacterium | reverse complement strand
GGTTCCACGTCTGTTTCGGCGTGAAGCTCCAGCTCGGGCGGGATGTCCACCGCGGGGGCCTCCGTCGGCAGATCCTCGTCCAGCAGCAGCAGGGGGAGAGACGGTGCTTCTGCGGGGGGATCCTCTGAAGCTCCTGCCTCTGGAAGGGTAGCTTCGCCTTCGGTTTCTACCGGGCGGGATTCTTCTGCCTCCTCTGCCGACGCGACGGATTCTGCGGCTTTTTCCTCTGGTTCAACCACCTCCCCGCCTTCCGTCGGCGACGGGGCGGGCGGGTCCTCCTCAAGGGTGGGCTCAAAAAACACGTCTTCCAAGGGAGCTTCGGTCTGTTCCAGAGCCTGTTCTACGATGGGCGCGGTGGGCAACTCCGCAGCTTCCTCCTCGATCGGCGGGGCGGACGCAGCGGCCGCCGCTGGTGGCGGCACCGGGCCGGGGGCCGGTGGTGCCAACGGCACCTCTTGGGTATCTTCGTCCGGCTCCATCTGATCGCCGGGTTCTTCGCGATCTTTCAGATGTTCGACCGTGTCCTCCACGGTTTCCGGTGGCGTCGGCTCCGGCAGATCCTCTTCGATCGCAGGCGCCACAAACACAGGTTCCACGTCTGTTTCGGCGTGAAGCTCCAGCTCGGGCGGGATGTCCACCGCGGGGGCCTCCGTCGGCAGATCCTCGTCCAGCAGCAGCAGGGGGAGAGACGGTGCTTCTGCGGGGGGCTCCGCTGAAGCTCCGGCCTGTGGAAGGGTAGCTTCCACCTCGGTTTCTACCGGGCGGAATTCTTCGGCCTCCTCTGCCTGTGCGACGGATTCTGCGGCTTTTTCCTCTGGTTCGGTGGGGGCCGCGCGTTCCATCTGCGGCAGCGTTGGTTCCTCCGGGTCTTCTTCGATCGTGAACTCAAAAAAGGACTGCTCCAATAGCACTTCTGCATGAACGACGTCCGCATCCAGGTGGTCCACGGCGGCGGCCGTAGCCGCCGATTGCGGCCGCTCTTGGGTATCCTCGTCGGGCTCCGCCTGGTTGGCAGATTCTCTGCGATCCTCCTGCTGTTCGACATTCCCTTCGGCGACGTCGATGCGCGGTGGCTCCGGCGGGACCTCTTCAACCGTGGGGGCCTCAGACGCACTTTCCAAAAACCGCCTTTGTTCCCCATTTTGCGGCGTGGCTGCACCGTCGTCTACCGGGGCCGACGTCGGGGGAAGCTCGGATTTATCCTCCTGCCCGCCCAACATCCGCTGCAGGAGGGCCAGAGCGGAGAGAGAGGGGGAGGGATCTTCGTCGAGCTCGGCGAAGACCGGCGTGACCTCTGGCGGCGTCTCCGGCCCGTCCTCCCGATCGAACTCCACCATGACCAAGGTGACTTTTTCGTCAAGAGGCTCCTCGGATGGGTACAGGCTCTCGGGCCCCGGTGTGGACGCAGGCCGGCTCTCCTCCTGCCTGCTCCGTGCCATGCGCCACCCTCCTCTGGCCTGACCTACACGGTAACTTTGGTTCCAGCCTGTGGCCGCTGCCCCACAAACAAAAAATGCCGTGGTCCTTTCTTGATCGCACCACGGGCGTAGACGCGCTGGGTTCTGGCGTGAAAGCCTGCCCGCCGCATCGCCGCTTCAAAGGGGGGGCTGGGCCAGGCCGACCACACCACCAAGGTGCCGCCCGGTCGCAACGCACTCAGGGCCGCACGCAGCCCCTGTTGCCCATACAACCACGCATTTTGGGGCGCGGTGAAGGCGTCAGGACCGTTGTCCACATCAAGCAAGACCACATCGTACTGCCCCTGGCCCCGACGGAGCACCCGACCCACGTCGTCCTGCACAAGCTGCACCCGGGGATCCTGCAGCGGGTGTCCCGCCAGCGGTCCCAAGGGTCCCCGGTTCCACTCCACCAACACCGGCAACAGCTCAGCAACGACCACTTTGCCGCTTGGACCAAGCTGATCCAGCGTCGCCCGCAGGGTGTAGCCCATGCCCAGCCCGCCCACCAACACCTGCGCGTTCGCACGCAGGCCGGCACAACTGATCTCGGCCATCCGCATCTCCGAGCCCTGCACGCGGCTGGACATCAGCGAGATCTGGTTGACCCTGATGACCAGGTTGCCCTGCTCCCGCGCCAGTCGGATGTGGGCCCCGTCGGGGGTGGTGGACTCGGCGAGGATTTCGATGGGGGTCACCGGCGGCCCATAACCGCTAGGACGGCTTCGGGCCTCCGCCCACGCCCCACTGCATACGCGCAAATGCCCACCAGGAACGCGCCATCATTGCCGCAATTTTCAGGGCGCCCACTTTTTCCGGGGGGAGGAGATGGCCCTGAATAAACAGCTTCAGGGTTTCGCCGCGGCGGATCTTGCCAGACGAGGTGCGCGGGAGGGTGCCAGGCTCCAGCAGGATCACCTCGTCCACCCGCAGGCCGGTGTGGTGTAGCACCGCGGCGATAATCTGCTCAGGCAGAGCCTGGAGGTTCGCCGCTTCGGCGTCCACCTTGTGCTCCACGAAAAGCAGCAGAAGCTCCTGGTCGGCGCCCTCGGGCCGGTAGCTGACGGCGGCGGCACAGCCGCTGCGCACACCGGCTAGCCCATCGGTGGCCTGCTCCACGGGGTGGGGAGAGTGGTTTCTCCCCCTCAGGATCAGGACGTCCTTGACCCGACCCACCAGATAGAGCTCGTCCTCCCATAAAAAACCCAGGTCCCCTGTATTCAACCAGCCGTCCACCAGCACCTTTGCCGTGGCCTCGGGCTGCCCAAGGTAGCCCTCCATCAGGCTGGGGCCCTTGGCGTGCACCGTCCCCACGCGCCCCGGGGCCAGGACGCCCTCTTCTCCGCGAATTTCCACGGTAAAGCCACGAACCGGCCGCCCCACGCTGACCAGCTCCACCCCCTCGCGATGGGGCTGCACGCGGCCTTCGGAGAGTTGCACCCGGTCCACACGAAGTGTCCGAAAAGGCTCGTAGAGAGAGCCAAAGGTGACGGCGAGGCTGGCCTCTGACAGCCCGTAGACCGGCGTGAGCGCCTCTGGCCGCAGGCCCCACCGCGCAAAGCGGGCCGCAAAGGCACGGAGGGTGTCGGGGGAGACCGGCTCGGCCCCGTTCAGGGCCACGCGCCAGGCGCTCAGGTCGATGCCCTCCATTTCTGTATCCTGGATACGCCCCAGACAGTAGGAGTAGGCAAAATTGGGCGCGGGAGAGGCGACCGCGCGGGTGCGGGAGAGGCTGCGCAGCCACAGCGCGGGTCGGGCCAGGAAGAGCTCGGGCCCCATCAGAGTCAGCTCTCCGCCATGGATCAACGCCGGAAACACACAGCCAATCAGCCCCATGTCGTGGTAGAGCGGAAGCCAGCTTACGCCGTTTGTCGCCGCCGGATCCACGGCGAGGATCTGCAGGACGATGGCCTCGGTCTGCGCCAGCAGGGCCCGGTGGGAGAGGGCCACGGGCTTGGGGGCCACTGTGGTGCCGGAGCTGAACTGCACCAGCCCCAGACGATCCGGATCCTCGGATAAAGCCGGAACTTTTTCGGTGGCGGGCAGGTCCTGGAGGGTCCAGGCGCCGCGCGGCGGTCGTCCCCGCTCGATGGTGGGCCCGATCACCCGGCGAACCTGTGGATCCAGCAATACGATCGCGGCCCCCGCGGCATTCAACATCGCCCCACTGCGCTGGTGGTAGTCCTCCATACGCCCCAGGCGCGCGGGTGGGTAGAGGGGAGTGGGCACCCCTCCCGCGATCAGGGCTCCAAAAAAGGCCTCAAAAAAGCCGATGTTCGTGGGAAAAACCAGCGCCACCCGCTCCCCCGGCTGAACACCGAGGGCCGCCAGCCCGCCTGCCACCCGCTCGGCACGACTCAGCAGCTCTCCCCACGAGAAAAAGCTCTCCTGTTCGTGGCGATCCAGGAAGCGCAGCCCACCCTTGGACGAGGCCACCCCACGCAGGGTGGCCTCCAAGGTGGGGAACATCCCCGTCAGGCGCCCCCCTTCAACCTGAACCACTGCGCCTCCGCAGCAGCGCCATCAGCTCGGCCACCGTCTCCACACCCTGCTCGTCCCCCTCGTCCAGGCACAGCTCCAGGCGGTTCTCCAGCTCTACCACCAGGGTGAGCAGCCGCACTGAATCCAGCGAAAGCGCTTCTACAATGTGGGTTTCCGGCGTCAGCGTACCCGTATGACCCAGGTGCTGCTCGGCGACCTCCTGGATCAGCCCCAGCAATTGCTCGTCACTGTACCCACTCATGGCCCCTCGCCCCCCGGTAACAGCCGGCGCTTGGTACCCATCTGCGCGTCGTAGTTACAGAACTCGCGCAGCGCCTCCTCCTCCACCCCGATGCGGACTTTCAGGAGCCAGGCATTGAGGAGGGAGCTGACCGTGGCGGTGATCCATGCACCATGCAGGAGCGGAAGTGCCGCCAATTCCAGGATCACAGCCAGATAGTTGGGGTGGCGCAGGTAGCGATAGGGACCGCCGGTGACCGGCCCCAGACCAGGCACCACAATCACCCGTGTGTTCCACCGCGGCCCCAGGGTGGACACGGCCCAGTAGCGCAGCGCCATCGTGCCTGCCAACACCAGCCCACAAACGATGGCAAGCGTTGGAGAAAAGGCGCGATTCAAAAGCCAAACCTCGGCCGGGGCTGCGATCAGGCCGGCGGTGTGCAAAGTGGCCATCGCGGGGTAGTGACCCGCACCGCGCTCCACCCCGCCTTGCTTAAATGCCCAGGCCGCATTTTTAGCACTCAGGCGCAGCTCGAACAGTCGCTCGGCAGCCACCAGCGCGACGAGGACGGTAAACCAGATCTGGCTGTTCATCACCATTGCAGTAGCACCAACTCCGAGCAAAAGCCCGGACCCATCGCGATCATCAGCCCCAGACTCCCGGCGGGCGGGCGACGGCCCTCCATCGTGTCACGGAGCACCATCAGCACCGAGGAGGAGGAGAGGTTGCCCACCTCGCGCAGCGATCGCCAGGTCAGCGCCAGGGCGTCGGGCTCCAGCTCCAGCACCTCTTCAAAAGCCTCCAGCACTTTGGGCCCACCGGGATGGCAGACCCATGAGCTTATGTCTTTTATATCAAGTCCATGAGCGGCAAGAAAGGCGTCCACATCCCGGCGCAGGTTGTCTTTGACCACCTCGGGCACGGCCGCAGAGAGCACGATCCGAAAGCCCCGCTCGGAGATGTCCCAGCCCATGACCCCTTCGCTGTCCGGGTAAAAGACGGAGCGGGTGGCGAGCACCGTCGGGGCCGCCGCGGCCGCCACACTTCCCCCCTCCCGCAGCCGCTGGGCCAGCCGCTCTCCGGCCACCACCGCGCAGGCCGCACCATCCCCAAACAGCCCGGAGCTGATCAGGTTGGGGATAGAAATATCCTGGCGTTGAATGGTCAGGGAGCACAACTCAACGGACAACAACAGCGCCGCTTCATCGGGGAAGGCGCGCACATAGTCGGCGGCACGGGCGATCCCGGCGGCACCGGCCACACAGCCCAGTCCGAACAGCGGCACACGCTTGAGCCCCGGCGGCAGCTTCAGGCGGTTCATCAGGCGGGCATCAAGAGAGGGGGTGCAGATGCCGGTGACCGTGGTGAAGAAGATGGCACCAAGCTGCTCGGGGTGGATGCCGGCACGATCCAAAGCGTCGGTGATCGCAGCGGCACCCACCTCCAGCGCCACCCGGATCCAGTGGTTGTTGGCATCGGTAAAACCCTGGAGCTGTGGATACTCTTCCAGGGGAAGGGCCAGATGGCGCCCACCGACCAGCACATGCCGGTGGAGCTGTTCCAGGCGGCGTTGGTTGTGCATGGCTCCGGACCAGTGCTGTAGAAAAGCAGCGATCAACGTCTCCTGGTCGTAGTAGTGGGGGGGAAAGGCCCGACCGACGGAAAGTATAGCCATCCCATCCTCTAACCGGTTCAGGGGTGGTACCGGGTAGCCTCGGGATTCGGCCAGCCCGGAAGGCGATCCACACTACGGACCACGGGGCATCGGTCAGATATCGTCGCTGCCCCTGCACTTCTGACATCGCCGTCCCGCCGCCAAAACGCTATGAATCTGACCCCATAGGAGCCTCATGGCGATCCCCACTCCCCGCTCTCCCGCAATGAACCGCCTGATGATGACGACGGAAGGACTGGGGATCATCGCATTTGCTGTGCTTTGTCTGAAGCTAATCCCGGACCTCGTGGTAGCTTCGGGACAGGTGGGCCCGTGGGCACTCTTGGGAATCGTCGCCTTTCTGGTGGGCATGGTCGTCGCCGATCTCTGTACAGGTTTTGGTCACTTTTTCGCGGACAATTTCGGCTCGGTGGATACCCCCATCCTGGGCCATGTGCTCATCTACCGCTTCCGCCAACACCACGACCTGCCCCAGCTCATCTGTCAGGGCGACTTCCGGGAAATCAACGGAGGTCTTTGTCTGCTGATGTTGCCGATCCCCGCCGCCTACGCGTTGCTGGGTGGCCCGGATGCCACATTCGCTTCCGTGATCTTTGGTTTTTTCATGCTGGGTGCGGCAATTTTTGGAGCAGGTACCAACCAGGTCCACCGCTGGGCGCACGATGTGCGGGTGCCCACGGTGGTGGCCCTGTTGCAGCGCAGCGGGCTCCTTCTTTCCAAAAAGCGGCACAGTATTCACCATCGGGCACCGTACCATTTGCACTTCTGCATCACCAACGGACTGATCAACCCGCTGTTGGATCGGACCCGCCTTTGGCACCATCTCGCCGATCTGCTGGCGTGGATGGGGGTGCCGCAGGCCGACGAGTCGGTGATGGGCCACCGCCGGGCGGCGCTGCTGGCACAGGTGCTGGCCACCCGCCCACCGCTGCCCACACCATGAGCTAGGGTTGGCGATTCCGGGCGATTGCCGCCTCGATCAACGTGGTGTCCTGGTAGTAGGCGCCCGCAAAGATGTTCATCTGGCCGTCCACATCGTAGCTGTCGATGAGCTGCGCCGGAAAATCACCGGCAAAACCAAGGGCCTTGCTGGCTTCCTGCACACCGTGGTAGCCGGTGAGGTAGGAGAGCTGCTCGCCGGTCGTAGCGGAGCCATCCAATGAGAACACAAAGTCATTTATGAGAAGATGCTCAGGATCCCGCGCTGCCACCGAGGCCGCAAGTGCCGCCTCCACCCCCTCCGGGCTTACAGTGATGGACCAGCTCCGATCGACAACCCCCTGCGAAAGGGGGCAATCGCCACGCCCTTCCAGGTAGTCCCGGAGCTCTCCTGTGGGGGCCCAGATCAGGTTGCGCTGCCGGCCACGGATATCCTCCAGCGTGGCCAGGGCAGCGGCCTCTGTCCCATCGTAGATCCGGTCGCAGACGGAAAAGCCGCCGCTTCGCGGCTGGGCCAGCGCATCTCCCAACAGCGGCCAGTCCGCACTGTCCAGGGTGAGGCCGAAGGTGATCACGACCACCTCGTCGGGCTGGGCAACCGCGAAGGACATCAGCTCGTCCAGGATCCCGTCCAGTGGGAGACCGTAGACACTGTGCCAAGTGGTGAGCTCCCCGTCCTTCAGGGTGACATTCATTTCGACAAAACGAATACCGTCGTTAAGTTGTTCCGCGATACTGCGGTCCTGAGTCTTGGCCCAGGCGACGATCAGGTCACGGTTCTCCGCGTTGTCCGTACTCTCCTCGTCTCCCCACAGGGCGCGCACGACCTCGGGAGCATCGGGGGACATGCCGTAGGCGGCATCACAGGCGTAGGAGGTGGAGTTGAAGGCCCCGGGCAGGAGGATGGAGCCCACAACCGTCGCGGGCCGGTCGGCGAAGACATCGGCCATCCAGTGGGCGGTGGCCGGGACATCGACGGTGTTGTCCGCGCTCTCGGGGGTGGTGCAGGCAAGGACAAGGAGCAACATCGGGCACCGTCGGTTGGGAAGCTAGCTATCCCGGTGTCGCCGGGGGAGCAGGTCCAACGCCTGAGAGAAGCCCTAGGCGAAGACCTCTACCCGCGCATCGTTGTAGCAGGCGCCTCCACCCTGCGGGTCGACGTGGGCGGGGATCAGGACGTTGCTGGTCCAACCGTTGCGGGTGGCGTTGCGCCACAGTCCCTTGGGCAGACTCAGCACGCCCGGGCGTACCTCCTCGGTGATCCGCACCAGTACCCGCAGCTCCCCCTGGCCATTGCGCAGGGTGATCTCGGTGCCGTCGGCGATGCCCCGTGCGGCAGCATCCCGGGGGTTCAGCAGGACGGCCGCGCTGCCCGCGGGCAGGTCTTCAAAGCAGGTGGAGCTGATCGCCGCTTTGTCCGCCGGAGAGATCAGGATCAGTGGCAATTCGGCGTCCGCAGGGGGCGGCCGGTAGCGGGGCGGGCCAGCATCAGGGTTGTTTTCCGCGCTGCAAAGCTGGATAGGCTTGGAGGGAAAGGCATCCACAAACTGGACGGGGTGGGGGAGCAGCTTGACGCGATCCCGCTCCAGCTCCTCAAAGCGATTCTCCAGGTGTGGAAAACCTTTTTCGTAGAAGGACTTGGCCAGCTCTTTGGGGCTCTCCTGCAGCTCGGGCTCGGCAAAGCCCATCCTCCGGGCCAGCTCCACAAAGAGCTGGTGGTTGGAGCGGGACTCCCCAACGGCCGGAATCACCGCCTCTGACCATTGAAAGATGTAGGTGGCATAGGAGCGACTCAGCTCCTCGTGCTCCAGAAAGGTGGTCGCCGGAAGCACGATGTCGGCGTAGTCGCAGGAGTCGGTCCACACCTGCTCGTGAACCACAGTGAACAGGTCCTCCCGCTGCAGGGCCCGCACCACCCGGGCCTGATCGGGCACAGTCGCCACCGGGTTACAGTCGTAGACAAAAACGGCCTTGATGGGTGGATTTTCCAACTCCTCCAGTGCCGATCCGAGCTGCGATAGGTTCACAGAACGATGCACCTCTTTGCCGCCCGGCACCTTTTGCAGTCCGGCCAGGCGGGCCTTGTAGCCGCCAGAGGCCGACATCGCGTAGCCCGCTCCCCGCTGCCCGAATTTCCCGTAGATCGCAGGCAGGGACAGAATTGCCCGGATGGCGTCGGTGCCGTTCCGGCTCCGCTCCACACCCCAGCCACAGCGCAACATCGCCCGCTTGCTCCCCGCATACAGGGCGGCGGCGGCCTCGATGTCGGCCGCCAACAGCCCGCACAGGGCGGCCGTGCGCGCCACCGTCCAGCTTCGCGCTTCGGCCTCAAAGGCCGCTACACCCTCTACATGTCGCCCCAAGAATTCCCGGTCAACATAGCCTTTTTCAAAGGCCAACCCGGCAAGACACAGCGCCAGCGCTACATCCGTGCCCGGCAGGGGCGCCAGGTGCAGGTCCGCCTTCTCCGCCATGGGAATGCGGCGAGGATCGACCACAATCAACTTTCCACCACCTTTTCTCACCTTCTCCAGCAGCGGCACCAGGTGGATGCCAGAAGCGTGCGGGTTGAAGCCCCACAGCAGCACCAGCTCTGCCTCGCCCACGTCGCCAAGGTCCGACGAGGGGAGATCGCCGTAGACCGAGCGTGCGCCCATCCCGGCGTTGGCGGCACACAAGGTGCGCTCCAACCTGGCCGCACCCAGCCGGTGCCAGAAGCGGCTGTCCATGCCCCCACCGGTCAGGTAGCCATTGCTGCCCCCATACCAACAGGGCAGGATGGCTTCTGCGCCAAAATCCTGGATGATAGTCTGGAATCGAGCCACGATCTCCGAGAGCGCCTCCTCCCAGGTGATGTCCTTCCACTGCCCGCTGCCCTTGGGGCCCACCCGCCGCGCGGGGCGCAGAATACGCCGGGGGCCGTGGACCCGTTCACCGAAGTCCGCGACCTTCTTGCAGATATAGCCGGCAGTAAGCGGGTTCTTGTGGCTGCCAGAGATACGTCGGACCTGATCGCCCTCCACCTCTACAGTCAGGGAGCAGCGATCGGGGCAATCCAGCGGGCATACAGAGGAGTGGATCGGCATGGGCAGGCCCTATCCCGTTGACCCTTCAAGAGCCGCAGCCTCTTTCGCCGCCCTCTCCGCAGGTAACAGGAGGTAACAGGCGTCCGGTGACCTCGGCCCGCTGCCGTAAAGGGAAGTGGAGCGGTTGCTGGTGTTCAGCAGCCTCCACAACGCCCTTCTGGAGATTTGTATGCTCAGCCTTCTTCTCGCCACCGCCGCCTTTGCAAAATCCGATATCACCCCGACCTTCATCATGCCCAGCTCGGAAGTGGTCGGCACCGCCTCCACCTACACCGTGCGGGTGTCCAACATCGGCAATATGTCGGCGTCGAACGTGTCGGTTTCCATCCAGCTCCCCGTCACCCACACCAGCCCCCAGGTCTATGTGATGGGGACCCTTGGCGCCTATTCCTCTACCTGCACCAAGGTCGGCACCAAGCTGAACTGCTCGCTCGGCACCATCGCCAAGAACACCAACAAGACGGTGACCTTCTCGCTGGCCCTGCCCCAGAACAGCGTTGCCCTCGGCTTTTCGGCCAGCGCGACCACCACCTCAAGCGAGAACAGCGTAACCAACAACAGCGCGTCGGCCACGGCGAACGTCAGCTACTACAGCTACGCCCTCAGCGGCACCCAGACCGCCGTCAACAACGACCACTGCACCGGTACCAACCTCACCTCCTACTATGAATGTACCCTTTTCCCCAGCTCCATCAGCTCGCACAGTGCGGTACTGGAAGCCGACGGAACGGTGACCATTCCCGGCTACCCCGACTACTACGGCTGGTGGGGCCAGGACAGCAACGACCACCTGTGGTTTGAGTACTGGGCTTTTGGTGCACAGGAAGCCGCCTTTGAGGGCAATGGTATCGCCGGAAACTGCTTCAACGGCCTGACCACCTTCCCCGGCAGCAGCTACGTCTCGCCCTACGAAGTCTGCTTCTAAGGCGTCACAGGCGGGATTTTGGTAGTGACTCTGATCAGAGTCACGGAGGTGGAGGGGAAGAGGCGGCGGCGTTGTGCTATCCTGGGTAGATGCTGCTACTCCTTCTCGCCTGTCCCTCCCCCACCGAAAAACCTCAGAAAGAGGATCCACCGACGGAGTCTGCGACCGACTCTTCGGTGGATTCTCCGCTTCCGGACTGCGAAGAGAGCGCGGGCGCAGCGGTAGAGGAAGCAGCTTTCCCCTGGCAGAGCTGGGATGATGGAGCCGGTGCGGTGACGATGGCCGACTTCGGCTCGGTCACCGGGGCCGATGGCAGCACCACCTACGATCTGAGCGCCACCCCCGGCTGGGAGGCGGTGCGCCTGGAGCTGGACCATCCGTCCAAAATCCACGCGCTGCGGGTGAATTACGGGATGCTCCCCTCCGAGCAGGCCCCGGTGACCTTGGGCCTGTACCCCGACTTCGGCCACAACGGCTTTGACTACTGGATCGATCAGCCGCTGTGGACCGGTACGCGCTGCCTGAGTGCGGAGGACCAGAGCGGCTGGGTGACGTACAAGGTCGATCCTCCTCTTCTGGTAGATGGACCCGCGTTGGTCTACGCCGCCTCCTATCGCGACGGAGACAATGGACCCATGCTGTGGGCGGATGCAGGAACCGGCGGCGATGGCTCCTGCGGCGCATGGGATGATTGCCACTCCTCTATACGCTATCCCCTGGCGGATAAGGCGAACTACTTTACCGGACTTTCGTTTCCGCTTCAGTACGATTTTTTGGTGCAGGCCCAGGTGGAGACCATCTCCACCATCCCAGCAGAGGACAAGTGGTTTCAGGCGGCGGATGCGGGGCTGCCCCCATCCGGCAACATCGCCTGGGGCGACTACGATGACGATGGGGACGACGATATTATGTTGGCGGGCCCCTCCCTCTACCGAAATGACGGCGGTACCTTTACAGATGTGAGTGTGGAGGCGGGGGTGCAGGTGGGCATCGGAACCGCAGGCGGGGTGTGGGGCGACTTCGACAACGATGGCTGCCTGGATTTTTATGGGATGAACGGGTCCCGGGATGCAGGGCCAGCCGGGAACGAGCTGCTCCTCCGAAGTAACTGCGATGGCACCTTCTCCGATGTGACGGCCCTCGCCGGCATCGACGACCTTCAAGAGAGTGTGGACTGCTTGAACGAGGGCACCCCCCAGCACTCGCCCACCTACGGGGCCGCCTGGGGCGACTTTGACAACGATGGCCTCCTGGATCTGGTGCAGGCCAACTTCTTGTGCTTTGACGACTATACCTACTACCCGGACCGCTTCTGGCACAACAACGGCGACGGAACCTTTTCGGAGTGGGGAGAGGAGCACGGCTTTGAGTGGGATGCGCTGGCCGGCCGGGGGGCGATGGCGCTGGACGCGGACCTGGATGGCGACATCGACATCGCCATCAACAACTATGTGCTCCAAAAGAACCTGTACTATCGGAATATGGGCGACGGCATGTTCGAAGAGCGGGCCTCGCTGGTGGGGCTCGCCGGTAGCTTCAGCCGGGGCTACTTCGGCCACACCATCGGGATGGCCTTCGGAGATCTGGACAACGACGGAGACTTTGACAGTGTCCACGCCAACCTGGCCCATCCCCGCTATTACGAGTTCTCGGACCTGACGCAGCTCCTGATCCAGAATTCGGGCTCCTGGGTGGACGAGGCGGCGGATCGCGGGCTGGAGTACCACGAAACCCACTCCAACCCGTCGCTTCTGGACTTCGAGAACGATGGCGATCTGGATCTGACCATCTCAGAGGTCTACGCCGGGCGCCCCACCGATGTCTATGTGAACGACGGTACCGCGCACTTCCTCTCGGTGCGGGAAGAGGCGGGTTTCACCACCGAAAATGGATGGGGAACTGCCGTTTCTGACTACGATAACGATGGTGACGAAGACATCATGCTCACGACACTGTTCCGCAACGATGTGGCGACCGGGCACTACCTGAAGTTGCGGCTGGTGGGCGATGTGGACAGCAACCGCGCCGCCATCGGTGCGGTGGCCCGGGTCACGGCGGGCGGAAAAACGTGGCTGCGAACCGTCAGTGGCGGCAACGGGGTGGGCAACCAGGACAGCCAGACCCTGCACGTGGGCCTGGGGAGCGCAACCACGATTGACAACGTAGAAGTCTGGTTTCCCGGCGGTGGCACCCACAACTATACCGGCCTGCAGGTGGACCGCAGCTACCGCCTGACGGAGAGCGGGACGGTGACCGAGGGTCTGGGGCGTTGAAGCTGGCGATCCTTTGCTCGGCGCACGGCTTTGGACACCTGGGACGGCAGCTCGCGCTGCTGCCCTATCTGCAATCACAGGCGTCTGTACAGGTCTTTACGGCAGTACCAGAGGGGGTGGTTCACAACTGGGCGCCGGAGGCCCGGGTGGTACCCTGGTCCATGGATGTGGGCCTGCGCCAGCTCGACAGCACCCATGAGGATCCGGAGGGCACGCTTCCACTGGTCGTGGAGCGCTGTGCCGAGGAGAAAATAGACCTTCTGGCGGAGCAACTTCGCGGGGTGGATGCCTGCGTGGTGGATGTGGCTCCTGCGGGGCTGGAGGCCGCACGACGGGCGGGTTGCCGCACCCTTGCGGTCGGGAACTTTGATTGGGCCTGGATCTACGGGCACTACCCGGTGTTGCGGGACTGGGCGAAGCAATTTGCGGACTGGCAGGCCGGACACGTGGGGCTCTCCCTGTGGCCCGGACCGGGCTTGCAGGGCTTTGCCAAGGTCCAGGCTGGAGGATTGCTGGCCCGACGCGCGGAGCGGGCCTGGCGCGCGCCCCGGAGTTCAAAGACCGTGCTGGTGTGTTTTGGCGGCTTTGGGCTGGCGGATCTGGAGTCTTTCCTGCCGGCCATTCCGAGAGTGACCTATGTGCTGGCGCCACCGATGCCGCGGCTGAGTCGTCCGGACTGCCTCTATGTGGACGATGTGCCTTTTCCGGAGCTGCTCTTGGGGGCGGATGTGGTCTTTACCAAGGCCGGCTATGGCATTCTCGGCGAGTGCCTGCGCGCCGGGGTGCCGATGGTGTTTCAGCACCGTGCGGGCTTTCCGGAGGCACCGTCGCTGGAAACGGTGATGAGGGCCCGTGGGGATGTGGAGCTTCAAGGCTCAATGCCAGAGGCGCTGGACAAAATCTGGAGCAGGCAACGTCCAGAGCCGGTGGATGCGCCGGTAGAGAGGGTGGCAGAACAAGTCTGGAATATGCTGCGTTTTTGAGATTCATATGAACCTATGAATCAATTCGAATCAAAAAAAACGACACGCCTATTGCGCACCTGTATCGGTCGGGCTAACCGGCGGGTGTGTCCACCCATGCCCCCTACGACCTGCTGGCCAAACTGTTGCTCTCCGAGATCTGCGAAGGCAAGGGAACTTTTGGCGTCGAAACAGAAATATCAGTCAGTCCGCGGCGGGTAGACTTCTGGTATCGGCCCGACGAGAAGTCCACGATTCCCGGCATTTTTGGCCGCATGCTGGACGGCGGAATCAACATGGTGGAGTGCTATCAGCACGCACCCTCGATGACTGCGTGGCGTCAATGTGTGCAGAAACAGGTGGCCTTGCAGGTGAAGCTGCAGACAGACTATCCGTGGATGTACGTCATTTCTGGAGGGCGACCCACCACTCTGATTCGGCAGGGCCAACTGCTTCCCATGCAGGGTTGGCCTGAGGGCTTTTACGAGGGGGCTCCGGTGTACAAGGCGCGGCTGGTCGTGGTGTCCGAGCTGCCGAAGCAGCCAGACACGTTGCTGCTGCGGTTGCTGGGGAAGGGACACACCCTGGAAGAGGCGAGCGCGGAGCTGAGGCAAATGCCGGAGGCCGCGTGGGAGAGGGCAACGGCGAGTGCCGTGCTGCCCGCAGTCAGGTTAGCCTTGCAACATGCGCAGGAGTCCACGATGATTCAGCCCTACCAAGACATGTACGAAAAGTGGGTTCGCGAACAGCGCGCCATCGGGGAGCAGATCGGCATCGAAAGGGGCATCGAAAGGGGCATCGAAAAGGGCATCGAAAAGGGCATCGACGAGGCCCGCCGCAAAAGCCGGGAGGTCACCGTCGCCACCCTGATAGAGCTGTACCGCACCCGCTTCTCCAACACACCCGCTGCGTTGACGGTTGCGCTCCACCAGATCAAAGAGGACGAAAGGCTCCAGGCGCTGGTGGTACCCTTCGCAACCCGCAGCCAGGAGGAGATCGACGCGCTACTCCAGGGCCTGTCTTCTCATTGACCTGTCAATAGCACACTACAGTCCTCTGCATCTATCTTCCGCAATTCTTCCCCGAAGCCACCGAGACACCCTTGCTTCCCCTCAACACCCGCTTCACCCTTGGTCCGGTCATCACCGAGGAGCAGCGCACCTTTTTGAACCAGCATGGTTTTCTGGTTTTTGCGCAGGTGGCCAGGCCCGACGAGGTGCAGATGATTCTGGCCGAGTTGGATCGAATTCAGGCAGGGTGGCTGGCTGAAGGCCGAAAGTTTGTAAATGGCATTCCCATTTTTATGGGAAGGGACGCTGAAGGGAAGGCTTATGTACAGCGTTTCACCTTCACCTCGATGTTTTCTCCCCCCCTTCGGGAATTTGTGCTGGATCGTCGCTTTGACCCGATCCGCACCCTGATCGGTGCCGATGCCCGTGTGGGTCACGACGAAAAGGACGGCGTCGTCGTGAACCGCTACATCAACGTGCCCGGCTCGGCCTACCCGCGCCTGGGCTGGCACACCGATGGCCTCCGCGACATCTTCCGGGGACGGATGCCTCAGCAGATGCTCAACATCGGCCTGCATTTTGACCGCATCGCACGCGCGGATGGCGGGCTGCGCCTGATTCCCGGTAGCCATCGTCAGGGCTTCTGGGACACCTGCTTCCGCAAGGTCTATTTTTTGAGCCACGGAGAGGACCCCGAGGAGATTGCCGTAGAAACGGAGCCGGGCGACCTGACGGTCCACGACGGCCGCCTGTGGCACCGGGTGCAGCAGTCGCCCAAGACGGGGCCGGAGAGCCTGCGCCGCTCCATGTATGTGCCCTACCTGACCGGCCCCTACGAGCCGAAAACCGAGCTCAGCCCCACCCCCCCCCTACCACCATATCGGGCGTTTTTTGAGGTGGGTCCGGGGAAAGACCACATAAAACAGGCCCCGGCCAGACCGCTACGACGGGTGGGATGGACCGTCCCCCGTCCCCCCACCACAATCGCCTGTCAACATTGCGTCAAGCCCCTCAGTGGGCTACGCTCCGGCCGCTGATTCCGGAGGATCTATGAAACGCCGCTTGCACCATTCCAAAACCCCAAAACAAAGCCATGGGGTGCGTTCCCGTTTGCTGTGGCTGGCCCTTGCGCTACCGTCGACAAGCTTCGCGAGTGACGTTGCGGACTTCCGCTCCTCCACCCTCCCCACCGGTTGGACCCTTGGCGGTGCGGCAAGCCTCACGGCCGGAAACGTGGATGCAGAGGGGGACGGCTGGCTGCGGCTCACCGATACCTCCAATGACTCTGTCGGCTATGCTGTCAGCGATACTGCCGTTGACACGTCAACAGGCATCCTGATCGCCTTTGAATTTGCCTCCTGGGGTGGTTCGGGCGCGGATGGCTTCTCCGCATTTTTGTACGACGGCTCGCTGACCTCCTCCTCCTTCACCATCGGGTCCACCGGGGGCTTTCTGGGCTACTACGGTGCCTCCCAAGTCTATGTGGGTGTCGGCGTGGATGAGTATGGCAACTTCTCGGACACCTCCGCCCACTTCAGCACCGGTCCAGGCTTTTGGCCGGACTCCGTCGTCGTACGCGGTGCCTATGACGACGACTACACCTACATCGACGGCGTCTACGTCAGCTCGCTGGACTACCCCTACACCAGCACCCGTCCATCAGGCTCTCAGTCCAAAAAGCTCTTTGTGCTCTTTGAAACCGCCTCCGGTGGCGGAATGGAGATCACCGGGTACATGCGCACGGGCGATGGCACCGTGGTCAGCCAGGTGCTGGGTCCGGTCACCTACAGCCACCCGGCGCCCGCCTCGTTGAAGCTGGGCCTGGCGGGCTCCACCAGGGGTGTCACCAACAACCACGACGTGCGCAACCTGGCCCTGCAGGATCTGGATGGTCGCGACCCCGCCGACATTGTGGTGGTGGGAAGTGTCAGCCCCTCCGTCGTCTTGCCGGGCGACACGGTGACCTACACCATCACCGTCAATAACCTGTGGGCCACCACGGCCTCCGGCATGGACCTCTCCTCGGTCATGCCCACCGGCATCACCAGCAATAGCTGGAGCTGCGTGCCCTCCTCCGGCTCCACCTGCACCGCCTCAGGTACCGGAGATCTGGTCGATTCTGGAGTTTCGATCCCGTCGGGTGGATCGGTCACCTATACCGTGGTGACGACGGCGGACAATGCCGCCACCGGCGACCTGATCGCCCGCTTCACCGCCAACCTGAGCGCCAACGACATCGACGGCGACCCCTCGGACAACACCACCGCACTGACCGTGCGCATCAGCGATGACGCCGACAGCGACGGCATCGACAACGAAGACGACAGCGACGACGACAACGACGGCATCCCCGACGGTGCCGAGCCTGACGTGGTGGACAGCGATGGCGACGGCCTCGTCAACACCCGCGATCTGGACTCTGATGGCGACGGCGTCAGCGACCTCTACGAGGCCGGCTACTCCGCCTATGACACCGATGGCGACGGCCGCATCGACGGCGGCGTAGAGACCAACGGCATCCCCTCGGCCATTGCCGACGGGGCCGGCACCATCGACTGCGTCTCTCCCGACTCCCTGCTCACCAATGCGAGCTTCGAAGACCCCTATGTCAACGGCTTTGGCTTTGTGGCCGACGGGGTGATTCCCGGCTGGCACACCACCGACTCCACCGGCTACATCGAGCTTTGGGGCGAGAGTATGGGTGTCTCTATGCTGGACGGCGTACAGTTCGCCGAGCTGAACGCCTACTATTCTGCCGAGCTGTATCAGTACGTTGCCACCACCCCCGGCGAAACCTACACCCTGGTGGTGGGCCATCGCGGCCGCGCCGGGGTGGACGTGGCCCGCTTCCTGGTGGATGGGGTGGAGACCGACGTCTACACCGACGACACGACGGCGTGGGGTGTCTACATCTCCACCTTTACCGCCACCAACAGCACCACCCGCATCGGCTTTGAATCCGTCTCCACCGCCACCGGCGACGCCTCGGTCGGCAACTTCTTCGATGTGGTGGGCGTCTATGTGGACTGCAGCTTCCCCGACAGCGATGCTGATGGCATCGACGACTTTCTGGACACCGACGACGACGGCGACAGCCTGCTGACCATCGACGAGGATGCCAATGCGGACGGCGATCCCCGCAACGATGACAGCGATGGGGACGGGACGCCCGACTACCTGGATCTCGACAGTGACGGCGATCTGTTGTCGGATGAGGAGGAGGTCGCCAATTACGGCACCGATCCCACCTCCACCGACACCGACGGCGACGGGCTTGGGGACTACGACGAGGTCACCGGGGGTACCACCTCCCCCACCATCGCCGACACCGACGGCGACGGCCTGAGCGATGGCGACGAGCTCAACACCCACAACACCGACCCGACCGTCTCGGACAGCGACGGCGACGGCCTGAGCGATGGGGACGAGGTCAACAGCTATGGCAGCGATCCGCTGAACACCGACAGCGACAGTGACCTGCTGACCGATGGGGAAGAAGCAAACACCATCGGCACCGATCCAATCCTCGCAGATACCGATGGCGACGGTCTGGGCGATGGGTCGGAAGTCTACGGCTACGGAACCAACCCACTGAACGCCGACACCGACGGCGACGGCCTGGGTGACGGAGACGAGCTGAACCTCTACGGATCCCTCCCGCTCGACGCCGACAGCGACGACGATGGCCTCGCCGATGGCGCCGAAGCGTACACCTACCTCACCAACCCAACCGACCGCGACAGTGACGGCGACACCCTGACCGATGGCCAGGAGGCGGGCCTGTCCAACCCCGGGACGGACACCGACCCCACCCTGTTCATTGCCGACAGCGACCCCAACACCACCACCGACCCCGCCCTCGGAGATACCGACGGCGACGGCCTGAACGATGGCGACGAGGACAGCAACCACGACGGTGCGGTCAGCCTCCTGGAGACCGATCCCAACGATGCCGACACCGACGACGGCGGCGTGGACGACGGCACCGAAGAAGGCCGCGGCAGCGATCCCCTGGATCCCGCAGACGACTACCCCCCGGCTGACACCGACGGGGACGGCCTGACCGATGATCAGGAGCTGGACCAGGGCACCAATGCCTACGACCAGGACAGCGACGAGGACGGCCTGACCGACTACGAGGAGTTCATCGCCGGCGACACCGACCCCACCGAGTTCGACACCGACGGCGACGGCCTGGGCGACGGGCAGGAGCAGGGCCGCATCACCGCCGGGCCGGACACCGACGTCGGCGTGTTCCGGGCGGACAGCGATCCCAGCACCACCACCGACCCCGGCAATGCCGACAGCGATGGCGACGGCCTGTTGGATGGTGCCGAGGACAGCAACCAGGACGGTGCGGTGGACGGCGAGACCGATCCCAACAACGCGGACACCGACGGCGGCAGCATCGACGACGGCACCGAAGTGGCACGCGGCAGCGACCCCTTGGATCCGGCGGACGACCTGGATCAGGATCAGGACGGGCTGAGCGACGAAGAAGAGGCCGATGTGGGCACCAGTCCGACCAACCCCGACAGCGATGGCGACGGACTGACCGACGGCCAGGAGGTCAACGAGACCAGCACCAACCCCATCGCCCCAGACACCGATGGGGATGGCTTGAGCGACGGGGAAGAGGTGAACAGCCACGGCACCGATCCCAACCTGTCCGATACCGACGGCGGCGGCGTAATCGACGGCGTCGAGGTGAACGACCAGGGCACCGACCCCCTGGACGGCAGCGACGACAAGCTGGACGTGGACACCGGCAAGGGGGACTACAACGGCGGCTGCGGCTGCGCGAGCACCCCGGGCGACGGGCAGATGGCCTTGGGCATCGGCGTGGCGGCTGCGGCCCTGCTGCGGCGTCGGCGCCGCTGATCGTCGGATTCCGCGCACTGCGGGGGCGCGGAATTTTCATTCCAACAAAGGCGTAGAGGATTGTCTACCATTTGGTAGACAATCCTCTACCACGTTTTTATCCGCGAAGAATCAGCTTCCCCGATAGGTGGAGTAGCCATACGGCCCCAAAAGCAGCGGCACATGGTAGTGTTCGGTGGCCGCAACGATCTCAAAAACCACGGAGACTTCCGGATAGAAGCTGGCGCGGTTCTGCTGCTTGAACCAAGCACCGGTATCGAAGCTCAGGCGGAAGATCCCGGCCATGTCCACCCCCTTGGGCAGCAGCTCGCGCAGGCGCCCGTCGGCATCGGTGTGCCCCGCCTGGATCTCCTGCCAATTCTTGCCGACTTTCTGCTCCAGCCGCACCCAGACCCCGCGTGCGGGACCTCCGTGGACCAGATCGAGGACGTGGGTGCTGATGCTCATGGTTTTGAAGACTCCGTGGTTTCGATCAACTTGTTCAGGCGCAGCGCCATGATCTTTGCGTGCTCCCCGGCCGCCACCCGCAGCTCGGTGGCGGGCTCGTTGGGCAGCCGCTCCCGAAGGCGGCCCAACATCTCAGCGGCACTCAGCCCCGTCGCACAGACGATGAAGATGTAGCCAAAACGAGCCTCGTAGGTCCGGTTCCCCTCCGCCAGGGCTTGCAGCGTCTCTTCAGAGGCAGCCGCCACCCCCTGCTGCTCGCCCGCGGACCAGCTTGCCGTGCTCGCGTACTTCTCGCGGAGCAAGGCCAGATCCGCGCCGATGCGGGGATGGTGCCCAAAAGCCTCGCGCCAGTCCCCCTCGTCCAGATCCCACCAGCTTCGGGCCGCCTCCCCCAGAAGCTGGGTGCGACTGCGAAAGGGGCGCAGCGCCACCATCTGCGCCAGCCAGCGACCCGCTCCGCAGCAGCGGCTGAGGGCTGCACGGGCCTCATTTTCAGAAAGAGAGTTGAGTTTCTGTACCAGCGGATCCGAGACGGCTTCGCCGGAGAGTGTGCCCCACACGCGCATCCGCGCCATCCCCCCGTCCGGCAGGATGCGCAGGCGCAGGTGGGTCCACGGACCGGGGGAGGGGATCTCCACCTCATGCTCCTGATCGGCGCGCATTTTTGTCGGGGGAAGGATCTCCTTCCAGTCCGGGTGCTGCGGCAGCAGGTGCGGCGGAGCATCGGGCCAGTACAGCGCATCCACCGCTGCCCGGTCCGGATAATTGCCCTTGTAGTGCCCGGTATCCAGGGTCAGCCTCTCCACTCGGCCCGCCCCACATAGCGCCACGATGATCCAGTCCTCGCCCGGCGGCCGGCTGCGTCGGGTCTCCCAGCCTCCGCCCATAAAGGCAGAACGACCCGGCAAAAGCAGGTTGTTCATGTGGGAGAAGAACATATCAGAACAGGCCACGGCCCGGCCCCCATTGACCAGGGCCGCCAGATCCAGCCGCCCCTCCCCCCGCACCGGCTGGGGCTCCCCATAGACCCGCAGCCGCGCCACCCCCCCGTCCGGGTAGATATTCAGGCGCACATGGGTCCAGATTGCCTCGCTACTCACCGCCTGGAGGTTGTGGGAGCCCCGCCGCAGCGGAGCCTCCTTCAGAATCCGCGTCCACTGGACCGAATCCCGAAGCTCCTCGGGACTTGTATTCGGGGATACAGAACATGCGTCCACACTGGCAAAAGGCGGGTGGTTCCCCAGGAAGTGCGCCGTGTCGATGTCCACGCCCCGAATCAGCCCCGGCACCCCCAGCTTCAGGATGCACCAGTCGTGACCACCCACCCGCTTGCGTCGCGACTCCCAGCCGTCCATCTCCTTGCCGCGATCGGTGTAGGTGCTTGGATCAAAGAGAGCAGCTTTAGCCTTGACCAGGTTGCCCATCCCCGCAAAAAAGTCGTCGCTGCAGAGGAGCGCCTGTCCCCCCACGTCCTCACACAGCAGGTCCACCAGGCCCGCGAAGGCCGCCACCTCAGACATCTACGCTTCCTCCCAGATAGATTTTTCCAGCCGCTTCGCCACAGATTGTACCGTCCGCCCAGATCGGCTGTCCCCGAAGCCAGGTCTGCTCCACCCGCCCCGTCAACCGGCGCCCCACCCAAGGGCTCTGCGGGTGGCGGTGCAACAGCGTGGACGCCTCTAGCCGCTCGCTGTGCTCCGGATCAAAGATCAGGAAGTCGGCGGCCCCCCCCTCTCGGAGCTGCCCGCGCTCCGGCCTGCCTACAAAAGCCGCTGTTGCCGCGGACATCCAGCCGATCAGCCGCTCCAGACCGATGCCCCGGCGCTGCGCCTCGGTCCACACCGAGCGCAGCCCCAGTTGCAGCGACGCGATGCCGCCCCAGGCATCCATAAAGTTACCTTCTTCCAGCTTTTTCAGGGCAGGAATACAGGGCGAGTGGTCCGTGACCACCGCGTCCAGCGTGCCATCCACCAGGCCCGCCCACAGCCGCTCCTGGTTCTCGCGGCCCCGGATCGGCGGCGCACACTTGAACTGGGTTGCACCCTCCGGCACCTCCTCCGCGGCGAGGCCGAGATAGTGAGGGCAGGTCTCAGCAGTGATAGGAAGACCCTGCTTTTTCGCCTTGCGGATCAGCTCCAGTGCATCGGCAGAGGACAAGTGTACGATGTGCGCACGGCAGCCGGTCTTCGCCACCAGCTCCACCACCATCGCCACCGCCGCATCCTCCCAGGCACTGGGGCGACTATGCAGGTAATTTGTGTACAGACGCGGGGAGGCATCGGCGCCGGCAAGGCGAAGCTCGCTCTCCAGCTCAGCATGGACCAGAAGCGGCACCCCGAGCTCGCGGAGCACCGGCATCGCCACCAGAAGATCCTCGTAGGTGGACGCAGGAAACTCGTCGATCCCCGAAAAGCAGGTGAAGCACTTGAAGCCCAGCGCCCCCGCGCGCACCATCGGCGCCAGCTCGGCCACATTCCCGGGCACCACACCGCCCCAAAATCCCACGTCCACATGCAGTTTCCCCGCCGCACTGGCCTTCTTTTTTTCCAGGGCAGCGAGGGTGGTGGTCACCGGATCGGAGTTGAGTGGCATGTCCACCACCAGCGTCACCCCGCCCGCCGCCGCCGCGCGGGTCGCCGTAAAAAAGCCCTCCCACTCGGTGCGACCCGGCTCGTTCATGTGGACGTGGCTATCGGTGAGTGCAGGAAGAACACAGCGTTCTCCCACATCCCGCAGCTCGAAACCCGGAAGCGGATCCGGTGCGATGTGGGCGATCCGCTCCCCGGCAAGGTGCACGGTGGCGGGCCGGAAAGCCCCAGAAAGCAGCACCCGACGACTGCGCAGCGCGATCTTCATCCCCGATCTATAGCCAGCGCCGCCGCACGCGTCTGCTATGATCGGCGCCAAGAGGCTGCGAATGGGCTGGGTCAGCGACTGGCTGGGCTTGGGACTACGATGGTTCCACTTCATGATCGGGGTCGCCTGGATTGGCGCATCCTTCTATTTTGTGTGGTTGAACAATACCGTCCGCCCCCCGGAGGAAGGGGAGGAGGCCGCACCGGGTGTGGCCGGCGGGCTCTGGGCCATCCACGGCGGCGCCTTCTACCAGGTGCAGAAGTATGGCGGCGCCCCGGCCAGGCTGCCCAAGACGCTGCACTGGTTCAAGTGGGAGGCCTACCTCACCTGGATCACCGGCTTCTCCCTGCTCATCCTCCACTTCTGGACCACCGCCGGCACCACCATGGTGGACCCTGCCGTCGCCGACATCAGCGCCCTTCAGGCAGTGGGCATCGGTGCCGGATTTTTGTTGGGAGGCTGGCTGGTCTACGACGGTCTCTGCCGGAGCCCCCTGAAAAACCACAGCGGGATCCTTGCCGCCCTGCTCTTCGCCTTTGTGAGCGGCGCCAGCTACAGCCTCTTCCACCTGCTCTCTGCAAGAGCCGCCACTATCCACCTGGGCGCCATGCTTGGCACCTGGATGGCAGCCAACGTCTTTTTTGTGATCATCCCCGGACAGCGGGCCGTGGTGGATGCGATGATCGCGGGGCAGCCACCGCCGCTGGAGCGGGCCAAGGCCGGGGCCCTTCGCTCGCTGCACAACAACTACATCACCCTGCCCGTCCTGTTCACCATGATCAGCGGGCACTTCCCACAGACCTGGGGCCACCCCTTCGGATGGCTGCTGGTCCTGGGCATCGGCCTGGTGGGTGCCGGCTATCGTCACTGGATCAACCTGGATGAACGGGGAATCCACCAGCCATGGATCCCGGCGGTGGCGCTCGCCGCCTTTGTAGGCCTTGCCGTCTACGCCCGCCCCAGCCCGCCGCCCACGGTGGAAGGCCCCGCGGTTTCTATGGTCGAGGTGCAGCAGGTGATCGCGCAGCGCTGCCTGCCCTGCCACGCCAGCCGGCCCATCCAAGCGGGTTGGAGCAGCCCCCCCAAGGGCCTGATTTTGGAAGAACCCCGGCAGATCCTGGCCGCTGGTCCGAAAATCCACCAGCAGGTGGTCGCCGCGCCCATCATGCCCCTTGGAAACCTTACACAAATGACCCCAGAGGAGCGAGCGCTGATCGGCCGCTGGACCAGCCAGCAGGCCTTTGACAGATAGTGACTCTGATCAGAGTCACTACTCTTCCGCAGGCTGACCCGGCGGCGGAGCCTCGGGAATTCCGGGCGGAGGGTCAACAGGAACACCGGGTGGCGGCGTAGCTCCCGGCACCACTCCGGGATCCCCCGGAACACCCGGCTCGGGCTCGGTGGCCTTCAGCGTCAGCGCCGCCTCGATGGCCTCACCCAAGCGCGGCTCCAGCAGCACCATGTACAAAATCACCTCGCGGCGGGCATCGGGGAAGTAGGGGCCCGCAAGCTGCTCGGGCTCCTCCGACCAGAGGCCGCCGATGTTCAGGTGATCTTCCCCCGGATCAAAGGTTGGCCGGGACAACGCACCGAACTGACCGGCCACATACACCGTGCCGATCAGCGCATTGAAGTCGCCCGGGTTGGCATAGGGATCCAAGCGGTGCCGCAGCAGAAAAGTCGCGTCGGAGAAGCGGATCTCCTGCGTCGCGGTCAGGGTCTTCAGAAAGGGCGCCTGCGTCTCAAAAAGGGTGCGCACCGAGCGCGAGCGCAGCTCCAGAAGCTCGGCCTCGCGCTCGCGCACCGGTGCCAGCTCGGTGGCCAGCTTGGCAAGTTCATCCTCGCTTGCCCCCGCCTGGATCCCCTCCCACACCTGATCGTAGATCGCCCCGATCTTCGGCTCATAGTCCCGCACGATCGCGCGCTGCCGCTCCTCGACCGAACGACGCTCCCGCTCCGTACGTTCGGCCAGCTCGCGAAGGAGGCCAAGCTGGTAGCGGCTGAACTCCATGTACTTCAGCCAGATCAGAAGACGCACCCGCTGCTCTTTGCCCTGCACTTCCGGGAGGAATGCGTAGTCATAGAGCTGACGGTAAAGTGGAGGAAGACTGCTTCGATCGAGCGCTTCGGAAGCCACCTCCGTGGGAAGAGGCTGCGGGTCCGCGCAGGAGAGAAGCAGGAGGAGGAGCACCATGGGGGAAGACTATCCCGCTGTGGGCAGCGGTTCCTGTGGCCGATTCCGGTTAAAGCCATTGGTGTCTCTACCCCTGCTTGGTCTTCTGCTGCTTCTTGGCCTTGGACTCCTGCTCCAGTGTGGCTGGGGTCTGGTCGCGGCCCTACGGCGCCCACCCGGCGTGATTGCGGGGCTGGCGGTGCCGGTAGGCGCGCTGCTCTACGGGGGGGTGCTGAGCGCCTGGTCGGTGGAGCGGCTCTACCAGAATGCCCTGGAAAACCTGGACGATCCCGACCTCCCCCTGCGGATGCTGATGGAGCGGCCGACGATCTGGGAGGGGCTGTGCTGGGGCGGGCTGGGGGCCGCCGCCGCCACCCTGCCGCTGCTTGGTGGGGTGGCCATCGGAGCCCTGCGGACGCCCGTGGCCGAGCGCAGTTGGTTGCCGACGATGGTGGCCGCCTTCATCGGCTTCGCGGCTCCGTTGGTCCTGGGTATGGGCATGTTGGAGAAGGAGTTTCTGTGGGAGCAGGGCCTGCCCGCACTAGCGCTGTGCATGCTGCTGCCCCCCGGCCTGATCGGACTGGCCCCCCAAAAAACCCGCGCCTTGGCGGCGATGGGAACGATGGTGGGCCTGTGTGGGCTGCTGTTTGGGGGCTATGCCTGGATGCAGGCGCTGCCGCGGGAGCAGCTACAGCGGGATCTGGGCGCCCTGTTGAACCTGTGGGCCCCCTTCAACCTGGGTATTATCACGGCGGCCGTCGCGGTGCCGGTGGGTTGGCTGGCCGCGCCGGGCGGGCGATCCTCCCTGCGGGTGATCGGCGCACCGCTGGCCTTTTTGTTGTTGGGCCTGCTGATCAGCCTGCCGCCGGGGTGGATGGCCTTTCGGCAGGTACAACTTGGCCGACTCACCGGCATGTACGAGCTGACCGTCGCCCAGACCGCCGCCGACCAATCCGGAATTTCCCGGCTTCCCCGCTCGGAAGGACTCCCCGGGCGGATCCTGGTGGCTTCCACCCTGTTGCCCCGGTGGCTGGAGCGCAGCCCCGAGGGACTGGTCGCCAAGCGCCTGGAAGGCGAGCTGCTGGACGTGGGCCCCCAGATTCGACGGGGAGACGGGATTCTTCTGCCGCCTTCCTTGAACATCGAAGACTTCTACCTGCTGCTTGCCGGCAGTGATGCAGGCAGCATCGGGCTGGTGGCCTGCGCCGCGGTCGAGCCGGAGCTGCTGCGGCAGGTAGCGCGCGACCCACTGTTGGCCACCGGCTGGTGTGGCGCCCGCCCCCTACGACTGCGGCGCGGCCTGGACCAAGGCCCCATGCGAAGCCTGATTTTGTTGAAAGACGGGCAGGTGGACGAAGACGCCGACATCCGCAGCCTCCAGGACTTGCGGCTGGACGAACGCGCGGTACTCGTCCGCCTCCAGCTCGACGCAAAATTGAGCGACTTCCTCAACTTTCTGGCCCGCGTACCCGCCCAGGCGAACGTGTACTTGGGCTGGGGGGTGCAGGTGGACGGAACGCCACTGCCGGTGGGGGTGGAGGAGTAAGCTCCTGCGTCTGCCCCGTAGTCGGATCCGTCGCGGTTGACCAAGGTCGGTTTCTGAAAATTGTGTCTCTTCTGGCTCGACACATTTCAAAATCATGCGTTATTGTGCATATTCTATTCTGTAAGAACGCATTGAATTCTGATTCCAAACATATCTGCATAGTGATTATTGAAAGAACATCACGAATAACATCGAAGCTGTCGCCATAACTTTTTTGATGTGCGCGGTTGCACAATATTCGATCATTGCATATGTTGACGATGTGCCTCGGAATCATCCGGGCACATCAACATTTGAGGAATGAAATGCGAGTTTTTCTTAACCGCCCCCCATACAACAACGTTCCCACCGAAGACGACCTTCTTGAAATGTTCAAGCCTTATTCGCGCTACCAAACGGTAACCATCGACGGCAAAATCTATGAGGCTGCACCAGATCAGAATACAGAGATCCTCAGTGTTGGCGGAAAGCAGATGGAATTTCTACGCATAAAGCTATACCCCCGTGGAGAACTTCTGAAGGCAGAGAATGCTGGCCTGAGGCAGATTCTCTTTGGGACCCCACTACATCGTTGAGTGCGCCCGACCCTTATCGGCATCGTACGATAAGCGTGGTTCCGGTCGGGTAGGATCCAGCTGATGTTGTTCTCTTAAGGAGCAATTGGCTCCACCCATATTTGAGAAGCTGGGTGGTTTATGAACATCCAACCCGCAATGATTGTGCACACGCTGTGTGCACAATCTTCGTGGAGTCAGGTACGGCTGGTACTGGGGATGGATGACCCGCGTAAGCGGAGCTTTTATCTGGAGATGGCGCGGGTGCAGGGATGGAGCACCCGGCGGATGAGTGCAGAGATCGAGGGGATGCTGTACGAGCGGGTCGCGCTTTCGACAAGGCCCGAGGTGGTCATCGACCAGCAACTCGCTGCACTGCGGGACGAAGACCGGATGACGCCGGACCTGGTGTTTCGAGATCCCTACTTCTTAGATTTCCTGGGTATGCCGTCTGCTTTTTCGGAAACCGAATTGGAAACCGCGATCCTGGGTGAGCTGGAGGCCTTTCTGGAGGAACTGGGAGACGGCTTCTGCTTTGTCGCGCGGCAAAAGCGGATGAGTGTTGGGAATGATGACTTCTACCTGGATCTTCTGTTCTTTCACCGACGCCTACGGCGGTTGGTCGCCATAGAGCTGAAATTGGGGAGGTTCATGCCCGCCGATGTGGGGTAGATGATGCTTTATCTGCGGTGGCTGGATCTCCATGAGCGGCTTCCGGGAGAGGAGTCACCACTCGGGCTGATCTTGTGCTCTGAGGCGGATCGTGAACGGGTAGAGCTGTTGGAATTAGCGGACGGAAGCATCCGAGTAGCTCAATACCTGACCCAACTTCCTCCCCCTGAGCTCCTGGCTCGAAGACTGCATGAGGCTATTGCCCGGGCACGGGCGGGTCGCACCTGAAGAAGTCACCCGTTTATCGATGTACTCACCTATGGGAGGCAGCTATTGGTACTCGCCTTCCTCATGGCTACAGGTGGACCCCGCTCACCCCTCCTCCCCCACCTGCGGAATCGGCGTTCCCAGACAACACCCCGACGGGCAGTGAAAGTGCACATGGCGGAAGGTGATGGCACTGCGACCCTCGCGCTTCAACTTGGAGCGGATCACCGCCTCCTCCCAGCGGATCTCGCGCATACGCGTGTCGGGTAGGAAGGCATCCCCGCCCTGGTCGATAAAGCGCGCGCGTCGGGAAAGCCTACGGTCTCGCTTCTTCATCGGCTGCCTCCGCGAGCTTCTATCGCAGCAGAAGGCGCCCGCAAGCATGGAAACTCCTACAACTCCGCCTACAATTTCAGCCCCACCACATGCTCAAGCAGCCCCCGCCCCAACCGGATAGACTGGCCCAGAGGTGGAGATGGTTTCGCTGCTGCTGATGGTTGCCTGTACGGAAGAAAAGGCGTCCCCGCCTGCGCTGGAGCTATCTGCTACCGAGCTGGATTTTGGAGAAGTGTCCATCGGCAGCGAGCAGGTGGAGAGCTTCACCCTGACCAACAGCGGTGGCGGTGAGATCGCCCTGTTGTCGGTATCCTTGGTGGAAGGCGAACAACGGGTCTGGGGACTGGAGCGGGAAGGCGGCGACAGCCTGGGGGCCGGTGCCTCTGTAGAGGTGAACGTCTCCTTTACGCCCGAAGATGAGGAGGACTTTCAGGGGAAAATCCAGGTACGAACCGATCTGGAAGAGTCTCCCTACGTCTACGTCGAACTTTCCGGCAGCGGCGCCCCCTCCAACGTGGACAGCGATGGCGACGGCAAAGCTCCCGCCGACGGCGACTGCAACGACGGCGATCCCAGCATGTACCCCGGCGCTTCCGAGCTCTGCGACGGGAAGGACAACAACTGCGACGACCAGATCCCGACCACCGAGTCCGACGCCGACTACGACAACTACCGCCCCTGCACAGACGACTGTGATGACGGAGATCCCGACGTCTACCCTGGGGCTCCCGAAATCTGCGACGACAAAGACAGCGACTGCGACGGCACCGAGGCCGATCGCGACGATCGCGACCGCGACGGGCAGGACGTGTGTGAAGGCGACTGCAACGACGACGAAGCCAACGCCTATGCCGGAAATCCCGAAGTCTGCGACGGCATCGACAACGACTGCACCGGCCTGGCGGACGACATCGACGCCGACCGGGACGGCGCCTATCTGTGCAACGATGCCCCCGACTGCGACGACGACGACCCCACCGCCTATCCCCTGGTGGTGGATGGCAGCGCCACCGGCGACGAAGATGGCACGGTGCTGAAGCCCTACCACACCATCGGATCTGCCATGTCCAACCTGGATGAAATCTGCAGAACCCTCTATGTGCTGCCCGGTTCTTATGAGGTGCAGGCGAACGTCAGCGGTAGCCTGAGTGTGCGGGGCACCGATGCCACCGAGGTCAACCTGGTGCCGGTGGGCAGTGAGCGGATGTGGACGCTGGACCCCGGGGCGTCTTTGGCGCTGGCCGATCTGAGCATGAGCAGCGCGACGACCAACGATGACGGAGGGGCAATCTGGGGACGTGGTGCATCGCTGCGCCTGGATCGGGTGGTGGCCTCCGGGAACCAGAGTGCGGGCGACGGCGGGGTGATCTGGCTGTATGGAGGTACACTTCTGGTGTACGAAAGCAGCTTCAGCGACAATGTTGCCGGAGACGACGGCGGCGGCGTGGCGCTGATCTCCGGGGCCCTGGACCTGAGAGACAGCAGCTTCAGCGGGAATGCGGCCATCCGCGGCGGCGGACTATTCAGCCAGGACAGCAGCATTACGATTGTGGACAGTAACTTTGCGGAAAATAGCGCCGTGAACTCCGGCGGGGCGGTGGCGCTCACCGGCGGTGGGGTCGCGCTGCGGCGGGGCACTCTGCGGGCCAACACCGCCGGGATCTCGGGCGGAGGCCTTTCCATCGTAGATCTCGATAATGCGGCAGCATTCATCGGAAATAGCTATTTCATTGACAACGAAGCGGGTTCATTCGGCGGGGGCATGGCCGCCACCGGCGATGTGCTTTTATTCTCGATGATCAACAACACCCTGGTGGGAAATGAAGCCGCCGGAGAGGGGGCGGGCCTGTATGTAGAAGGCAACGACGCCGGGCAGGTGTGGCTGTGGAGCAACCTTGTCGGCTGGTCGCACGGCGCCTCGGGGCTGTACAGCAGCGGTGGCGCCGAAGTGGCCTGGTGTACCGCCTACTCCACCTCTTCGGGCGTGGATTTTGCCGGAGAGGCCGACGAAAATGCCATGGAAAACGACGTGGCCGATCCCGCCTTCCGCTCCTGGACCGACGACGACACCGACAACGACGTGCTGACGCTGGATGCCAGCTCCCCCGCCCGGAATTCCGGTCCATCCGACAGCAGCTACAACGACCGCGACGGCTCACGAAACGACCGGGGCGCCACCGGCGGCCCCTACGGCAACTGAGGTTTTTGATGATTCTTCTCCTTCTTCCTGCTTTTGCCGCCGACCTGGACGTCTACGAAGGCGACGACCTGACCACCCTGTCCTCGGCGCTACAGCCCGGCGACGAGATCCGCATTCACAAAGGGATCTATCCTTTGGGCAGCAATGGCCTGAATTGGAGCGGACTGGGTACAGAAGCCGAGCCCATCGTGGTGCGGGGGGTGGAGGACGGGGTGATCCTGCAACAGCCCGAAGGCTGGACCATGGTCACCGTGGAAGCCTCCACCTTTCTGCGCATCGAACGCATCGGTTTTCAGGGCGGAGAAGGCTGGGAAGAGGGCGGCTACTCCGGCCTGCGCATCCTCGACAGCAGCGACATTGTGGTCAAAGACTGCACCTTTGAAAACATCCCCGGAACGGCGATTGCCCTGGGCAATGACAACCAGCGCATTCGCATCGAGCACAACGAGTTCTCTTCGCTGCACAGCTCGGCCATCTCGGCGGGTTGCGGGGACGCTTCCTGTTGGACCCAAGAAAGCATTTTTGTAGAAAACCTGATCCACGATCTGGTGACCGACTACAGCGACGCCATTGAGTTGCAGCCCGGCGGGCAGGGCAACGAGATCCGGGACAACGTGATCTACGGGGTCACGCGGCGCGGCATCAAGGTTCAGAGCACGCTCTCCGGCGACCCGAACATCGTCGAAGGCAATGCCATCTGGAACACCGGCGAGATCGGAATGATCGTGCGGGGTGCCGCCATCGTTCGGAACAACGTCATCTTCAACACCGGCTCCTACGGAATTGCCGTGGAGTCCTCGGACAGCAGCGTGTTGTTGAGCGGGGTGGTGATCAGCTCCAACACCATCGTGGGCAGCACGGACCGGGCCATCGATCTCAACCACTGGTTCAGTGCCGACGGTAGCTTTGGAGAAGGGCTGGTTCTTGCCAACAATGCCATCTCCAACCCCTTGGGCTACGCCCTGCGTCTGCGAAACGGCCCCACCACCGACTGGCCGGAGGGGGGCCCCACGCTGGTGGGAAACGTCGTCACCGGCCTTGTGGAAGGAGTCCCCAGCGATCTGCTGACACCGGGTGCAGGAACCTGGGATTTCTCGGATGTGGAGGGCTGGGATTTCTACCCGGTTCCCGGCTCTGTGCTCATCAACGCAGGCGACGCCGGCTCCAACGCCTGGGTACCCGAGACCGACTTCAACGGGCTGCCCCGCGAAGGCGACGCCCCCGACGCCGGTGCCTACGAGTACTTCGGCGAAGGCAACCCCGGCTGGGCGCTGCAAGAAACCTTCAAAGTGACCACAGACAAGCTGCCCAACTCCGGCGAAGACGTCAGCAGCGGCTGCTGTAAGGACAAAGGCGCCGAAGAGGCCATGCTCTTCCTGCCGCTCCTGGCCCTGGGCTGGCGCCGCCGTCGGCACTCCTAAGGCAGTGGCTTCTGGCTGAATGAGGACTCATTCAGTAAAAACGAAGGAAATAAAAGAATCATCCGCGCCATCAGTCCAGATACATCCGGCGCACCCGGTCATTCATCAGGCCGTAGAGAATCACCGCTCCAAAGGGGAAGCACGCCGAGGCAAAATACAGGGCACCCAAGATGACGGCGGTGACCCAGGCCCACTTCGCGCCACGTTGCAGGCCCTGGGCGGCAGCAACGTTGAGGGCTGCGATGCCCGCGCTGACTATAAACATGAACAGGCCGAGGCCCAGATAGATTGCCTCGGGCAGTTCATCGCCCTCGGGCCGGGGAACGAATGCGAAACCGAAGCCGAAGCCCAGGCCCAGTACGAGGTACATCGCGCCACAGAACCACAGGGTCCATCGGGCACGGTTGATCCAAGGTTCGCCTTCGAAATTCTTGATCTCTTCAGACATCATGCAGCCTCGGTTCCGAACGATAACAGATTCAGGGCGGGACGGCCATTGGCCCCCCGCCCCCCCAGACGCTACGTTCGCCCCCGCGAGGGAAGGCAATGCGCAGCCGGAGAAAAACTGAATGAAGCCTCATTTATTCATCCTCCTGGCTGCCGCACTGCTGCCGGTGATGGTCGCGGCGGACCCGCTGGTTCTGTACTACCTGGACAACCCCAGCCACCTGGTAGAGGTGGACGCACTGGCGCGAGAAATTCTGACCGAAGATCACTGGTTTACCGGCTGGTCCGAGGGCGCCAATTTCGGGCACGCGGTCAACCAGGTGAATGCGCCCCTGGTCTGGGCGCTGTGCGGGCCGTTGGTGATGGGGGGGCTGCCCATAGCGGGGGTCTACCAGGCGGGGATTCTGCTTTCCAACTTGGTCTTTACGTTTGGACTCTGGAAGGCGGCCTCGCGGTGGTTGGGACCGGAGCGGGCGCTGCCCGGGGTGATCCTGGCCGCGACCTGGGCCAACGACCTCTTCGGTTTTGCAGGAGCAGTGGGCGGAATGTGGCCCCACCGCCTGGCCAATGGGCTGCTGTTGTGGGGTCTGGGAAGCCGCCGTCGGGATGCGCCTTCGATCGCAATCTGGTTGGGGGTGTTGTTGCTGTGCCATACCTATTCAGGGATGGCGGCGGCACTTTTGGTGGTGATCGCGGCGGCGGATGCGGCCTGGCGGGGGCAGCGGCAGCGTCTGTTGTCGTTGGTGGGAGGCGCCTTTTTGGGCGCGTTGTGGACGATGCCCTTTTGGCTGCCCCTGTTGGACGAGGGCCTTCGACCGGTGCGGGGGCGCGGCAGCTTTCCAGTCTGGCTGCCCCAGGACTACCTGGCCTTGATGCTCCTTCCTTTTCACTCGGTCACCCGTGGAGACCCCCGGGACTACTGGTATGTAGCGGCGCCGGGCAGTTTTCTGGGGAGCCTCGTGTTGGGGGTGGGACTCTGGCGGCTGCGACGGGAGTGGACTGGACTGAAAAAGGAGTTGGAAGAGGGGAGGTTGGTCCTCTGGGGGGCGGCTGTGCTGGTTGTACTTACCACGTTGGTCGTACAACTCACGCAGACGGAGCTCTTTGGTCCCAATCCCTGGCGCCACCTGAGCCTGCCCCGCAACCTGCTGCACCTGGGGGCGGGGGTGGGGATCGCCGCCCTGATTGCCCGTTTTTCGCCAGCGGTGCGGCCGGTGTTCACCGTGGGTCTGGCGCTGATGGTGGGTGCGGGCACGGGTCTGAGCGGGCAGCTTGAGGTGCCCTTGAGCGAGCTGCGCGCGATCCGTGCCGAGCTTTCGCAGACCTGGGAGGATCTGGGGGCAGAGGGGAGAGTGGTCTACCACCAGAACCCCAACCTGAACCCGGATGCCCCCCAAAGCCTCTTCTTCTCCCAGGTTGGCGGCATTTTTTCCCTGGAACAGCAACAGCCGGTGGTGGGAAGCTGGTACAGTGTCACCCCCGTTGCCACCAATGCCCCCACCCGCTCCGAGGGCAAGTTTCTGGCGGGGCGTCCGGTACAAGACTGGGATCCTCCTGCATTTCGGGAGCGTCTGGCCGAGCTGGGCATCGGTGCGGTGGTGGCGGTAGAGCCGGAGCTGGCCAAGCTCCTCTCTCGGACGGAGGGTCTGGAAAAAGTTTCCGAACATGGTCCATTTTCTGGGTGGCGGGTAGAGGGTGCGCCGCCCAAAATCTATCGGAGCCCCGTTCCCGACCTGATAGGCGCTCAGCAGGTGGAGCGGGGGAGCATGGATCTGGAGGTCCAGTCGGAAAAAGCAGCCCGCTTGGTGCTTTTCCGCAGCTACCACCCCTGGTGGACCGCCACCTGGGAGGCAGAGGGCGGGGGCGCAAAAACGCTGGAAATCCGCAAGGAAAAAGGCACCGGCTTCCTGGAGATGAGCGTACCCGGCAAGGGCCGCCTGCTGCTTCGCTACGACGATCCGACCCGCTGGAGTCGTTGGCTGGGGTTGCTGGGGCTGGTTGTCACGGCCGCGCTGGCACTGTGGGGCGCCCGCCGACGGATACCCTATTCCTCCCCACCCTCCTCCTCCCCGTCCATATAGCCCAGGGCCTCAAGAGCCTTCATCGTGCCCGCGTCGGGGCTGGCTGCCTCCCCCGGCAGCTCATGCTGGCTCCACACGGCCCCGGAGCGGGCTTCGGCGGCCCAATCGACGTCGGTGATCAGCCTGCCGTCGGACGCAGCCCGGAAGTAGCCGGCCAACACCCCTTCCAGCTCGGCCCGCACCTCGGGTTGTATGTCGGCGAGATTCTGTAGCTCTTGTGGGTCATCCGTTAAGTTGTACAATCGGGTCTGCCGGCCACGCAGCAGCTTGTAGCCCTTCCACCATACGGCCGCGTGGTGGACCTTCCCGGCGTACTCTTCCGCAAAAG
>JBEIQS010000174.1:0-12398 GCA_040376425.1 Alphaproteobacteria bacterium | reverse complement strand
GTGGACGAGGACGGGGGCGTACCCTATGGCGATCCCTACCGGGAGGGCCTTTTGGGTCTTCTGTTTGTGGACCTCAGTCGGATTGACGAAGAGTCTCCTATGCCGAGCACAGAAGATTTTTATGTGCGTACAATGGCCCCGCCCATGCCTGAGGGGGCCTGGACCCTGGAGATCGGCGGTCTGGTGGAGGCGCCCGAGGTCTTGACGCTGGAAGGGCTCTACGCAGAAAGTATAGACCAAGGCGAAGTATTGCTGGAGTGTTCTGGTAACAGCAAGATGGGCGGCTACGGTCTGCTCAGCACCGCCGTCTGGTCGGGGGTGCCGCTCCAAAAGCTGCTGGATCGGGTGCGTCCGCTGGCGGATGCCAAGCTGCTGCTGTTCGAGGGCTGGGACCACCCTGAGGATGATGGCAACTCAAAGGCTGGTTGCTCCTGGATTTTCACGCCAGAAGATGTTGCAGATGCCTTTATCGCAACGCACATGAACGGCGAGTTGCTCCCGCTGGACCACGGCGCGCCCATCCGCTTGTTGACACCAAATCACTTCGGATGTACCGCCGTAAAGTGGCTGCGCTCCATCCGCTGGGTGGGCGAGGATGAGCCGGCGACCGCCCACATGCAGGAGTTTGCCATCCGCACCCACCAGGTCGGAATTCCCACCTTGGCCCGCGACTATGCACCGGCGACGATCGAGGCCTGTGCGGTGGTCACCCGGGTGGAGCGCTGGCAGGTGGAGGGCGGGAAGCGGCTGCGGGTGATGGGCCTGCTGTGGGGCGAATCCGCCGCTGTGGACTCGCTGGGGCTCACCTTTGATGAAAAGAAATTTGAACCTGTTGATCTCCTGCCCGGCACCCACCGGAGCTGGCGCTTCTGGAGCTGGTGCGGCGAACGCTACCCCCGTGGCAACGTGACAATGGGACTGGGGGTTCTGACCCCCGGGGTTTCTGCGCGGCGCTTGGAGCGCAAAGGGTACCGCCGGACTGTGAATATCTAAGCGTGAAAAGCAGCGGGGCCACTGACCCGTGGTCGGTGGCCCCCGCTTCTCGGCCGACCGCTGCCTAGGGGGGCAGAACGGGCAGGATCATCACGGGACAGGGAGAGCGATGCAGTACCTGTTCGACCGTGCTGCCGAACATACGATCGGCCATGCCCTGGCGCCCTTCAGAGGTCATGACGATCAACTGGGCTTTCCAGCTCGTGGCGGTGGACACGATCTCGTCCACAACACTGTTGGCGCCGGTCCAGGAGCGGGTGGTCCAGCCCTCCTGCTGCGGGTGGTAGACATAGGGGACCTTGGCGGGATCGCCGGCCCACAACGTCGCAAGCTCCAGCTCTTTTACACCCATGCCGCGGGCGAAGGCCGCAGCGTAGTCCAGGGCCACTTGCGGGCTGGGCTCGGGGGCGATGGGCACCAGGATGCGGTTCAGCTCCAGCTCGCCCAGCTCGGACACGAAGCGACGGGCGTGGGGCGGGATGATCAGCAGGGGCAGATGCGCCTTGCGCGCCAGAGGCTCGGCGACGGTGCCGTAGAGGACGCGGCTGATGCCCTCGCGGAGGTAGGTGGTCATCACGATCAAGTCTGCAGGGCGGGCCTCCAGCTCGTCGATGATGGCATCCACGGCGGGCTTGCCGACCTGCACCGAGCGGCGCCAGGTCAGGCCGGTGGCAACGGCATCCACATCGGTGCCGCCGGCGGGAATCACTTCCCACTTCTTCAGGGTGGCCACCGGATCGGGGTACCAACGGGCGGGTGCCTGATCATTCTTCGGCTCGGCGTGGGTGATATCCAACGCGGTCTTGAAGTTCAGGGCGATCCGCAGGGCGTGGTCAAAGGCCACGAAGCTGTCCTGGGAAAAATCGGTAGGGTAGCATACACCCTTTGTGGGGACCGGGAAAGCCTGTGGTAGTAAGGCAGAGTTCTGCATGGAAGCTCCTGTGCGACCGCGAGTATAAGGTGCACCACGTCGGTAGTCCTTCCCCATCGCCCAATTCCCTGCGCCCGGTCAGGAATATCATGGGCGCGCTCCAAGCCTTGTCCCTCTTCTCTTTACGGTGGCTCAGCTTGCCGAATCGGTGCAAAGCCGGTAATAGCGGCTTGCCATGTACATGCTCCTCTCCTTCGCATTTGCCGCATCGCCGCCCTTTCGGGACGCCGATGATCTGGCCCGGGCCCTCCACCTTGCTGCTTCCATGGTGGATGCAGACAATCCGCAGTGCGAAAAAGCTGCCTCCAACGTAGGTACTCTGCCAGCGGACGAAAAGTGGCTGGATCAGCTCGGGCAGGCTGCCGGGGCCTACGCCACCTGCCTGTGCGAGGCATCCTTCTCCTGCCGCAGCAGCAGTGCCTCCGAGCAGAAGGGAATGACCGAGAGCCTCCGTACCGGCCTCATCGCAAAGCTTGCGGCAAATGGACGTATCGCCCCCGAGCTGGCCAACCCGTCGGCCGATCTGATCGCTGCCTGGGCGGCCGTGGACAGCAGCCCGATGGTCGAGGATTTGGTGCGCGAGCAGCTTCGTGGCTTGGAGGGGCTCACCAGCGAGCAGAGCTACGCGTCCACCACCCTGCGCTACCAGGGCCTGAATGCGGAGCTGTGGACGTCCAACATCGATCCGCGCTTCCGCGTTCGCGTGGGGGAGGCTCCGGCGCAGCCGCTGGAGATTTTGCGCCTGATCAACGAGGGGAATCTTCGTCTGGGCAGGTTGCGGCTGGTGATGGATCCCGACGGGGTCTGGCTGGAGGGGCCGCCCTTGGAGGGCGAGCTGAACTTCCGTACGACGTTCCTTGACTTTGTGGCCGAGGTGCAGCGGGTGCGTCCGGGGGTGGAAACCGTCCTCCTTGGAACGGCGACCGCCGCCGCTGTAGCGGGAGGTTGGTGATGCTTCTTCTATTGACCTACCTTGCATGTGTAAAACACAGCCCGGAAGCTACAGATCTCCGGCCCTTGTATCAGATCCCACCCGTGGCCGCCCGCAGCGGCGCCTTCCAGACCGAGGAGGAGGTGCTTCGCAGCCTCCGATCCATGTTCCGAGAAGCGGGCTTTGATCGGGTGGATCTCGTTCAGGTGAACTTCACCGACACGGTGCTCCTTCCCAATTGGTCCGAGCAGGCCACCTTTGGCGGCTCTGCGTCGGTGAAGCTCCGTCGCTTCTTTTTGGATTCTGCGGGAAACCGGGCGTTGATTGCGGAGTTTGAGAGTGTGGTGGTGGGTGCTCCGTTGACTCGCCTTGCCGCCTGGAGTGATGCCGACCTGCAGCAGGTCATGGTCATCTTCCATACCTTGAACCTGGCACATGAGCTGGCGGATGCAACGGCCTACCAGATGGGCTCAGCCGACTACGAAGATCTGTGGCTGCTGGAGCAGCGCGGTCGGAAGGTGGAGGCGGCCGTTCTGAAAGCGTTGGTGGACAGCGGAAAATGGACGGAGAGCGATCACGGGCTCTACCGACGCTTTCTGACCGACCTGCGCAGCGACCTGCCCCGGGTGGACATTCCTCCGGACGCTGCGTCCGGGCGGGAGCTGTTCAATCGCGGCCATGATGCCGGCTACGACCATTCTCCGGGCGATCCGGAACGCATGACGGCGCTGGCGATGGCGCTGGACGAGGGGCTGGCCCAGCTTGCAACCCCCGTGGCACTTTCCGGCCTGCATGCCGCCTATCTCCCCTCGCCCACCCGAATCCGGGACCAGGCGAAGCTGCAGTTTGCGGAACTTGCGCGCGACTATTCGCGCCTTGAAAACGCAAAGATCGCCGAGGACGGATCCACCTTTGTGGTGGGTCTGGATGCGGAGCTCCGCGCCGAGCTGGAGATCGACGAAAGCACCGGGCTGTTCCGGGCCCGCCTGCGCCACGCCATGCAACGGGATGCACGTCAGGAGCAGGCTTTGTTGGACTTCGCCAATGGTTTCCTTCGGGCTGAGGCCGGAAGTGATGACTGGCGGATGTCCGTACTTTCCGACGCCGTGATCTGGCACACCGGCTGGATGGGCCTGGATCCAACGGGCAGGCCCCGGAATATCTACGATACCTTTTCCAGCATGTACTCCTACCAGGATCGCTACTTCCCGGTTTGTCAAAAGGTCAATGCCGGACTCCTGACTGCGGAAGAAGCCCGCACCGTGGTGAAAGAATGATCCGCCGCCTCCTTCCTCTGCTTCCTTTGGTGGCGCTGACCGGCTGCCTGAGCTTTGAACGGGTGCTCTACCAGATCGACCTGACCGCTGGAAAAGCGGTGTTTATCTGGCAGGATCTACGTGGGACCGGCTACGGCGACTTCAACGATCTGCTGGAGGACTATGTCCAAGGGGAGGCTGCCTCCAAAGAGTTCCCGCGCGCAGTCGTGGAGAAGAAGTTCATGGTCCCCGATGGGGACAGCTTGGACTTTGAGCTGCACCTCTCCTTCAGCAGCCCTGAGCAATTGGGCATCCTCTCGTGGGATTCTGAACATCCCTACCGTTTTTGTCCTCCCGATGGTCTGACCATTCGCGCCGCCAACGCAGATTTCCGCGATCCCGATGGTTGTGTGGTATGGAAGGCAGGTGCTACCTCCCTTCATGTGGAGGCGATGCGCATTGACGGCGTAGCGGACGAGACCTTGCTGGATGAGTACAAGCGCTGGAGCCTCTTCCGGTCCAAAGAGGGCCTGAAGAAGTAGCTCAGGGGAAGGGTAGCGTAGTAATCTCGGTTACAAAACTCCACTTCCACCCATCGAAGCTGGCATCTACAAGGCGAATGTCCAGGCTGTCATCCCAGACCGCATCGGTCACGTAGAGGTGATAGCCGCCCTCCACGGGCTCGTCGGCGGTCACATGGTAGTGCCCCGCCAGATCGGCCCATACCCGGTCGCCATAGGGCTTGATCAACGCCTGTATTTTCGCATTTTTCTCCACATCGAAGCCGCCCGGGCTGGGGTGCATGGGGATGTGGGAGAAGAGCACAACGCTCTCCGGATCGTCCCCCTCCGTCGCCGAAAGTTGTTCTTCAAACCATGGATAAGTGCCTCCGGGAAAGTCGTGGAGCATGCCCGTCTCGCCCAATAAAGGGTCGATCTTCCGGGAAGCCCAGTCCAGGCCCAGAAAGCGGAGGCCCTCGAAGCGGAAGGCTACGTTGTGAAACCAGCTTAGAACGCCCTCTTCGGGGTTCTGAACTTCGACAGGACCCATCTGCCAATCTGGGAGCTCTTGGGCAAGGCGGACGTAGTGGTCGGCAAAGGTGGCGGCGTAGGCCTCCTCTGAGCCGAGCTGCACCTCGTTGTCACCATTGATGGGCACCCAGGGCACCTGCAAGCGGTCCAGCTCGGCGCGAGCGGCCGGCAGGCCATCTCCCCAGGCGATGTCGCCCACCAAAATCACCAGGGGGATCGTATCTTGTTGGCTATTGAGCCAATCCACCGATGCCCGAAGGCGATCCCGATGTTCGCCCTCGGCGGAGTAGACATGGGGGTCGGCCAGGACTGCAAAGCGGAAGGACAGCTCCGGCTTGGGCTCGGTCAGCGCGCTGCTTTCGGCGGGAACCGGCTCCTCGGCGGCGTGACAGGCGAGCAGGTACAGCATGGAGCGCATGTTCTTCCCGGGAGGATTCCAGACCTTTATCACTGCCCAATGTCCCGGTCAGCCGTGCTTGCCCGCCGCGTCAAGGAGCGCCTTCGCAGAGCTGTCGCCGGTGCTGGGAAAAACACACCTTCCACTGTATTGACGTGGCAAGAGAAATGTCGAAAAAATAAAATTTATATTGGATAAAATGAAATCATCGAATTTTTCTCCCTTTGGGCCAAAATTGGGCGAAAGTCCGGTCTCGGAATTGCCGTATGTGCTGGTGAGCGTCGAACCCCACCGCCGCGACTCGGGAGAAGCCATGGAAGAACGTAATATTGCTCTGGATCCAACCGCTGTCCCCGACATGGGCGCATCTCGCGCCTTGCGCCTTCGCCTGACCGGCAACCGCGTGGAGGTTCCCACGCTCCCCACGGAACAGCGGGTGGTACTGCACCTGGGGCCCTTCGAGCTCCGGGAACACCTGGCGATGGGCTCTGTGGGCGTGATCTTCGAGGCCCTGCAGACGATCGAGGGCGAAGATCCGATGGTCGTCTCTCTCCACATCCCCTTTGTGCGCCACCAGCAGGATGCATCCTTCCAAGAGGACTATCTCGCCACGACAGCGGCTCTCCGGTCCATTCAGCACCCCAACCTGGTCAGCGTGATGGATGCCGGCTGTGACGGGGTGGTCTGGCGGGTGATGGAGCGTCTTGGTGGTTGGACGATGGCAAACGTGCAACGGCGGGCGCGGGCGCGGGCCACGGAGGTTCCTCCCGGCGGCGTGGTGCATGTGCTTCGGGCGGCAGCCGAAGGACTCTGCGCACTGCACCGGAGCGGGCGGGTCCACGGTCGTATCACCGCCAATCGTATTCTCGCCCTTCCCTCCGGCAATATCAAGGTCAGCGGCTGGATGAGTCCCGAGCTCGCCGAGACCCCGGCACACCTCACCAACAACTCGGTGGCTCTCGCTGATCTGGCCCCCGAGCAGCTCATGGGGATGCCGGTGGATGCGCGCACCGACGTGTACCGCCTCGCGCTGATGGGCGCCGCATTGCTCTGCGGCGGCAACCCCCTGCTCCGCCTGACCTCTGAGCAGGTGCGCGGTGCCGTGCTGTCCGAGGCACCACTACTGCCCGAGTCCACGCCCGCCCCCCTCCGCGATCTGCTGCGCCGGGCCTTGGACAAGCGCCCCGAGAACCGTCCCCAGACCATGCAGGCCTTCCTGACGGCCCTGGAGTGCCTGCCGACCGCCCCCCTCTCCCAGGCCGAGTGGCGGATCTGGCTCTCCTCGCTGTTCCAGGGCATCAGCATTCTTGCTGCCGCCGGGCGCCAATCCGAGGCCCTCAACGAGGCCGCGGCGCTGCGGGCCTTCGTGGACAGTGCCCAGAACGCGCCTGAGCGCCGTGCGGCCCGGCCCACCCTGCCCTCCTCCCACGCCCAGCCCGTCTCGGTCACCGCGCCGGCCATGGAGCCCTCGCCCTTTATGAAGGCCTATGCCAGTGTAGCGGAGCAGGTAGCCCCGCCCGAGCGCACAGAAGAGACCATCGAGGCCCCTATCTCCCTGGATTCATTCCGAAAAGAAGAGCACAAGGTCGAGGAGGCCCCGCGCAAGGAAGCGCGCCGCTCCGACGCGCGCCGCAGCCTGTTTATGGATGTTGTTCCCCAGTCGCTGCGCCGCACCGACCCGCCGGCCCGTGCCTCGGCACCCCCCGCCCCCGGGCCCTCCCTGGATGCGGAAGTGACCTGGGTACAGCCGCCCTCACACCCGCCGGCCCGTCGGAATGTCGAAGCTGTGCGCAGCAGCGCCGAGCCCAAGGCCGTCCAGCTTCGCCGGGACTCCACTCCCCCTCGGCCCGCGCCGCGCCAACGCAGTCGGATGATCGAGGTCATCTCTGGAGCGGTCAGCGTGGTGGTGCTCTGTGCGGCGGTGGTGTGGTACCTGAATGGCCAAATCGTGGCCGCCGGACCCACGGGTGACCTGGTCGACCCGTCCACCTTTGACGCTGCTCCGGTTGCCGCCCCGGCCGCCCCCAGCGCAGCCGTGGCGGCGCCCTCCACCCTCAGCGATCTGAAGGTTGTGGTGGAAGCGGACAAGCTCATCCTCCGCGGGACCATCGCCGGGGCCGGCCAGCAGGCGGTGGGCTTCCTGAACGAAGATGGCGAGACCTGTGAGTACAAGCTGCGCATGAAGAACACTGCCTCTGGACTGGATTTCTCCAAGGTGGTTGTGGCCAGCAGCATGGCCAACCAGGTGACCGTGGCCCAGGCGGGCGGGAGCACGACCGTGGCTGTGGGCTGTAGCGCCGGTCAGGTGCTGCCCGAGCTTACCGCAAACGCAACTGGTTTTGAGTTGGTTCTACGCCAGCTTTAGAATGGTCTTTGTGGTTTCGGAAAGGTTTGAACGGGAGCGCTTGCACAGGGGCGCCGGCTACGCTACAATCGCCGGAATCTAGGAGCACGCATGCCACTTTCCTACCAACAGCCCTCTCCCAGCAAGGGTAAGTCCCGCAAGGTGGAGGGTGGTGGTGGTGCCTCCGGTGGCAGCACCAAGCAGAATCGCTTTGGGAACGACTTTCTGGTGCAGCAGGTCATCGGGAAGGCGGCCAAGGATACGGGCGGCTCGGTGGATTGGGGGCGTTCTCTTGGCAAAGAGGATCCCGGCAAGAATGTGTACCCGGAAGGGCCCGGCGACAGCCCTGTCCAAGGTACCGGTACCCAGGGTGCCCGCAAGGAGCAGAAAGACGCTCTGCCTGCGCTTCGCGAAAAGCACGCGGGGAAGTCCTATGAAGACATCAAGGACGGCAAGGCCTTTGTGAAGGGCAGTGGCGATGAGAAAGAGGTCGATCCCAACGACGTGGCCCAGGGGCAGCTGGGGGATTGCTACCTCATGGCGGGTATGGCGGCGGTCGCACGCGCCAATCCGGACCAGCTCAAGAAGATCATCAAGGATAACGGGGATGGTACGTTCAACGTCACCCTGTACATCCGCAAGAGCCCCTACTCTGCACCCACCCCGGTGACCAAGACGGTGGACGCCCGCCTCCCCTCTGCAGGTGGTGGCAAGCCCTTGTACGCCGGGACCGGCGACAAGGCGGACGGCGCAACCGAGATGTGGCCGGCGCTGTTGGAAAAGACGGTCGCCCAGCACAAAGGTAGCTACGAGCAGATTTCCGGTGGCAACATTGCGAAGGGTGGTTTCAACTTCGCCGGCGCAACCGAGATGTTTACCGGCAAGGTTGAAGGCTACAAGAACGTGGACAACCTCCAGGAAGACGACATCCTTCTGGAGCTTGGGGCTGCGTTGGAGGCCAAGCGAGCCTGCACCGTGGACTCTCGGGACATGAGCACCAACGAGGCTCTCTCCAAAGAGGCGACGCCCCTGAATGTGTACGGCAACCACGCCTACGCCGTTCAGGCAGTGGACGTTGATAAGCGCACGATTGACCTGCAGAACCCCTGGGGATCGAGCCATGTGAAGGCCCTGCCAGTGGCCTTGTTCAAGAAGTTCTACCGCGGGATCCGGGTCGGAGGCTAGGTCATGGCATTGATTGAGAGCATCGAGGAGACGACGGTCGGACTCCTCGGTGGCCTGCGTGTTCCCATGGGCAATGTCACCCGCGGGAGCTACCTGCTGCCGAACGGTGCGGAGGGGCAAGGCTGGATTTGTGCCCTGGTTCTGCCGGTGGGCGGCGCCGTCTTTGTGGGGGCTGGCAGCGAAGTGGAGGTTGGCGGCCAACGCTGGACCGTGCTGCGGGTCGAAAAGGAGCCCGGAAAGCTGGGTGAGGTCTTCCTGCGCGCCGATGGCTAACGCAGCTTAAGGGTGGTGTCTTCGGTAAGACCCAAGCCGCTTTCTCGCGTGATGGCCCCCTCCACCTCCAACGCAAGCCCCCGGTGAAGGCGGGTCCACTGGTCCCGCCAGGGCATCCGGTTGCGTGCATCTGCGGGGAAGGAGAGCGAGTATCTACCCTTCTCCCCGCACACGATCACCCGCTCGCGCCCGGCCTTGTTCACCATCTTTTCTGAGACCACCCGCAGGCGTCGGTCACTGGGCGCAGCGGCCGCGCCGGGTGGGCGCAACAGCAGCCATCCAAAGGCAAGGCTGTTCTTGTCGATTCGGGCCGCCTGCGCAAGCTGCCGGACCAGCGGCGGTGCGAGCCAGGGTCTTTCGGCATGACAGGCCGCGTCTGCGGCCAGCGCTGGACATGGGCCCTTAAAAAAGCATGGAGCATCGACCACAAAGCCACGGGAGAGGAGCAGATCCCGTAGCTGCAGCAGCTCGCGGTTGACCAGGTGGGAGGCCGGCTCCATCACCAGGATGCGCCCGTCCGGACTCAGCTTGCTGCACAGACGTTCCAGCAACCGTGCGCGCCGTTCCACACGATCCGCCTGGTCATTCCACAGCTCATTGAGCACGTGGCCCAGGCTGATCAGCTCCACCGTGGGGGCGCCCGGCAGGGTCTCCCCCTCCCCCTTCCACAGCAGCCCGTGGTAACGTGAACCCGGGTTCAGTCGCTCCGCGAGCTTCAGGGACTCGGCGCGATGATCGGCCGCCCAGACCTCCTGAAAGCCCTGATCCAACAGTGCGCGGGCAACCGGCCCCGGGCCGCTGCCCAGGTCCAGGGCCCGGCGGCCGCGAAGGCCCGTCCAGCCCAGGATGGTGGTGGCTTGGGTATAGCTGATGGGCCAGAAAAAGAGAAGGTAGGCGGAGAGCTTGTCCGCCTCCCCCATATAGCCCTCGCCGAGCAGGTGCTGGCTGTTGAAGCCAGACGACAGGGCCCGAAGCACCGGAGCCACCCGGCCCAGCTCCGCGGCGGAGAGCTGGTCGGGCGGCAGGGGGCCGCGTCCGCGCGGCTGGGTGCTGCGCCAAAGATTCAGGAGCTCCGCTATGGGAGCGGAGCTTCTCGAAGCACTTTCAGGAGGCACTATTGACCTGTCAAGGGATGCTCAGGTGGGCGGTGGCGCCGGTTCGGTCGCAGGGGCCGGAGGGGCACCCACACCGGGCGGCGGCGGCAATACACCGGGAAGCCAGGTCTCCAGGGTTCCCGCGTACCAGAGTGCTCCGAGGCCTAGCAGCAGGCAGAACAGGACGATCCAGAGGCCGCCAGAGCCTTCCTCGGCGTAGGGGTCGCCCATTTCCTGGCGGCTTCCGGCAGGCAGCGTGCCGATATGGGTCAGGGTGCGACCAAAGGGGACATTGATCCGTGCCCGGGCGTTGACCGCCCAGCCGTTGGCATCCAGCACCGGACCCAGGTTGCGCGGGCGCAGCTTCATGGCCGCCAGCAACATGGACGGCCCCGAGATCAGGAGGAGCAAACCTGCAAAGACGAAGGGCAACTGCCATACCGGCAAGGCGATGACCGCCGAGAACAGGCCCAGGACCACGCTGCCCAGCGCGCCCACCGCCAACCCGATAGCGGCGAAGATTCCGGCAAACTTTGCGACGTCAAATGCGGGAGCATCCTTCTTTTCTGCGCCGACCGAATCCAGACCGCTGCCGACGGCGCCGGTGGTGGATGCGGCAGAGGCCGCCTCCCGGCTGGCCGCAAACTTGGTGAATTGATCTTCGACGAAGCGCACCAGCTTCTTGTAGGGTGCCCAGAATGCCTGGCGGATGGAGATGGGTTGGTCCACGATCCGGGCGATGGTGGCGTCCCAGTCCCGTCCCTGGCGATCGTAGAAAATCCCGTTTCTTCCAACACTCAGGTTGTCGGAGTCGCCATCGGTGACCGCAACGGCTACCGACATGGTCTCTCCGGTAGCCTTCCGGTGCAGGTCACAATAGAGCAGGTACATCTGAGACCCCCCGGCCATCGCAGCGTGGCGGCCGGCATCCAGCACGGGGATACATAGGTTGAAGCTGCGTTGATCCAGGTACAGGGTGCCACATTGGAAGGTCCCAAGCTGGCTGCGGTAAAACTCCTCGAAGGACACAAAATTCCGCAGCAGCGGTACCAGATCCCGATGCAGGCGCACCAGCTTTTCCGCCGTGGCGATGGCTGCTGCTTCCGGCGCCAGGGCAGCGTCCTTGGCCACCAAGGCCAGCAAAGAGGCCTTGACAGGTCCAGCGCTCAGCTCCTCCAGGCGGGCGACCCCCAGGCTGCCCACCCGTGTGGCGGGCTCGGCACCTTTCCAGGCCAGATAGGGTGCAAGGCGGGCCTGCACGGCGGCCACGTCCTCGGCCGACAGCTCGCGCCGTGCCCCCAAGAGCGGCTCGATCACCTGGCTTCGGAGCTGCGCGACCACCGCGGCCCAGGCGGGGTTGACGCCCTCGCCCAGGGGTAGGCCGGCGCCCGGCACCACCTTGGCCAGCGGCAAGGCGGAGAGCTCGTCCATGGTGGTGCTCAGGAGTCGTCCGCCGAGGGCTCCGAAGCTGGCTTCGGCGAGGTCCAGCGCACCCAGGGCACGGCTGTCGTAGGCGGCGAGGCGGGAGCGGGTGAGCCAGTCTTCGATTTTGGGAAGGTTTGCGTTCCATAGTGCGGCGGCCGCAGCAGTCTGATCCCCAAGAGGAAGGACCGCATCGGTGCCGGCCTTCTGCCATGCACAATAGGCCTGGGCTTCATTGAAGAATTGCTCGATAGAGGCGGTATCCAAGCCGGTCTGTCCGCCGCGATCGGGCGCACCTGCCACAGTAGAGAGAATTTCCGAAACTGCGGCTTGCAGCACGGGTTCTTCGGCCGATGCGGCCGGGATGACGCCATCTCCGTTAAAGCGTGACTGGTTGAAGGCTGTCAGCGCATCCTTGACGTCATCGGTGGTGATGGCCTTTTCGTGGGCTTTTCCGAGGGAGAAGAGGATCTGGCGTATGGAGGCCAGGACACGGTGACCATCCGGCTTGCTGTCGTCCACATCTTCCAGCGGCAGGCCC
>JBEIQS010000316.1:0-5188 GCA_040376425.1 Alphaproteobacteria bacterium | reverse complement strand
GTTGTCAAGGCACTCGGCGCCACCTTCTCTCCCAGCCGCCGACGGTCCTGATCTCGGCGAACGAAGTGGGGACGAGGAGGGCGATTCGGCAGGGTGCGCCAGCCTACCGCATTCGCGGTCGGACTTGCCCGGCTACGGAGGCACCGCGATGCTCTTGTTTCTGCTCCTGCCCGCCTGCGTCCATCTCGTGAACGCGGTGGCCTCCTCGGCGCTGATGAACCAGGCGCAGGTTGAGGCCGCGAACGGCGCAACCAACCAGGCGCTGGTGATGCGGGCCACCTTCAACATGGTGGACGGGACACTGATCCCCTTGAATACAGGTCTCGACCCAGCGGCCGCTCCGGGCGCGGCGGCCGAGGCGATGCGCGCGGTCGGGGACACCGGATGCGCAACTGTGACCGCCATCGTCGACGACGCGTTCACCGTCGCCTTCGGCGACGGATGCGCTCGGGGAGACATGGTCGTGTCCGGGACGGTCGCCGTCTCGGTCGGCTACCCCGAGGGGGATCCAAACCTAAGAATCGGGCTGGTGTTCACCAATCTGGAGGTCGACAGGGTAGCGCTCGAGGGCGAGGCCGGCATCGTGCCCTTGGGCATCGAGCTTGACGCGGCCTTGCGTCTGACGCACGGCGCCACCGAGCTTTCGGCCGACCGAAGGGGACCTACGCGGGGATGGTCCCGGCGCGTACGTCCCCGGCGCGTACTCGGTCGATGGGGAGGACGAGGTACAGGACGGAAACGTCGCGGCGACCATCCGTCCGGGCACGTAGATCACCCCCGTGTGCTGGCTTGAATCCGGCGAGGTTACCGTGGTGGAGGACTCCACCGGGATCTGGGGCCACCTCCCGTTCTCCCCCGGCTCGAGGTCATCGGGCATCGCCACGTTCAACGACGCGCCCTCGGCTGGCTGCGTCGGGCGGACGCGCCGGGCAAGCTCGGGACCGGAAGGCGTAGGTGCGCGCACGGGGCCGCGAAGGATGGGAGCCGCGTGGCACTACAACGGATCTTCTACCCTGCATTTCGGCCTCCTCACCGCCTCGTCGACTACTTCCACCTCCCATTGTCCCCATGAACCCCAAGGCGGGCCCAACGGGGCCTGGTAGCGCAGCACCGGCCTTTCTGGGTGCTTTTGTGCTGGTCCCTCCGCGGGCGGCTGGTTGCAGCGCGGCAGCGTTCAGGTCGGCCGCAAAGGTGGCGACGACAACCGGGTGATCGACGGCCACCTGACGACGGCCGTCTGACCGGCTGTTCATCGGCGACCGGCTTGGCCCCTTGTGGCCTCCATCCGTCCATGGAAAGGTCACCCCTGTCCGACCGGTCAGGTTACACTCCCCTCCCCCCGGGGCTTCCCGATGACCTGGCTCGTCCGCTCTGCGATGTGTGATCTGATGCCCCCGGTGGACGGACTACCGGGCATCGCCGATACCGAAATCGATAGCTTTCTCGCCCAAGTTCGACGGGAAACCACCGGACTGGTGTGGCTGGGATTGGTGTTGGGTGCCGTCGCATTTATGTGTACGCCCCTGTTCACGGTCTACATTCCACTCCCGACGATATTTTTGTCGTCGAAGCTTCGGAATCGCCACGCCGAGGCCGCCTTTTCGGAGACTCCGTACCTTCTGCGGCAGGCGATGTTTTTATTGAAGATGTACGCCTGTATGTGCTGGGGCCAACACCCCAGCGTGCGCGCAAAGATGGGCGTGAGTGCCTACCCCGCTGATCCGGGAGGATTCCGCGCATGAGCCACAGCTCTTTTCAGGTCAAGGGCAGCGAAGTGGTGGTGGAAGCCGACGTTGTCGTGGTCGGCACCGGCGCGGGCGGGGCGGCGGCGGCGGTGGCGCTGGCGCGCGCGGGGGTGCAGGTGCTCCTGGTGGAGGCCGGCCCCTGGCGGGATCCCGCCAACTACCCGGTCAGCACCTACGGTGCGATGCGCGACATGATGGACGACTGGGGCTCTACCATCACGATGGGACGCGCGTTTTGGCCCGTGGTCCAGGCAAAATTGGTAGGTGGTACCACCGTGATCAACTCCGCCATCTGCGTGCGCACCCCGGAGGACATTTTCGAGGCCTGGCAGCAGGACTTCGGCATTGCCAACGGGGACTACCCCGAAAAAATCTGGGCCTTTCAGGACCAGATCGAGCGCGAGCTGCATGTGGGCGAGACTGAGCCCGCCTTTATGGGCCGCTCCAACGAGCTGGCGCTGCACGGTGATGTGGCGGCCGCCTACCATGGGCATGTGATTCGGCGCTTCGCCAAAGCCTGCATCGGCAGCGGCCAGTGCCTGCAAGGCTGCAAGTCCGAGCGGAAGCAAAGTACAAACCTGAACTATGTACCCGAGACGCTGTCCCGAGGCGGCTCGATGCTCTCCTGTGCCCCGGTGGACAAGGTGCTCTTTCAAGGCAGCCGCGCCGTCGGCGTCACCGGCCGTTTTGTGCATCCTCAAACGGGCGCTTCCGGAGCAAAATTCACGGCCCGCGCGAAAAAAGCGGTGATCATCGCCGCCTCTGCCACCCATAGCCCTGCACTCTTGCGACGCTCGGGCCTGCGGCATGCGGCCGTGGGCGCCTGGTTCCGGGCCCACCCGGGCACCGGCGTCTTCGGCCTCTATCCAGAGGTGGTGGACACCAACATCGGGGTCACTCAGGGCTGGAGCAGCTCTCACTTCCGCCAATCGGAAGGCTTTAAGATCGAAACACTTTCGATTCCCATGGAAATGGCCATCTCCCGTTTTGCGGGCGGTGGGCGGGCCTTTATGGAGAAGCTCAAACACTACCGGCACGTGGCGATGTGGTGCCACGCGCTGCGGGCCCGCACCCCGGGCAGGGTCTATGCCGGTTTTGGTGGAAAGCCGCTCGTACGCTACACCTTGGACAACGACGACATGTTCCGCTTCCGCCAGGGCATGCTGCGTGTGGCCGAGCTGCACTTTGCGGCAGGGGCACGCGCGGTGATTCCGGGCATTGCCGGTCTGCCCTTCAGCCTGGAACGCCATGAACTCGATGTTCTGGCCCGTGCGCCGCTGGATCCCCGCGCCTATGTCGCCATCCTCTCCCACCTCTTCGGCGGATGTGTCATGGGGGCCGACTCCAGCAAAGCGGTCTGTGATGCCAAAGGCCAGGTCTACGGCCGCCAAGGCCTTTGGGTGGCCGATGCGTCGCTGATGCCGGACAATATCGGCGTGAATCCGCAACACACGATTATGGCGATGGCCATGCAGGTGGCGGAAGAGGTGTTGCGCGCCGCCGCCTGAGGCTCAGTCCGCTAGACACAGGAAAGAACGCGGCTGATCACAGGGGGTGACCCGCCAGCTTCCCACGGCACGGGGATCGGCGCTCAGGCTCCCGCAGCGTGCGCCCTCCTCCACTTCGGGCTGAAGGTTCATCCAATCCGTGTACACCACGGCCGTCTGGTCCACCCAGTGCCAGGCACCTTCCACCTCATAGAGCCCCACCCACCAGTCTCCGTGGTCGTGGGTCGCCGCGATGCTGCGAAACAACATATTGTCTGGTCCATTAAAGATGGTGACCAGATGGTAGCCGCGCGCCGCACAGAACTCGGCAGCCTGCTGCCAGGGTGCTGGGGCATCGCAGACCAGCAGCGAGCCCCCATCGGACAAGCTCCGGGCATCGCATCCACAGTCCGCACGATCATCGATCTGCATGTCACAGTTTTCGTCCCTCCCATTGCAGACCTCCGGCTGCCCCGGTGACATCTCTGCATCCCGATCGTCACAGTCTCCTGGCCACTCGGACAGCCCGGGCGTCAACGCACAGGTGGCCACCGGCATCCCCCCGAAGCCGTCCCCGTCCCGGTCCAGCCAGCGGATTCCACCCTCGTCCACCACACCATCGCAGTTGGTATCTATCCCATCACAGTCGTCCAATTCCCCCGGCCGAACGTTGGGATCTTCATCATTGCAGTCACCTGCATCGGCGACGTAGCCATGCAGACCCAGCTCGCCTACCCACGCTTTCCCGCCGTCCCCGAAGCCATCCTCGTCCAGATCCAGATACCAGAGCTGAAGCTGCGCCTCGGCGGGCGCTCCGCTGCTGATCCTGTCGGGCACATCGGCACTTTGGACCTCAACAAGCTGCACCTCCAGCTCGCCAACAAGGTTAGATGACTGGCCGGAGCTGCACGCGGGGAGGGTGGCGAGAAGGAGGAGCGTAAGCAAGGTTGTCTCGGGGTTGCTCCCCACCATTGCAATCCCCATGCCGGCCTTTTTGTACCGTTTCGGAACAGCGGGCGCCCCCTTGCACCACGGTCGATTCCGCCTCAGCGCCAACGGCGACAGAGCAGCGCCAGGAACAACCCGGCACATCCGGTTTCCCCCCCGGTGCTGCTACAGCTCTTGTCCGGCGCGGAGGATGGCACTGAACATGCGACAGCCACTCAGCATCGCCGACGCCGCAACAACGGCAGCCCCACCAGCAGACCCACCAGCCCCACCGATGGCCCGCCGTGGCTGCAGCCGCTATCCGGCGCCGCTGCATCGTCACAAAGCAGGCACTCGTAGTCCACCGAAGACGGGGGCGTACCATTGCTGTAGTCCAGCTTTGAGCAGGTGCTCTTCACACAAGCGCCCCTTTTCTCTGCATCATCGGTACAAGCATCACCGGCCACCTTTCCCTCGCAGCCCTCCACGTTTGCGGGGGGAACGTCGGCACGGGCGTAGAGGCAGAGAGAGAGGAGGACGGAGGCGAACATCAGGCAACCCGGGAACCCGCACTTTGTAACCGGTTCAGGAAGCAGAGGAATCGTCCAGAATAGTTTCCCGGGAAACCAACAGCTTGCCGGAGCTGCCCTTGTTCGCCCGTCCGGGGCGCGGTAAGAACGTCTATGCCCCCCATCACGCAGGGTGTCCTTCTGGCGCTGGCCGCAGCGGCTCTGTTCGGTCTGACCACCCCGTTGATCCAGCGTTTTGGAGAGGGCGCCGGTCCCTTTGCCATCGCCGCCCTGCTCTATGGGGGAGCTGGCGGGCTGGCGGCAATTTCCGGGCCCAGCAGCGGCGAAAATCCCATCACCCGCGCACATCTTCCCCGGCTGGCACTGGTCGCCTTCTTCGGTGCGCTGGTGGCGCCGGTGCTCCTGGCCCTGGGACTGCGGGCCACCAGCGGAACCAGTGCTTCGCTCCTGCTGAATCTGGAAGCGGTGTTCACGGTGGCCCTGGGTGTGGCGGTGCACC
>JBEIQS010000413.1:0-2830 GCA_040376425.1 Alphaproteobacteria bacterium | reverse complement strand
GACTGGCTCCGGCATCTCTTGACCTGTCAAGCTTGAAAGGATGGCGATCAGGTTGTCCGGCTTCTCCTCTATCAGGCGCTCCAGAAAAACCGGTAAGGAGGCGGGATCTTCGTGCGATAGCCAGGATAGGAGGGCAGGCGCAGCCGCTGGAAAACGGCTCAGGGGTGCACGGGCAAGCAGCAGCCGTCGCTGGTTGGGCGTGGCATCTTCGTAGACCACCTGCAACGGCTGGGGCTCCTCGGGCAACAATGCGAAGGCCAAGGCCTGATCTTCTTCGTGGACCCGGGTGGCCGGCAGCAGTTTTTGGCGCTGCTCTCGCCAATAGGCCAGGTTGTGGGGAAGGCCGAGGCGTGCCAGGCCCAGGCTGCTATCCTGGCCTTCCACCACCCCGGGAGCAAGTTTGGCAAGAAGTTCTCGTTTTTCGCCAGAAACACGCTGCCCATTTCCCACGGCTCGCACCAGGGCCACCGTCAGTCCTTCGAGGAGGCGCCGGCTCTGCGCCTGGGCACAGTGATCGACAAACACGTTGAAGATAGGGTCTTCGATCAAGCGTGGGGCCAGGCCCTCCACCAGCTCCAGAAGCAGGTCCACCCGGGCCACACTGGGCTTTTGGCCCAGCGCGCGCAGCGCCGCCAGCGCGGACTCGATGACCGGTGCGCCCCACAACAGGCCGGAGGCAAAAAGCCGCTCGGAAGCTGTCCAGGGCGGCTCCACCTCCGTCTGCAGCGCGGATCGCGCACCGGGGCGGGACTGGCAGGCTGCCACCACGGACGGCGAGGCGGGAACGTGCTGCTCCACCAGCGGCAGCTCCGCCGTGCTTCCCTCCCGAAGCAGCAGCCGCTCAGCAGCGGACTGTGCGCTGGGGGCCCCGTACACCCAGATCCAGGCGACGGCGGGCATCAGCTCCGGATGCGGATGCTCCAGCAGGTGGGCAGTCAACGGCGCCTGGAGCAGGGGCCGCTCCAGGGCGGCCTGGCCCACGCCGAGCCAGGCTGCGCTGGGCGCGGAGGCCGCTTCCAGTGCCTTCAGGCTTGCGATGGACCATTGGGTCCCTGGACCAAGATAGAGTAGTCGAAAGGCACTTTCTACACAGTCAATATCTTGACAGGTCAAGAGTATTCGCTGGTAGCGTTCGGTCAGGTCGGGCTTACCGGTGGTGGCGGTGGGCATCCGCTTGGCCAGCAGGCCGAGGCTATGGGGGAGTCCGGCGAGCGCGAAGTACAGGGCATGGCCAAAGCCGAAGTCCGCTTCGCGCTCGGCGGCTTTGGCCATCAGCTTTCGCGCGGCGGCTGTGGGCGCCTGCTGGTCCAACATCAGCGAGCTGGCGCCCTTCAGCGTGTTTTTCAGGTCTTCGGCGATGCCGGCGGGCATATGGACCAGGAAGGAGGCGGTCAGGTCCAGGCTCTCACTTTGTCTTCCGACGACCTCCCGGGTCAGCAGGCCCAGGCAGCGCACCAGAAACTCCCGCTGCGCCGGGGTGGCGGGATCCGGGTCCATCACCCACAATTCCCAGGCAAGACGCAGGTACTCGCGAACTTGATCGCCGTCTTTCTCCCAGGGTCTACCGGCAGGTTCGCGGACGCGCTCGATCAGCCGGGCGTAGCGGGCCTTATTGTCCGGGTGGTCCAGATCCATCTACTTGGCGCTCCAGCTTCCATCCCGGTAGACCAGGGTTTGTGTGTAATTTTCGTCGTCATTGGGTGCCACCTCCAGCTCGATGGAGCCATCGGGAGCAAAGGTCCACTTCTCATCCCACTTTTCGTCTCGATCATAGTCAACTTTGGCGCGGTTCATGACGCTAAAACCTGCATCCTGGTACAGGTTGACCTTGTAGGACTCGCTCTTGCTGGCATCTTTGATCTTGTCACTCCGCAGATCCTGGCCGTTGCGGCTCAGGATCAGGCTGTCCCAGGGGCGGGCCGAGGGGGTTGCGGCGGCGGATGCCGAGGGAGGGGGGGAGGGGAGGGCGGAGGCGGCTTCCGGGGGGGCGGCGGGGGGGCTACTGCCCTGGAGGGCCACCAAGGTGCCGCCCGACACCAACACCACCCCGCCGCCACAGATCACGCTGCCGACGGCGGCCAGAATCAGAAAGGTGCGTAGCCGCATTTTACCCGCGAACATCTCTTCCTCCTTCCACCATCCCTCTCTGGTAGGGGACAGTACAACTACAGTATTCGTACAGGCATGGAGTGGCTTGCATGCCCAACCGGAAGCTGCCGTCCAGCAGGTTGCCCAGCCGCTCCGACCGGGCCCGGCGTGCGGGATAGCAGCGCCATGCCTCCCCCCGGTGGTCCACGACCAGATAACGTGCCCCCGCCCAGCATGGCCGGCCCCGAAAAGAGGCTTCCACGCGGCCCGTTCCGTTGTGGCCTCCCAACGCCCGAAGCTGAAGTTCTTCGGACTCGGAGTAGTCGATCACGTCGCGATCCTCCTTCTGGGGCTGGATCTTCAACGAGATTCCTGCGTTCTGGTAGTGCTCCTGCAGGGCGGGCAGCAGCGGGAGCTGAGCGGGGGTCGCCACGCAGGTCGCCACTACGGGGCCCGCGTAGATCGTCTGGAACCAGCAAAGCTTTTCGAGAAATGTAGTTGCCGATACATATTCCAGGTGGAGGCTGGCCGAGAAGAAGCCAGGCCGTTCCGCCGTCAGGGCTGCGTAGCGCTCCAACGTGGCGGCGGAGGCGGAAAAGTTGGTCACCACCGCCACGCGCCGACCTTGGGCGATGAGCTGTGCTACCGCTCCCAGAAAGTCGGGGTGTTGGAAGGGTTCACCGCCGGAAAGTTTGAGCTCCCACTGGCCGGGAAGGCGCCGGAAGGCGTCGAGGAAGGCGGG
>JBEIQS010000265.1:0-7166 GCA_040376425.1 Alphaproteobacteria bacterium | reverse complement strand
CTGCATGCCCGCCATGGAGAACATCGCACCGATGCCGACGAGCATCCACGTCCAGATACCGCCGGTCCGACGCCCGGCAAGCTGCATCCCGAGCACGGCTGCAACCAGCAACACACCCCAGGCCCCGTAGCCAAAAGCCTGATAGAAGCTGTCCGCAAGCCAAGCTCCAATGGGACCGGCGCGATTGTGAACATCTGCACCTCCCGACGCCAGGGAGCCGTCCGCCGGATGGTAGCTGGCCAACGCCAGCGTCAGCAGCGCACAACCCGATAGCCCACCGATCAGCAATAGCTGTGGCAGAGAACCAGCACCATGTTCGGTGACCTTTTCAGGCGGAGCACTGACCTTTTTCCGACGTGCAGGCTTGGCAGCAGGCACGGGAAGGGCAGGCAGGGCTTCTACCTCTGAGTTCTGGGACGCTCGGCGTACTCGCGCCACGCAACTACCTCCACCCCCATAGGCTACCCCCTTTCTCTTGACACGTCACGCCTAAAGCTCATGAAAAGTCTTAGGTATCCCGACCGATTCGTCGGAAAACCCACCTTAGAAGGCGGATTGCATGACTTCAATCTTGTCGTAGGGACGCAGCTCGGGATCTTCCTCGAGCTGCCGCAGGATGCGCAGGTAGTTGACCCGGATGGTCTCGCCGTCGCGCGTAAGCAGGATCACCCGCCGGTTTGCGGTCTGAGTGAGGCCCTTTGCCGCTGCCAGGGCGTCAGTGAGACGCAAGCCGGGTCGGTAGGGGACCAGTCCAGGATCCTCCACCTCTCCCATGATCTGCACAATGGGGGTTTCGGGAACGACAATCACATCCCCCGGCTCCACCGGGTAGTCCGTGCTGCGATCGCCATTGAGGATGGCCTCCAAGTCGATGCGCAACCGGTCGTTGCCTCGGCTGAGATAGGCGATGGGAGCGGAGACATCCGCAGGTCCCCCGGCAGCCGTGAGCATCTGCGTCACCGTCATGCCGGCCTCGGAGATCGGGTAGCGGCCAACAGCCTTGACCCGGCCCGCCACCTCTGCACTCTGCCCGTAGCTGCGCACGCGCAAGACGACTTGTGGCGCTACCAGGACAGAATTCCGCAGCCGGTCCACGATCATGGTCTCGATCTGGTCCACCGTCAAACCGGCGACAGAGATCTGCCCGGCGTAGGGAACCGAGATGATACCTTCCGCCGATACCCGGAGGTCTCGGCACATATCTTCCTCACCAAACACTTCGAGAGACAGTACGTCCCCGGACCCCGCCCGATAGAGGGAGGAGCTGGACAGCAACGGGTACGCTGCACCACCCGAACCGCTATCCGCAGCAAGGGCGACCGTGAAAAGGAACCACATCATGTTCCCTTGAATGTAGCCACCGATTGCCCGCTGCGGCTACGGCTTTTGCTCAATAGGTGAAGGTGAGCCCCACCTGACCCCAGAGATCGTCGTACTGGGTCTGGGTGTAGGTGACCATCGGGTTGGTTGGATCGACGCAGCCGGCGTCGGCACAGTAGCGCGCATTCCAGCCACCGCCGACAGATGCGGCGAGGTAGCGCGTGAACAACCAAGAGGCATCGGCCTTCACCCGGTGGGAAACATCGCCGCGAGCGATTTCGCCGTGGTAGCGGTCCAAGCGCATTGCGTACTCCGCACCGACCACCAGCCTCTCCCAGAACATACCATCATAGCGCAGCGTGATCGCATTGAAGGCGGAGTAGTTGGAGAAAAGGACGTCCTGGAAGTCTTTGCGGTAGGCCAGGGTGATGGTCTGCCCGCGCACCGGGGTGTAGGTGGCGGCCACGTTCAGAAGGAGCCCTTCGCGGAAGCTGAGGAGGTCGCGGGCGTAATTCTCTTCGCCGCGCAGCTCCAGGTCAAAATCGGAGGCCGCAAGCGAGGAATCCAGGAGCGAGTTGTAGTCCAATACGGACTGCTCGTCGTAGTAGATCTGGCCAAAGCCGACCTCGCCGGCTACCGCGAGCCGCGCACTGACCTGTCCCTTCACGCCCCACTGGGTGCGCCAGGCCAATCCATCCGGCTTGGCAATCACCTCGCCGACGTTTCCGTCGGCACCGCCTGCCCACTCGGGAATCAGGTTTTCACTCCAGCGAATCCAGTTTACCGAAGCCCCGCCTACCAGCGAGGTCTTGGGAAGGAAGCGCCAGGTTCCATTCAGGATGGGACCGAAATTCAGCCGGTCGTTCAGGCTCCCCAGGGCCTCTGAACGCAACAAATCCGGGTAGGCCTCCTGATACTCCGCCGGCAACCGGTAGGTGTCAAAGGAGAACGTGCCCAGTACGCCAATGTCCAAGGCCGAACCTGGACGCAGGATCAGGCCGCCATCCAAATCGTTCCCGATATGGACCACGTTGACATTCGCACTCTCCACCCCATCGCCATGCAGAGTGGTGGGGGTGTTCTGAACGTCGAAACGGTCGCTGATCTTGAATCCCACCGGGCGGTTGGGCAGGATCTGAGTGTTCAGCGCGAAGTCAAAGTCGTTGAAGCGGTTGAGCTGGCCAACCTTGAAGTTGTCCTTCGGCGCGGTGTCGATGTAGACACGCACACCGTAGCCACCGGTAAAGCTGAGGGCGATCCAAGGCCCCTCCAGCTTGATCTCCGCCGCGGGCCGGATGCTCCAAAACGGAGCTGCGACCACGTTGTCCTCAGCATCCGCAATGCCGTCGCCGTTGGTGTCGGCCGCGTCCGGGCTGTTACCCTGGTAGACGTTGGAGTGAAAGTCGAAGGCGGTACGAATCGAGGGAATGATCTCCGCATCACCCACCCGAATATGATCGCCCGGACCCGCAGCGGCCGGAAACGCGCCGAGCAGCGACAGGATGACCACAGCGGTACGCAGACTACGCCGAGACAAACTACCTCCGCGGGGAACAGATTCCCGACGCTCGCAGCCACCCTTCAACCTTCGCCCATGAACGTACAATCAGGTCCCCGTGGTTACTGTGGTGTGCCTACAACGGGCACATCCTGAGCGGGGTCGATGGCATCGTCGGCTTGGGAGCCGTCCGCCAGATCTTCGGTGTTCTGGTTGACCGTCGCAACAGACTTCGCCTTCTCACCTCCGGTACTACCGGTACAAGCCAGCGCCTCCGCAAAGAACTCACGCAGCTTGGAGAGAGCGACAGCAATCTTCCGAAACTCCTGATCGCCGTGAACATTGTCATTGGCCGCCAACGCCTGCTGCATCGCGGTAGAGCCCTGCAGTGCTGCATCCACCATCTTGCGCATGGACTCAAGCTTTTTGTTCAGGCAGTCGATTTGTTCGGCGTTCTTTTCTTTCTGCGCTTGCTCAAAGAGCTTTTCAACGGTCTTGACCGCAGTCTTCATCTCCTCCAGAGCCGACCGCGAGAAGTCCACCTTCTGCTGCGCAGTCATCGAGGATCCGTCTTCCAGGGTCACCTGCCCTTCCGGGTCTGCCGCGTAGCCCACGGGCACGCCAAGCAGGCAGAGCACCGCAACCATTCTGGCTATACGCATGGCAGACCTCCTAGGGCGTATGTATAGCCCGTTGACCGAATTAGCGCCGCTCTTTCTACAAGCTCTTATCACGTCGCATGTGCATCGTGATCGTTCCCTCGTACGACATTTCGATAGCATACCTTTCAAGTGAGATTTGTCACGAAACTTCTCAGGGACATTTGTGGTCCCGTTCGGTAACGCAGGAGCGAAACCTGCGTCCAACCGCCACTATAAACTGCAAAGAAATTGCGAATCCAAGACTATCGTGGGGATGAGATGGAAGCCTTCCCCGATTTGAAACCGCCGCGACGCAATTGTGCTACCCCTGAAGAAAAAAAACCTGACCACCAAAGGTCAGGCTTCTTCAACCCGTTTTCTCACTGAGCGGAAACAATCCAGGTGTACTGATCCACCGTCGCGGTCACGGAGGGATCGAAGCGGAAGGCACGAACGGCCCGGACCACACAATCTCCGAGAGCTGCATCACCCGTCTGGTTAGAAACGATGGATGCACCAGCCACTTTTCCTCCTTCGATGCGCCAGGTAACGCTGATACGTCCCTTGACCTGATCGTTGGACTTAAGGGCATTTTCCGTACAAGTCGTGATTCGAGCCGAGTTCTTCTTGATGATGGAGAGAACTCCACCAGAGTCGCCCTCTTCCACGTCCAGGTCACCGCCACCGTCTTGGGTGCGGGCCCGCAACACCACCTTGGCAGTGCCCTGATTGACGCCGCCGCCAGTGGCCGAACCCACCTGCACACGGGCATCGGTGCCCGCGCCGCCACTTCCGCCACGAACGCCGATGTTCGATGCGGTGGCGCTTTCCACGCCGGACGCTCCGTTCATGGCCTCCGCCAGATTTGCGGCGCTGGCATCGTCATCATCCAGAAGGCCCGAAATGCCCGCGCCGGCGCCACCTGCACCCAGCGCCTGGATCAGCAGGGACCGGTTGGCCACCGACTCCCGGGAGCTGGAGGCCGCCTTGGGCTGAACGTCGGTACTCTTCGAGGACTTGGTCTCTGCCTTCTTGCTTTCTACCTTGCCTTGCTCCTCGACCACTTCTTCAGTAACCTCTGGCGGGAGGGCGATGGTATCCACAACCAGATCGGCTGCGGCTTCGACCATGGCCAGCTCGTCCACCTCGCGGACCGGGGTGAGCTGGACCCACAACATAAAGACACCTGCAAAGAAGCTGAACACCATCAGCAGACCGAGGAAGACCGGGTCATCCTCGTCCATCCAGCTCGCCTTGGAATCGGCGGGTGCGGCTACCTTCATCGGCTCGGGAGGCGCGGGGACAAACTGGAAGAGAATACTGGTTTTTCCGACGACTACTTTGCCCTTTACTTCCTCTCCGATCGGAATGGACCAGAGATCCCCTTTCTTTACGGCATCCTTCCGAAGATCGTCCAAATCCTTAGGACCATCTTTCGTTTGTACCTTTCCGCTGACGGCGGCGTTCACGACGAGGCTGTAGGCGTTGCCTTTCGCAGTGAACAGCTCCAAGCGCGCCGGAACACCTTCGCCGGTGATCTCAAAGGTGTTCTTAGGACCGCTACCGACAAAAACAGGCTCGCCCACCTTCATCAGGCGTTCCTGCACAATCTTGCCTTCTTGCACCACACCGATGCGGAGTACCTTCGGCAGCACTTTGCCTTGCTGGGCCGTTTGGGGGTTCGGTGTGGACATGGTGCTGGCTCCTCTCAGATCAATCTACGACATCTTGCGGCTGGCGCTCGCAAAATTTGGGTGAGAGTCTATCCTGGCTCATTCAGGACGACAAAGCGGAAGTCCGTGTAGCCGGCACGAGATGCTTCCCGCAGAACCCGATCGAGGCGCTCGTACAGAACACGTTTGTCGCATTTCACCAGGAGCAAATTGCCCTCGGAAGATGCGTTATCGCGTTGCTCCTTGAGCGCCGCGTAGATGGCTTCCAGATCCTCGGGGGAGTCCCCACCAGCAATCTGGCGGGCCCCGAGCATCACCCCCTCCGAATGAAGGGTGAGAGCGGTCTGTTCTTCAGCCACCTCTTGGGCATTGGAGCTGGGGAGCTGTAGATCCTGGCTGGGGTCGTTGCTCGGGTCGAAAAAGTAGAGAAGATAGATCAGGAGGATCGTGAACATATCCATCATCGAGGTCACCGTAAGGCTGGCTTCGGCGACCACCCTCCCCGTCCGCCTTCTCTTCATGGGGCGGCTCCAGCCAACAGCGGCTCCGGAAAAAGCTCCGCGCCACTGCTATCTTTTCGGCAGGTATCCATCAGTCGAACCAACAGTTCAAAGGAGCTGTCCTTCCGCGGAACGATCACCACCCTTCGCTCCGTCCGGTGCCGCGCCTTTGCACGTTCCAGCAGCACGGACAGGCCCGCAAAATCCACAGTCTCCACCGTGCAAGGGCCTCCGCAGCTCAGGCGCGGATCCCCATCCACCCCCTCCACCACCAGTCCGCCTGCTTCCACGCGTACGGCCACCAGCTTTTGCTCCTGCTCCTCGACCACCTCCCGGGCGGGGGCCTCAACCACAGGCACGACCGGGCCACGCACCGGCACTACGGCCATGTCCATGAAGCGCACGTTCAGCAGCAACATCGGAACGAGATGGACAATCAAGCTCAGCACAGGGATCAGATCCAGCTCGGCAGGAGGAATCTCCCTTCTTGCCATCTCAGGCGGAGGGCGGCAGGTCGCGCCGCAGGTCAATGCCGGCTGTGGTGCTCAGCAGGTTCGTCAGCTTCAATGCGTAGTGATCGACCTCGTCCAGGATCTGGTTGGCACGGGCTGCCAGCAGCGAGTGGACCACCAACAGGGGAATGGCCACGAGCAGGCCCCAAAATGTGGTGTACATGGCAACCGCAATGCCATCGGCCAACGCTGTACTTCTCGCACTGGCCTCTGCATCGGACACGGCGTGGAAAGAGAAGATCAGGCCCTGAATGGTGCCCAGCAGGCCCAAAAGCGTTGCCACATTGGCCAACATGGGGAGGTAGGCGAGCCGGCGGCCGAGCTGGGGTTGTACCTCTAGTACCTGCTCTTCTACCGCAGCCTTCAGCTCGGCCTCGGGTCGCCCCGCGCGCACCAAGCCGGCTTTCATGACCCGGGCGATGGCAGCGGATGGCTCGGCATTGCAAAGCTTCAAGGCATCTTCTACGTTCCCTGCCAACAAATCCCGCTGAACCAGTGACATAAAGGCACCCGAATTCAACGAGGCACGCAGGAAGAGGTAGACAAAGCGCTCCAGCGCAAGCGCCATCCCGATCACGGCACAAACGGCAATGGGATACATGAAGAAGCCGCCTTCTTCGAACATATCCGCGAAAAGATCCAGGAGCGTCAATAAACCCCCGGCCTAAAAAGGCTTGCCCTGCACCGACTGCTCGATCCGCGGCAGGAAGGACTCCCGCAGCTCCAGATCATAGCGAGGCGTGAGATCCGGCCTGGAATAGATATAGGCTACTTCCGGTTTCTGTACTTTCGCCCGAATGTTCTCCTCTTTGAAGCGCAGGACCTCGGCGGCCTGAGCAACAGCGGGAAGGGCGATCAGCGCGAGACATGCGAGAAGGCGCAGCATTCTTCACCTCCAACGACGGTTATTGAGGGGCGGGGGCAGGAGTGCCCCAGGGGTCTGGCGCAGGGGCGGGGGCGGGGGTGCCCCAGGGATCGGGGGCGGGCGCCGGCGCGGGCACCGGCGCGGGGACCGGCGCGGG
>JBEIQS010000398.1:0-3158 GCA_040376425.1 Alphaproteobacteria bacterium | reverse complement strand
GTACCGTGCGTCGGTGAACCACTATTTGGACTATCTTCGTTACGAAGGCAAGTTGGGTATCTTCGCCCTGAACAAGGTGCAGAGCGAAAATGCCCGCAAGCTGTGGCCTCGGATGACCAGACCATGAGCCCTCTCCTGTTCCTCGCCTGTATCGGTCCTGCGACCGTACCACCCAAAACCGAAGACAGCGCGCCGGTTCACCATTCCGCAGAGGATTCCGCCGCCGACAGCACTCCCCCGACACACTCAGACTCAGAAGTTCCGGTGGAATCAGTTCCCGATTCCCAGGATAGCACCCCTGTTACCGGTCGGGTGATGGCCGTGGACGACGCGGATGTCAAGTTTGCGGGCTATCCTTGGCAGGGCTCCTTGGGCATCAGTCTGGCGTCCGGCGAGGATGTGAATGGCGACGGCTATCCTGACATTCTGATTGGGGTTCCCACCAGCTCCACGTTTGGCCTGAATACAGGTGTAGTGTACATTTTTAATGGACCCGACTTTGGATCCGGGACCGTGAGTTTCGGAACTGCCCAGACCACCTTGGTGGGCACCGTCGATGACCTGGCAGGGTATGATCTGGCTTTTCTGGGCGACACCAACCTGGACGGGGTGGAGGATATCCTGGTGGGGGCCCCCGGGGGGGGCCAAGCCGCTCCAGACCGGCCGGGCCAGGCGCATCTGTTTTTGAGCCCCATTCAAATCAGCATGGACTTGACCGAGTCGGATGTGGTCTTTACTGGCGAGCACACGGGGACCAACTATCTCAGTGGCGACGCCGGTGCGACGGTCGGCGGCGGAGATTTTAATGGGGACGGCATCCCGGATATGCTGGTGGGGGCCCCCTTCTATGGCGGCGGCGTCGCATACATCCTGCATGGTCCGGTGGAGGGAGAGTTGGATGTGTCCGACGCGGCGAACCGCATCCTGGATCCTTCTTCCGCCAAGCTTTTTTCGACTTTTTCTCCAGGCGATACCGACGGAGATGGAGTGGACGAGATGGGCGTAAACGGTGCTGAGAACTCCGCGTTGTTCACCCTGCTGTACAACGATCCGCCCGCCGGTGAACTTGCCGCCGCTGACGCGGATATCCAACTTGCCCCTTCGGTCTGGTCTCAGCAGAGCCCCTTTGACTTCAACCAGGATGGCTATGCCGATCTGTGGATCGTGGATGCGAGGAATGATCAGGAGGCACAAGATGCAGGGGCCGCCTATGTAGTGCTGGGGCCCGTGAACAGCCAGATGGATGTAGTGCGGGATGCGGTGGTCACTTTCTTTGGTACGGAGGTGAGGGCGGGGACCGGAGCCGGAACGGTGCTGGACCTAAACGGAGACGGTGCCTTCGATGCAGTCGTCACCACCGGCAATATTCAGATCGCAGGTGCTGCCTATATTTTCCATGGGCCACTGGAAGGAAGCTGGTTGTTGACGGATGCCGCAATAGAGATCCAGGGAGATGGGGATGATGCCCTTAGCGACGCGCTTGCCGCAGGCGATCTGGACGGGGATGGTCTGGATGATCTGCTACTCAGCTCCATAAAAGACGACGATGGCGGAGAGGACGCGGGGGCGGTTTGGCTCTTCTACGGTGCATCCCTGGTTGAGTAGCGGCGCCGCGTCATATCCACGCCATCATTTTCGAACTCTCCAGAGGGCGTTGTGAGCATTCCCCCGAAAGCCGGACATCTTGACAAAATCCAGCCTCCCTGCTGTTACGATGCAGTCCCCCGCTCCCCCACCGCCAACCCCGCCCGCAGCACATACTCCCACGCCCCCGCCGTTGTCCGCAGCCCCAGGCGCTCTTTCATCGCCTGCAACCTCCGATACAACGCCGGGTCCACACGCGCGCACACGTCCTTCCGATTCCCCGCCGCCGCGTCGTAGGTCAGCGGATTCCCGATGGCCTCCACCAGCCAGGCGGGCACACCGCTGCCGGCCGCCGTTCCCATCTCCAGGCGCGCCAGGATCGCCGTGAGCAGCGCCGTGGGTACCTCCTGCGTCTTTGGAGCCTCCTGCCTGGGAAACGTAGCGACGCGGGTCTGCGGGGCCTCGGCGACATCCTCCTCCACCACCGGCACCACCTCGGGCTGAGACACCACACCGGCCGTCACTGTCTCCCAGGCCACCGGCCCCGCCGCCCACAACGTCCCCGCCCCCCGCCGCTCTGCGGCGTCGGCTTCGGCGCGTGCTCGAACGGGATCAAGCATCGTCGTCCCAGCCCCGGATATGTACGGCGGACGCAGCGTTGGCGCTCAGCGGCGGGAGGGTCGTGTCGGGACGGATGCGCGCCCAGGCCACGCCCGCCAACGACTCGATCCCCACCAAGAATTCGCGGGTGTGCCCGCGCCGGGCCAGCGTCCACACCGACTGGCCCCGGTTCAGCGCCTCCCGGACCTCGTCGGTGCGCGGAAGCGGGTCGGGAAGGTAGGACAGCGCGCCGGTGTGGTTTGAAGCGTCGTGGATAACAGCGGCGTCCTGCGCCCATTCCCGCTTGGGAACCGCCTCGATGCGGACCAGCACGATCTCGGTATTGGCGGGCGTCGCCCGCAGCATCCGGATCAGGTTCGCGGAAGCGTCGTCACCGTCGGTGGGTGCGATGAGGAGTACACCGGGCAGGCATCCACCCTTTTTGACGGGCGGGGTGTCCACAATGATGGTGTCAAACCGCCCGAAGCGGCCTGGCCCCGACCGGTAGAGCAGCTCCACGGCATGCGGCCCGGCGAGGCCCACCACGGTGATGCTGCCCGGGCCGCGCTGCACCCTCGCCACGTCCGGGTCGGATTCGGAGATGCCCAGCCGCCGACGGGCGTCGAGCTGGTCGTCGGTGACCAGGTAGAGCACGTCCAGGCCGGCAAAGGCCAGCCGTTCGGCAATACTGGCGGAGATACAGGTCTTCCAGACGCCGCCCTTCCAGGAGGAGACGACGGTGGTGGGGATGCGCGGTACCGCCGTGTCGCTCGCGGTTTCGGCGGGGACAGGCAGGGTCTCGACCGCCCGGAGCTGGGTGTTGGAGAGGCGAGCCGACGGGGCGGAGGGCCGGGTCATATGACGATCATGGGGGTTTGACATGGAGATCCTATGGAGAACAGGTTGGATGTAAGGTGTTTTTTTGGCGGGTCATGGGTCGGTCATATGACCATCAGATGGTGACCATATGACCG
>JBEIQS010000201.1:0-10507 GCA_040376425.1 Alphaproteobacteria bacterium | reverse complement strand
GGGTGGAGCACAGCGCCGATCCCGGCGCCCGGAACATCCAGGATTGTGGACTCCGCGATTTCTCCGAGCGTCTGAAGCAAGTCCTGGCTTCACGAAAATCTTGACGCGTCAAGAGATGAGATCCCCCCGGAATAGGGCGCGGGGGGAAAATCGGGATAGCAGCCCGGCGGAGGTCGCATGCGGGTGGTTGTAGCCATGAGCGGTGGGGTGGACTCATCGGTCTGTGCGGCGCTGTTGCAGGAGCAGGGGCACGAGGTGATCGGCGTCCATATGAAGCTGCATGATGTGGTGGAGGGCGAGGCCGGCCACTGCTGCGGGCTGGACGACGTGCTGGATGCCCGTCGTGTGGCCGATCGGATGGGTTTTCCCTTCTACGTGCTCAACCTTCAGGAAGCCTTCAAGACGGCGGTGATGGATCGTTTTGCGGAAGACTACCGCAACGGCCTGACCCCCAACCCCTGCGTGGCCTGCAACGGGGTGCTGAAGTTCTCGGTCCTCCTGCGCCGGGCCCTGGCCCTGGGCGCCGATGCGCTGGCCACCGGCCACTATGCCCGCACGGAAAATGGGCGCCTCTTCATGGCGACAGACGCCGATAAAGACCAGACCTATTTCCTTTTCCCCGTGAAGCCCGAGGCGCTACAGCGCACGCTCTTCCCCTTGGGCGGCATGACCAAAGCGCAGGTGCGTGCCGAAGCCCGTCGCCTGGGGCTGGTCACCGCCGAGAAGCCAGAGTCGATGGAAGTGTGCTTTCTTCCGGACGATGATCACACCCGCTTTGTGCGCGAAAAGTCGCCGGACCTGGAGGCTGCGGGCGAGATCGTGGACGAGCAGGGCAAAGTCCTGGGTCATCACGATGGCTACTACCGCTTTACCGTCGGTCAACGCCGGGGACTGAATGTGGCGATGGGGGAGCGTTGGTATGTGCTCTCCGTGGATGCCGCGCGCCGCCGGGTGGTGGTGGGGCCTCCTGATCGGCTGCTCTCCTCCCGCCTGGAAGCGCGCGGCTTTTCGTGGATCCGTCGCCCGGAAGCGGGCGAGGTGTTGATGGCACGCATACGCCACCGGGGGGCCTTGATCCCCTGCACGGTGCGCTCGGAAGATCCCTTCCTCCTCGATTTTCAGGCCCCCGCGCGGGCTGCGGCCCCCGGACAGGCCGTGGTGATCTATGCGGGCGACGAAGTGCTGGGGGGTGGCTATATCGTCGCCCCCAAAAAAGTCAGTGATTCTGCGGAGTTGAGCCTGTGATCCTCAGCTATCACTTCAAGAACGAGGCATTGCTCCGGCAGGCCTTGACCCACTCTTCCTATACATCGGAAAATCCGGGGAATCCGGACAACCAGCGGCTGGAATTTCTGGGGGATGCGGTGCTGGAGCTGGTGGTCACCCGCATGCTCTACGACCGCTACCCCGATGCCAACGAAGGGGATCTGACCGCCCTTCGGCAGACCCTGGTGGACGAGCCCAGCCTTGCACGATGGGCGCGGGAGCTGGGGATTCCCGCGAAGCTGCGCCTGGGTCGGGGCGAAGAGCAGTCGGGCGGTACCCAGCGGGACAGCAACCTTGCCGATGCCTTTGAGGCGGTGGTGGCCGCCCGCTACCTGGATGCAGGACTGACGGCGGCGGCAGAGTTGCTGCGCCCACTGATGCTGCCGCACCTGCCCGAAACAATCGCGCAGATGCCGGAAAATCCCACCAAGCTGCTGCAAGAGCTCGCGCAGGCCCGTGGCTGGCCCGTGCCCGACTACCGGGAGCTGGGCCACCAGGGCAGCGCGCACGCCCTCACCTTCACCTATGTGGTGGAAGTGGGCGGCGAGGTCTATGGACCGGTGGAGGGAAGCTCGAAAAAGGGGGCCCGGAAAGCGGCGGCGGCGCTCGCATTGCCCGAGGTGCGCCTGCGGCTGCAACGGGACGAAGCGCCGGCCGTCGCTCCGGCTGCGGTCGATCCGACCGGCGGCAATCCCAAGGGTCGCCTCAACGAGCTGTGCCAGAAGCGTGGGTGGAAAGTAGACTATCACCTGCTCTCCCAGGGCGGCCCTCCCCATCAGCCCTTCTTCATGGTGCAGGTTGAGGTGAACGGGCGGCGCTTTGAGCCGGTGCGCGGCAGCCCGGCCCGCCGCCACGCCGAGCACCTCGCCGCCGAGCAGGCCCTCCGGGAGCTGCTGCCCCGCTGAGCGGCCCATCGCCTCGCTGGGCTCTGCGTGACCCGCCCGCGTGGCATCGGTCTGCCGTCCAAAGTGCCCACCACAGCGGCGGGAGCGATGCCTCGCGCCACCCGCCACCAGGTTTTGTCTGGAGATTGTCAGGAGTCTGTGTGCTCACTCCTGACGCCTGTCAGGGAATTGTCACGGGGAATTACACGTTCCCGATGAGATGAGATTTTGGATAGAAATTTCCGAGGTATGGACCTTGCCGAAAGGATCGCTGTGATCGCACTATCGACACATGAGCCCTCTCCTTCTCCTCCTTGCCTGTGCTTCGGAAGCCCCTCTTCCAGCCGCCCCTGAGCTGGTCCCGGTGCGTGTGGAGGCGCAGGAGGGGGAAGGCTGTGTCGCCACGGGGCACGGGCTGGCGGAGCAGCGTGTGGAACCGCCGGTGGGGGCCCGACCGGGTCCGGGGGTGGCGGTGGAGGACTTCGACGGCGATGGCTTTCTGGATATCTTCGTGCCCAACCACAGCGGTAACCAACTGCTGATGGGTACTCCCCGGGGAATGTGGGAGGAATCTGAGCGCCTGACCCGCACCCAATTCCGCTCCGAGAGTGCGAGCAGTGTGGACTACGATGCCGACGGCGACCCGGACATCTTTCTGGGCACCTCGTCCGGGTCCTACCTGCTGATCAATGACGGCGAGGGCTCTTTTCAGGAATGGACGCAGGTCTCGGACAAGACGTCCTGGAGCATTGGCGGCACCTGGGGCGACGTGAACGGCGATGGCGCGCTGGATCTCCTGATCTGCAACCACACGCTCAACCAGCCCACCCCCGAGGAATTGAACAGCAACAGCCTTCGGGGTGGCGACGGCAGCGAGCTGCTACTCTCGGACAAAAAGGGCGGTTTTATCAACGTGAGCGAGCGGATCGGCGCGGTGGACAAGCTCTACCCGAACACCTGCCTGCTCCAGGATCTGGACAACGATCAGGATCTGGACCTGTACATGGTCAACGACTTTGGTCCCTGGTCTGGTCCCAACCGGGTTCTTTGGAACGATGGCAAAGGCTTTTTTGCCGAGGACGACGGCAATAGTGGCCTGGAGGTCACGGTGATGGGGATGGGGGTGGCCGTGGCCTCTGCGGATGCGGGTCCGGTGCCTTCTCTGCTGCTTTCTTCCTGGGGAGAGATGATGTTTGTGGAGGCGAAGGGTGGGGGCTGGGTGGACAGCACCGCCGCCCGGGGCTTCGCCTTGGGGGAGCAGCAGCAGGTGGCCTGGGGCGTGGCCATGCCGGACCTGGACAACGACGGAGACCTGGATGCTGCCGTGACCTTTGGCGCGCTTCTGGATGTGGAGACGGAGGATTTGGGCCTTTCCAACCCGGAGGTTCAGCCCGACGCCCTGTTCCGCCAGGAGGATGGTCAGTTTGTACAACCCGCCGAGTCGAACCTGGAAGATTCCAGCTCGGGTCGCGGATTGATTGCCGCCGACCTGGACCGGAACGGAAGTATGGACCTGGTGATTCAGTCCCTGGACGACGGCACGCATGTCTACTTCAACGACTGCCCCGACCAGCACTGGGTGACGGTGAGCCTGGAGCAGCGGGGTGGCAACCGCCGGGCGGTCGGCGCGCGGGTAGAGCTGGAGGCCGGCGGACGGACGCAGGTGCAGTGGCTGCATGCAGGGGGCACCTCGATGGCTTCTTCGGGGCCGGTCGAGGCACATTTTGGGCTGGGAAGTGCTGAAAAGGTGGATCGAATCCGGGTGATCTGGCCCAATGGCGATCTGTCGGAGGTGGAGGATCAGCCGGTGAATGCGATGCTTCGCCTGTCGCGAGACTAGCGGCGCGGCCCCGGCGTCGTGGCGATCTCTCTCATGGGTCACCTCTGGAGAGACATCCACATGAAAGCGAGAGAAATTTTGAAATTTGACCTGGTATAATATTTCTGATTTTCGAAGTGTATTGTTGATACATTGAAAAAACAGATGAAAGGAAAGTCCTGGTGCGGGGGGATTCGGGCGCAGGCGTCCGCAAGCGCTGCACTTTTCCTGCCCCTCTTCGCATGTGTGGGCGAGGCCACCTCGCCCTCCGGCGACCTGGTTCCGGTGCGGGCGAGCGCCGTCGCCTCCACGAGCTGCTCCCCGACCGGTGGTGGACTGGCGGAGCACCGGCTGGACGCACCACCGGAGGTGCGGGCTGGACCCGGTGTGGCCGTCGCCGATTTTGATGCCGATGGGCTGCTGGACCTTTTTGTGCCCTACCACCGTGCCAACCAGCTCTGGCTGGGCACCCGGGGGGGGCTTCGTGGATGCCACTGATCGTCTGATCAAAACGGACATTCTCTCCGAGGGGGTGAGCGCGGCCGACTACGACGCCGACGGGGATGTGGACATCTTCGTGGGCAGCTCCGAGGGCTCCTACGTCTTTACCAACGACGGAAGTGGGAATTTTCGGAATTGGGTGCGCATATCTGAAAAGGCCGCCCTGGCCATCGGTGGAGCCTGGGGAGACGTGGATGGGGATGGGGCTTTGGACCTGCTGATCTGCAACCACAGCCTGGCCGCGCCCAGCGAGGAACAACTGGCGGCAAACAACCTCCCCGGTGGAGACGGCAGCCAGCTTCTTTTGTCTGATCAGCGGGGGCGTTTTGTAGATGCCTCCGAGCGGATTGGCGCCGTGGCGCAGCTCTACCCCAACACCTGCCTGCTTCAGGATCTGGACAACGACCAGGACCTGGACCTCTATATGGTCAACGACTACGGCCCGTGGTCCGGCCCTAACCAGGTGCTTTGGAACGATGGATCTGGCTTTTTTGAGGAGGACGACGGAAGCAGCGGCCTGGAGGTTTCGGTGATGGGTATGGGGGTGGCCGTGGCCTCGATGGATGGAGGCCCCCTGCCCTCGTTGCTGCTTTCTTCCTGGGGAGAAGTGAAATTTGTCGAAGCGATGGGGGGGGGCTGGGTGGACAGCACCGCTGCGCGCGGCTTCGGGCTGGAACCGAAGCAGCAGGTGGCCTGGGGGGTGGCCATGCCCGACATGGACAACGACGGAGATCTGGACGCGGCCGCCACCTTCGGGGCGCTGGATGGAGTGGAAGGGGAGCTCTTTGGGATGTCGAACCCGGAGGATCAACCGGATGCATTGTTTCAGCAAGACGACGGGTACTTTGTACAGTCCTCGGATGTGAGGTTGGATGATCCCAGCTCGGGCCGAGGCTTGGTGGCGGCGGATTTGGATCGGAATGGTAGTATGGACCTGGTGATTCACTCACTTGACGACGGTACGCGTGTCTATATGAACGACTGTCCCAGCGAACACTGGGTGACGGTGAGCCTGGAGCAGGCGGACGCGAATCCGCAGGCGATTGGCGCGCGGGTGGAGCTGGAGGCCGGTGGCCAGACCCGGGTGCAGTGGGTGCACGCGGGTGGCGTCTCCATGGCCTCCTCCGGGCCTGCCGAAGTGCACTTCGGGCTGGGGAGTGCGGATCGCGTGGATCGAATCCGCGTCATCTGGCCCAACGGCGAGCAGTCCGTTGTGGAGGATCAGCCTGCGGATGTACTCCTGCACCTCTCCAGGGACTGAGCCTCCCGCAATTCGCAGGGTCGGTTTGAGTTCGGACGGAGGCATTTCCGTTTGGCAGCAGCGGGAATGGGGTGTCTGTCGCCCCCCGCCACCTCGGCGCGCCGATTGCAGCTTTTTCTTGTCCAAGGCCTGTCAAAATTCATGCATGTGGTATGGACCGATGTCAGGGAATTGTGTGCCTTTGACTCGTTTTTTTTCGGCCTTGGAAATTTCTATCGGGAATTTCGAATCGAGCCTCTTCCCTGGCCTGTGAGGAAGGTGCAAAGTCAAAGCATGTTCCACCTTCTCTTTCTGCGCGGCGCCTGCATCGAAGAGTCGGAAATGGCGTTGAGTCCGCTGGTGCGGCCCCCGGAGCCCGTTGCGGTGCATGTGGAGCAGGGGGAGAGCCCCACCTGCACCCCCGACACGCCGGGGCTGCAGGAGTTCCACTTCCGTCCCACCGAGCCCGCCCTTCCCAGTGCCGGGATGGCGGTTGGAAATCTGGACGGTGTGGGGTGGCTGGACATCTTTGTTCCCAACCGCAACGGCAACCAGCTTCTCCTGGGCGGGGAGGAGCGCCTGGAGGATCACTCCGATCGCCTGCTCGTCACCGACATTCACGCTGAGTCGGCGAGTATGGCCGACTACGATGCAGACGGGGACCTGGATATTTTTGTAGGGACCGACCGGAAGTCCTACATGTTGGTGAACGATGGGACCACCCAATTCCCCGAATACTTCGCCGTCGCCGACGACCATGCCGCTACCTTCGGCGGAACCTGGGGCGACGTGGATGCCGACGGGGACCTGGACCTGCTGGTCTGCAACCGCAGCCTGTACTCCCCCCCACCCACACAGGTGGCGGCGGGCGAGGCGCCTCCCGGCGACGGAAGCTGGCTGCTGCTCTCCGATGGAAAAGGGGGCTTTGAGGATGCGCGGGAGCGGATCGACGCCGTCAAGGAGCTGTATCCCAACACCTGCCTGATGCAGGATCTGGATGATGATCGCGACCTGGACCTGTACTTCGTCAACGATTTTGGCCCCTGGATTGGGCCGAATCGGGTGCTGTGGAACGATGGAACGGGGACCTTCGCCGAAGATGTGGACAGCGGCTTGGAGGTGGAAATCCAGGGTATGGGCGTTGCGGTGGCCTCGATGGATGGCGGCCCCATTCCGTCTCTCCTGCTTTCTTCCTGGGATGAGATGAAGTTTTTGGAGCCCGCGGAGGGCGGCTGGGTGGACAGCACCCGCGTGCGGGGTTTTGAACTGGCCGAGGATCAGCAGGTGGCCTGGGGCGTGGCCATGCCGGACCTGAACAACGACGGGCGCATGGATGCAGCGATCACCTTTGGGAATATCCAGGGCGAACAGCCGCTTGGTGACGACGAAAACCACGGAACCGGTGGCTATTCTGAAGAAGGGGACAACGAAGGCTGGGAAGACCTGGGCTATGTCAACCCCGCGGATCAGTCCGACGCCATCTTCCTGCACACCGACGAGGGCTTTGTGCAGGATCCGGCTTGGTCTCTGCCCGATCCCAGCTCGGGCCGCGGCCTGATTTCGGCGGACATCGACCGGAACGGGAGTATGGATCTGGTGGTGCACTCTCTGGACGACGGCCTGCACGTGTACCTGAACGACTGTCCTACCCAGCATTGGACGCGGGTGATCCTGGAGCAGCCGGGCATGAACCGGCAGGCGATCGGTGCGCGGGTGGAGGTGGTCGCCAACGGGCAGCGGCAGGTGCAGTGGCTGCACGGGGGAGGGACCTCCTTTGCATCTTCGGGGCCAGTGGAGCTGCACTTCGGCCTGGGGGAGGCGGAAGAGGTGGAGGAGATCACCGTGATCTGGCCGGATGGCCGACACTCCGTGGTTGAGTCGCAGCCTGTGGATCGGGAGCTGATGATCCGCCGCGACTGAGGCGCACCACCCCATCGCAGGCCAAGAGGTCGCGCTGAGAAGGGATCCGCGTAAAGCGCTGCAGGGCCATCGTTCGGACCCCGTCGGGCTTTTCGGGGAGGCTCCTGGCGTTGCCATGCCCGCCGTGAAAGAAAAAACCTGGCCGGATGTTATACTCGGTCCAGGCAGGTGGGCGTCATGGTGTTGTTGCTGCTGGGGACCGCGTGCACCGGCGATTCCCCGGACCCCATCCCGGAGCTGCCCGTGGCGGAGGTCGATGTGGCGGTGCAGGTGAAGGCTGCGGCGGCCTGCACGCCCTCGGGGGTACCGTTGCGGGAACAGCACCTGCCACCGGAAGAGGGAGACCGGACGGGCCAGGGGGCTGCGGTTGGCGACCTGGACGGCGATGGTTGGCTGGACATTTTTGTTGCAAACCACCCGGAGAGCCGTCTTCTGCATGGGGGGCCTGGCGGCTTCACGGAGGAAAAAGACCGCTCTGGGGCCACCCCGGTGGCTGAAAGTGTGGCCATGGCCGACTTCGATGCCGATGGCGATCTCGACGTGTTCCTCGGTGGTGAGGACGGTTCTTTTGTGTTAAAGAATGCCGGCGACGGGAGCTTCCCGGAGGTGCAGACGGTGTCCACCAAGCAGACCTGGACACTGGGGGGCGCCTGGGGCGACCTGAACGGCGACGCCAGGCTCGACCTGCTGATCTGCAACCACGCGGCTGTGCGCCCCACGAAGGCGGATTTTGAAGCAAACGACCTTCCCGGCGGCGACGGCAGCGAGCTTCTGTTTGGGGATGGCAAAGGTGGCTTCCGCGACGTCAGTGCGCGGCTCGCACCGGTGGCCGATCTCTACCCCAGCACCTGCCTGATGCAGGACTTGGACGACGATCAAGACCTGGACCTGTACTTTGTCAACGACTTCGGCCCCTGGTCCGGTCCGAATCGGGTGCTCTGGAACGACGGGGAGGGGAATTTTTCGGAGGAGGGTCCCGGAAAGAGTGGGTTAGAGGTTGAGATTATGGGTATGGGGGTGGCGGTCGCCTCTCTGGACGGGGGGCCGATCCCCAGCCTGCTGCTCTCCTCCTGGGCGGAGATGAAGCTGCTGGAGCCCGCCGAAGGCGGCTGGGTGGACGGTACCCGCGCCCGCGGCTTTCCCCTGGAGGCAGACCAGCAATTGGCCTGGGGCGTGGAGCTGCCCGACCTGGACAACGACGGCGACGTCGACGCCGCAGTCACCTTTGGCGCCCTGCCCGGCTCCATCCTGGCCGATGACTTCGGCTTCTCCAACCCGCAGGCGGAGTCCGACGCGATTTTCACCCAGGAACGCGGGGTTTTTTCTCAGAGCTCTGCCTGGCGCATCCCCGATCCCAGCATGGGGCGCGGCCTGATCAGCGCCGATCTGGATCAAAACGGCAGCATGGATCTGGTGGTCATCGCCTTGGACAACGGCGTCCATATCTACCAGAGCGACTGCCCCACCGGGAATTGGCTGCGGCTGCGGCTGGCCCAAGCCGGCCCCAACCGGAACGCCATCGGCGCGCGGGTGGAGCTGGAAGCGGGCGGCCAGACGCAGCTCCGCTGGCTGCATGCCGGGGGAACCAGCTTCGCCTCCTCAGGCCCGGCCGAGCTGCATTTTGGGCTGGGAGAGCAGGAAAAGGTGGACGCGATCCGGGTGGTCTGGCCAGATGGTCGTCGGTCAGAAGTCGGTTCACAATCGGTTAATGCGGAGCTACTATTGACACGTCAATAGCAATGGTGGGCCCGGATCCGCTCAGCTTCCGCCAATCCGAACGTAGCGGCCTTCCGACGGTTCCGGCTCCGGCCGGGTCACCGAGATCACCCCACCGTCCACATCTACACTCTGGCCCTCCTCCAGGTCAAAGGGATCCTCGCCGTCTACCAGCACGGTAAAGGAGCCGCTGTCGCAGAGAATCCGGTAGGTCTGTGGGTGCTCGGGCCCGAAGTACACCCGCTGCGTGGACGCGGCATCCCGCAGGAGGATTCTGCCTTCGTCGGCCAGGGCCGCCGCGCGCGGATCCAGGCGCAGGACCGTCACGCCGCTGCTGCGGCCCTCGGTGGGCTCGCGCGCAACGCGCAATGCCGGGCGTTCTCCCTCCACACGCGGCGACGAGGCATCCCGACCTCCCTCCACCACCTCCACCTTGGGTGGGCCGGGGGGCGGGCCGACCTGACCGCCGGTCAGGCTCTCCAGAGCGTCGCGCACGCCCTCCAGCACCGCATCCCGCGTGGGTCCATCCGGAAAATCCAGCTCATCCAGGGATGCGTCGAGCTGGGAGAGCAGGTCTTCCCAGGGATCGGAGGGGGGAGGTTTTGCCATGGGACGCGCTTAACCTGAGCCTTCCGGCACCGCATGGTTGGCCATCTTGCAGTGAGTCGGAATATAGAGGAGAAATGTTGTGGCTGCTCCTCGCCTGTGCCCCCACTCGTGTTCCCTACATGGCGCCCCCGCCCGAGCTGGCCGGCTCGGCCGATGTTTGGGTGCCCTCCGGCCAGTCCGCGCTGGGCATGCCGGAAAAAGTTGGCGAGTGGACAATTCTGGAGGCAGCCTGCGACGCATCGGACGTTCGCTCCGGCTCGCTGGATTCCGTGGAGTGGGTGGATCGCACCGACCCATGCCGGATCCAGGTGCAGGACCCCGCCGGGCCCCTGTGGCAGTCCATGTGTACGCGCCGTGTGGCCCAGAGTGGGCGCCGGATCGGCGGCGAGGCCCTGATCACCGAGAGCTATTCCGACGTGTTGAGTTGCGTATTGGTTGCGCCGACTGATCGTTGGTTTTTGAAGTTGGAAGGTGGATTCCGGGAGGGATGGACGGGCCAGCTCAAGCGCAGCGCGGGCGCCCCGATCATGGTGACCACCATCCGCACCCTCT
>JBEIQS010000382.1:0-3464 GCA_040376425.1 Alphaproteobacteria bacterium | reverse complement strand
CTGCCAGCCACCGCGCTGCATCTCCACATCGTGTTCTGATTCCGCTTCGAACTCCACCCCCACGGTGACGCCTTCGGCTCCGTCGGTGGGGGATGGGATGGTCGGGTTTGTTTGAACAGGGAAGCGAGTCCGGGGGCGCAGCTAACCCGGTGAAGCGGGGAGGGTCAAACCACCCGCCGCGATTGTAAACGTAAGCACATTTCTCTGAGAGCTTTTCAACTCTTCAGGCGCCTGAAGAGTTCCAAAGCTCCCCTCCGGCCCCCCGCTCCCCCGAAAAAAGCCGAACTCCGCGCACCCGCAGGCGCCCCGTCGGATACAAATTCCCCCTCCCCTGGAGCCTCCATGATCGCGCTGACCCCGGCCCAAGACTTCCGGCCCACGCTGGAGCGACTTGCACAACTTTCGAGGAACCACCTGCTCTACTTCCGACTGGAGGTAGGCCGGCTGATGCTGGAGGAGTTTTTCCACAGCGACGCCGACGCCTACCGGAGCCATTCCCCCGACAAAGACCACCGGTTCAGCGACTTTCTGGCGGTGCATCGGCAGGACATTCGCGAGCTGGGGCTTGGAGAAAGTGTGCTACGGCAGTGTATTGTCGCCCACATTGCCGTTGCCACCCTGCCGCCTGGAACGGTGGAAAAGCTGCTGTTCACGCATGTGGTGGAGCTGGCGCGGGTGGGGGACAGCGCCACGCGGAAGCTGCTGGCGGAGGCGACCACGGAGAACCAATGGAGCAGCCGTCAGCTTCGGGACGCCGTCAGCTCGGCCGCCGCCGGGCGGTGGATCGACGCGCAGCCGGAGCTACCCGGCCTCCAACCTGCGGCCCCGCCCGAAACTCCGGAAAAGCAGATCCAGCTTGGCCGGGTGGTCACGCGCTTCGAAAAAGCCGCCGAAGATCTCGACGACCTGGGCCTCCAGCTCTCTGGCCGAACGGTGAGCGGCCTCCAAAAGCGGCGGGTCCGGGAGGCCCTGGAGCGGCTGAAGGCGAAGATCGCGGAGCTGGAGAAGGGGTTGGGGTGAGGGCGGAAGAGCGCCGACAAGTCCCCAATCCCGGCAGCCGGGGGGTTCTTGCTTTTGGGGGTGACTGCGATAGGCAACCCAAATGGCCGCCACCGACACCACACCTGCCGCCCGGAAGGTACTGACCGGGCTCTATCGGGCAGCCGGGCCAGAAAAGTGTCTGCAAATGGCACTGCAGATGTCTGAGGAATGCCGGCGCATCAGCATCGCAGGGATTCGGGCGCGGATACCAGAGGCGACGGAGGAGCAGGTACGTTGGGAGGTTGCCCGACTGTATTTGGGGGAGGATCTGGCGAGGCGGGTGTTTGAAGCGAGGTCGAGGTAGTGCAGGAATCGGGGCTGGATACCCTCCTTTCGAAGGTGGCCGGTGCTTTCGAGCGGTCGGGCGTTGTGTATGCGGTGGTTGGCTCCGTCGCGAGCAGTTTCCACGGTGAACCGCGGATGACGCGGGATGTGGACATTATCGCGAGCATACAGAGAGGGGACATCGCCGCCCTTGAGCGTGAATTTCCGGAGGAGGAATACTACTTCGATCGTGAAATGGTGCTGGAGAGCCTCAAGACTCGCCAGCCCATCAACATCATTGACCTCCAGACGATGTGGAAGGCTGACATTATTCTCCCCCGAGATGTATACACGGCCGAGCAGCTTGGCCGTCGCCAGCGCGTATTGTTGGCCGGTGTGGCCCTCTATGTCACCACCGCAGAAGACACAATCGTCTCCAAGATGCGCTGGTCGAAGCTGGCGGAATCGGAGCGCCAGCTTCGTGATGTTGCCGGGATCGTCCGTCTGCGCGCGTCGTCGCTCGACCGGGGCATGATCCTGGAGCTGGTTCAACGGTTTGGGCTGGAGACGGAATGGGAGCGAGTTCAGGAGTTGGCTGTGGGATAACAGGGTAGAGAGCTGAAGGGGATTATCATGCGCCCGGAGGGACTGCGTACGGCCAAACGGGAGGCAGCAGAAAACTCCAACTCAAAGCCGAATAATCGTCTGAGCAAGGGTGAAAAGAACAACAGAAAGCGTATGGCAACGGTGGCCACTGTCTAAACGCTTGGGCCCCAGCCGAGGACTCCGGAGGACATCATCCGAAATTTGGACCGTACATCCCGTAAACCTCGTCCAAGAGCCCAGCAGAAGCGGGTGTTCGCGTCGGTACTGAAAACGCCCGGCACCGTCATCGGAGAGATGTTCGACGAGGCCACGCGGAGGGATCCGGACCACAAGCATCCATGGGCGGCGCGATGGGTATGCGTGGCGACCAGTGTCCGCCCAAATGAAGGTAAATCCTGTGTTGTGCCGATTGTAGGGTGGGGGCGGCTGGTGGCCGGGTTCGGCGGGTTTGAACCGCTGAGGAGTGACAGTCGAGGGGATGTCTCCCCGGCCAACTACTGCTCCTCCGGAGCCTGGGACCGGTCGCGCGTCCCCGGCGTGGATCCGAAGATGTACCCGAGAGCGCCGAAAATGATCGGGGCGATGACGGACCAGAAGTCCTTTACAGAGAACGCGGAATCCCCGGTACCTCTGAACGAGACCACGACGCCCGCAAGCAGGAGAGCGATGATGCAAAGGCCCGCGATGTTCGTCGCTGATTGTCGGCCGGTCCCAAAAAGCCAGCCAAGGGCCCCACGCCTGATCCTTAGCTCCGCGTGCTGGGCCGCAAGCTTGGCCTCCTCCTGTCGGCCATCGATCACTTTCTCTGCTAGCTGCTTGTCCTTGGGGAGTTCGAGGCTCATTTCTGCACCTTATCGCCCAGGAGGAACGAGTAATGTACCGTCCGGCCATACTGGTCCGCGTTTCGCAGCGCCGTCACGAGGAAGCTCAGGTAGAGGTGACGACCCTTGGTGAATCCGATCTTCAGTGGCGACACGGTTCCGGTGCCGAGCGTATTGTTGAAGTTCTTGCAGACCACCTCAAGGATCGTAGGCTCCGGGAGGCGCATCGAGAGATCGTGGCCAATCAGGTTCTCGTCGGTGACGAACACCAAGCGCACGGTGATCATTGGCGTCTCCTCGTCGAGGGCGAACTCCACTGTACGATCGCCGCCGCACACAACGGAGCCGGAGTGAAGGACATCGAGGGTTCCTGATTTTACTCGCATTCGTCAGTCGTAACGCATCAGCCACCGCCTTGCTATCCTGAAGAGGGCTCAGCACAACGGCTTGGCGACCACTCAGCTTTCACAGCTTCTTTGTCGCCAAAAGGCGCCTGCGGCGCTCGGGCCGCACGCGCCTTGCACAATCTGGACGATCCTCCCCTTATCTCCACCTTTTTCCGCGTGTTTAGGCATGGGCCGACACTGCGGCACCGGCCGCTTTTCAACTCTTCAGAGGGTGTTGACACTATCCCACCGCCGGCAGCGAGGAGCCCAGGCGTCGTAGCATGAGGCGGTTCATCGAGACATAGATCCACGCTTCTGATGCTTTGGGTTTTTGCTCATAGTCCTT
>JBEIQS010000436.1:0-2361 GCA_040376425.1 Alphaproteobacteria bacterium | reverse complement strand
GCCGTCGCCATCGGCATCGTAGTACCAGGTGGTGGTATCCACCGCTTCTTCGTCGGTCAGACCGTCACAGTCGTTGTCCAGCCCGTCGCAATACTCCGACGCCCCCGGATAGCTGCCGGGTTGCATGTCGTCGCAGTCGCGGTCGTCCAGCACATAGCCGGCCAGGGGAGTGCAGACGACGACGGCGTTGTCCGGATCGCCATAGCCGTCGCCATCCAGGTCCGCATACATCGTAAAGCCGGTCCCGTCGTCCACCAGCCCGTCACAGTCATTATCCAGGTCGTCGCACAGCTCTGGCGCACCGGGCCAGATGGAGCTGTTTTGGTCATCACAATCGGTCGCAATGCTCACATAGCCGGACGGTGGCGCGCAGTCGGCCGCGGTTGCGCCCGGATCGCCGTAGCCATCGCTGTCGCCGTCCGCGTAGTAGGTGGTGGCCACCCCTTCATCCACCACCCCGTCGCAGTTGTTGTCCAGGCTGTCGCAGACTTCGGGAAGCCCCGGATAGATGCCGGCATCTTGATCGTTACAGTCACCCTCTTCCTTGGTGAAGCCGTCCCCGTCGTCATCCACCACCGTATCCGGAGGCTCTTCGTAGTCCTTGGGTGCGGTGGGGTTGCAGGCGGTGAGAAGTAGAGCGGAGAGGAGGACGCGCATGGCCGCACGTTAGCCCGGAACGACGTGGATTGCACCTGCGAGCGAGGCGCGGAGCGGATATGCAGCCCCGGTGATCCTCCTCAGCCCCTTTGCTCCATATGAGGTTGCCTTCGTGCGGGCTCTGCCCCACGGTATCGCAGCCGCCCTCCACCTCCCTCCCACCCCTGATCCGGTAGCTCCTGCCGTTTTGGAGCGCCTCCTTCCTGAAGAACGTCGTCATGCGGAGAGCCTCGGTGGTTTCCGGCAGGTGCAGTTTGTGGGAGGGCGCATCGCCATGGGCATGCTCTTCCATGAGCTTGGCTTTCGAAGAGTGCCGGTACTATCGGATGAACATGGTGCACCGCGCATGGGGTCGGGCCTTGTCGGCTCCATCTCCCACAAACAGGATCTGGTGGTGGCCCTGATGGCCCGTGGTGGCGGAGGATTGGGCGTTGATCTTGAGGAAACCGATCGCGATCGGATGAACATCGCGTCGCGCGTACTGCGCCCGGAAGAGCTGGAGGCGGTGATGGCCCTGCCGGCGGAGCGCCGCTGGTGCGACACCGTGGTCCGGTTTTCGGTGAAGGAGGCGATCTACAAGGCGCTGCATCCTTTTTTGAAGCGCTACATCGGCTTTGGCGAGGTGGCGGTGTGGCCCAGTCCTGAGGGACTGGATCGGGTGGAGCCCTTTCTGGGACCGGACGAGCACGGTTTTCAGTTTGATGCCCGGCATGTCTGGGTGGGGAGTCGGGTGCTGTCTTCGGTTCGCGTGCGGCGTTGATCCACCTCGTCACTGGTGGGGCGCGTGCAGGGAAAAGCACCTTTGTTCTAAAGGAAATAGAGCGGGAGCTGCCCAAGGGTGACATCGCCTTCATTGCGACGGCAACGGCGGTGGACAGCGAGATGGCGACGCGCATTCAAAATCATCGCGAAGAGCGTAGTCCGCGCTACCAAACAGTGGAGGAGCCGGTCCATCTGGGAGCCGCCATCCGGCAGGCCCGCCGTCGGGATGCAGGTGTGGTGGTGGACTGCCTGACCGTCTGGATGGCAAACCTGCTCTGTATGCCGAATCGGCAGGAGCGGTGGGTAGAGGAGGAGGTGGAAGCGCTTCTGCAAGCGATAGAGTCGCCTGGCGCGCCGCTCTGGCTGGTCAGCAACGAAGTGGGCATGGGCTTGGTGCCGGAGACCCCTCTGGGGCGCCAGTACCGGGACCTGCTGGGCCGCTGCAACCAGCAGGTGGCGACCCGGGCCGACCGGGTGACGCTGCTGGTGAGCGGGCTCCCGCTCCGCGTCAAGTAGATGCTCTGGTTGGCGCTGGGTTTTTTGAGCCGACTTCCCGTGCCGACCGTTCAGGCGGATGCCGCATCCATGGCGCGATCAACCACTCTTTTTGGTGGCGTCGGTCTGCTGTTGGGGGGCCTGGCGGCACTCGGCGGCAACCTGGCGGCGGTGCCCTGGGGAACGCCGGGCGGGGCGCTGGTGGGGATGGGGCTGCTGATGATGCTCACCGGGGGGCTGCACCTGGATGGTCTGGCGGATTGTCTGGATGGTCTGCTGGTGAACGGAGGGCGCGAGCGTCGTCTCGAAGTGATGCACGATCCGCGGATCGGCGCACTCTCTGCGGCCTTCCTCTTCCTCTTCCTTCTGTTGAAGGTCTACTTTCTGTACCGCTGTATGGAGGCAGGGGTGGGGCTGTGGGCGCTGCCCGTCGCGGCGCTGTGGGGG
>JBEIQS010000343.1:0-4574 GCA_040376425.1 Alphaproteobacteria bacterium | reverse complement strand
TCGTTTTCATGATTCTGTCCCTGGGCTATGTACTGTCCCGCTTCTACCGCCGCTGTGGCGCGGACGAAGCCCTGGTTCGAACCGGATCAGGTGGGAACAAGGTGGTGATCGGCGGCGGCGTGTTGGTCTACCCCATCCTGCACCAGCTCCAGCGTGTGTCGCTGCGCTCGGTGAAGCTGTCGGTGGAGCGCTCCGGTAGAAATGCCCTGGTGACCGCAGATAAAATCAAAGCAAACGTCACCACAGAGCTGTACATCAAAGTGGAGCCCGTGGCAGAGGACGTGCTCTCGGCCGCCCGCTCCTTCGGTGACCGCAACATGGACGAGCACGCCATCGGCGATCTGATCGAAGGCAAGCTCACCGACGCTCTTCGGAGTGTGGCCGCCAACCAGACCTTTATGGATCTGCACGGCAAGCGCAAGGAATTTGCAGAGCACATCCAGGCGGCGCTGGCCGAAGAGCTGAAAAAGAACGGCTTGACCTTGGAAAACGTGTCCATCACCGCCCTGGCGATGGTGCCGGTCAAAGACCTGGACGAGCAGGACGTCTTTGATGCCGAAGGTCTGCGCGCCATCACGGAGTCGGTGCAGTCCAACCGCGAGAAGACCAACCACATCACCCGTGAAAAAGAGCTGGCGATCCAGCAGACCAACGTGGAAGCGCGTATGCGCGCACTTACGTTGGAGCAACAGCAGAAGCAGGCTGAGGCGGACCAGTCCCGCCGGGTGGCCGAGTACAGCGCCGCCCAGCAGGCAGAGACGGCCAAGGCGGTCTATATCCAGGAACAATCCAAGGAACTCGGCGGCCTGGAGAAGCAACGGGCCGTGGAAACCGCCCGCATCGCTCAGGAGCAGGCCGTGGCCGTCGCGCAGGCCGGCCGGCAACGGGCCGAGCAGGAAGCCAAGATTGCCGCCGAATTGGGCAGGATGAGCGCGGAGATCGCCAAGCAGCGGGAGATCGAGGCTGCCACCATCGAAAAGCAGAAGGTGGTGCAGGCGGCGGAAATCGACCGCCAGAAGGCACTGGAAGCCGCGACGGTGGAGAAGGAAAAGGTGGTTGGCGCCTCGCTGATCGAAAAGGAGCAGGCCATCGAGGTGGCGCGCATTTCCAAGGAGATCGCGGTGACCCGCGCCCAGGAAGAGCAGGCGCGCGCCGCCGCTGCAAAGGCCTTGGCCAACGCGGAAGAAGAGAGAGCGGAGCAGAGTATTCTGACGGTGGAAGTCACCGCCAAGGCCGAGCGCGACAAGGCCATCCAGGTCATCCAGGCGCAGGGAGAGGCCGAAGTGAAGAAGGCGCTGGCCGAGGGTGAGGCCTTCAAGGCCACCGCGCTTGCAGAGGCTGCACTTTCCAAAGCCAAGGGTGAAGCTGCCGTTATGCAGCAAGAAGCGGAAGCCGCGGCCGGAAAAGCGCGCACCGCCGCCCAGGCCGAGGCCGACCGGGTGCGCATCGAGGCAGAGGGGCGTGCATTGGCCGCCTTGAAAGAGGCGGAAGCGATGATGAGCCTGGCCGACGCGCTGCAGCGGAAGGGCGAGGTGGAGGCGCGGAACCGGCAGCTCCAGATCGAGGCCGAGAACGCTCAGGGTCTGAAATTCGTGATGCGGGATGTGGCGTTGAAAGCGCTGGAAGTTCTACCCGAAGTCACCCGCGAGCTGATGGCGCCTGCGCAGAAGATCACCGAGATCAAGGTGCTTCAGACCGGCAGTGGCGGCAATGGTCCGATGGGTACGGCCTCCCCGATCCTGAAGACCATCCTGGAGGCCGGCGCGGCCTATCCGCTGGTCCGGGAGCTGGTGAACTTTGCACAGAATGATCCTCGGGTATCCGAGAAAGCGAAAGAGGTGATCGACGAGCTTACCCGGGAGCTGGGCGAGGTCGCCCCCAGCGAGGGCGCAGCCGCCGAGGAGGCCCGGTGAAAGCCGCCCCTGTCCCCTCCGCCCGTCGGCGGGGGGGGCTGGATCTACCGACCCTTTTGGGGATGTACCTCTTCGCCTCGCAGGGGGACTCGCCGCTGTCCTGGCCAAAGCTGAAGACCAGCCTCCGGGATGCCGCAAACAAAGATCCGCTGGATAGCCTACTTTTGACGGTTGCCGGGGGAACCCTGCTCTTCTACTACGCCGAACGAGGTCACAACGCGCGGGTGCAGACGCCCTGGGACGCGCTGGAGTACATCTCCACCGCCCTCTCGGTCGGCTACTCGCAGACCTTTCCAGTGACGGCGGGCGGAAAGGCCATCGCCTCGGCGGTGATGGCCTTCGGTCCGGCGCTGGCGGCCAAAGCGCTGGATGCTCCTCCCGGCGATGAACCGGCGGTGGCGCTCAGTGCCGAGCAGCTCCGGGTTCAGAAGCTGATCCTGGAGAAGCTGGAGAAGCTGGCTTCGGCTGCGGGTTGATACATCGGAGCGTGTATCGCAAAAATGATTGTAGCATCTATACTTTCGCGATACATGCCGGTTGATACATCTTTGGATGTACGGGACGGAGACTCGGTGGGTTGTCGGACTTCGTCGTGAGCGAGGAGGTTGGTGGTCCAACGGGCGGTCTGCTTCGCGAGGGGCGGTGGTTGCAGCCAAGGCTGCGGTTGTTTGAGCGGTTGCCTCCGAGACGGCGTTGCAAAGAGGGCTTTCCAACCCGGGCCTCGCAGGCTATCTGCACTCTCCCGTTCGGAAGGGGAAAAAGGCGGAAAGGCGGAAAGGCAAGCCAATTGGTGCCGTATCCCTTCGCCAAAACCATTGTAGCATCCACTCTTTGGTGATACCTGTGGGTTGATACATTCTCGGATGTATCAACCCGGCGGGGTATGGTTTGAGGGACGTCGTCGTGTGGGGGGACGGTTTGTTTCAGCGGCCCGCTTCCTCAGATCCCCTTGGGAGAGCGAGCGAAGAACCACTGGAAGGCGAGATGCACCCGGGTACCCCAGGCCGACTCGCGGTGGGCGGCGCCGGGAAACACAAAATACTGGAGGTGTTTCCCGGGCTCCAGGGCGCGGCGCAGCAGCAGATCGCGCATGGCGACGTTGCGCTCGAAGTTGTCGTTGGGCCAGCCGCTGTCCAGGTAGATACGCAAGTCGGGCACCGGGTCGCGGGCCACCCGCTCAAAAAGGTCGTCAAACACCCCGAAGGTGGAGGAGAGGCAGCCCGCCATCCCGAAGGCATCGGGGCGGCCCCAGACCGACTGCAACGCCAGCACGCCGCCGAGAGAAGATCCCATCACCGCTGTGTTTTTGGGGCCAGTCAGGGTGCGACAGTTGGCATCCACCCACGGGCGCAGCACATCGGCGCACCAATTCGCAAAGGGCACGTAGCCCGGCGCCGTGTAGTCCTGCATCCGGTCGTTCGCATAGATGGCCACCACGATCACCTGGTCGATGGCGGCCAGGGCATTGAGGGTGTTCAGGGTGTCATCCACCTCCCAGGACTGGCCCATAAAGGCCTCTTCCGGCAGAAAGAGGTTGGATCCATCGTGCATATACAGGACGGGATAGCGCTTCAGGCTGTTTTCATCATAGCCCGGCGGCAGGTAGAGGCGGAAGCGCACGCCGTCGATGGCGCGGAGCTTGGTGATCCGCCCGTCCATCCCGCTGAAAAAGCTGGGGTAGAGGTCGCGGCCCTCCGGGTTGGGCTCGGCCACCCGGTTGAAGCCCGGCTGCCAGACCAGGCCCTTTGGGGTGCGAATTGCGGCCTTGAAGTAGATCCAGGGATGCGACGACTCCACCGTAAACACGGCGCCATCGGCGGTGGGGGTACCCACCATATCCTGCTCCCAGTCCAGCTCGGTGCGGAGGACGAGGCGGTCTGTGGCGTCGGGGTAGTGGACACGGATCTGATAGCGGGACATGGGCACCGGGGGCGAGGGGCAGGGGCCTAACCCGGAAAAGTGGGGCCCGGTGTGTTAGATCCTCCACATGGCGCCTCCGATCCTGATCTCCACCTCTGACTTCGCTACCATCCGTCAGGAGCAGGGCCTCTATGTGGACAAAAGCGACTTCATCCGCGAGGTACTTGGACGCCCGGCTGCGGCCCAGTTGTACCCCCGGCCGCGCCGCTTCGGCAAGACCACCAGCATGTCGGCCTTGCGCTATTTTTTAGAAAAAGGGGAAGACCGGAGCGTACTATTTTCCGACCTGAAGGTCTGGCAGGACCCCAAGGCCCGACTGCATTTTCAGAAGCACGCGGTGGTCAACCTGTCCTTCAAGGATGTGAAAGGCTTCGACTGGGCGGATACCCACGAGGGCCTGCGGCAGGTGATCCAGCGGGAGCTGGGGCGCCTGGAGCCACTCTGGGCCGCGCCCTCGGTGGGGGAGGCTCTGAAAGAGCGCCTGGGCGCGGTGATGCGGGAACAGAAGAAGGAACAATGGGTGCTTCTCGACCTGTGCGATGCCCTCCACACGGCCACCGGCGAGCGGGTGGTGCTGCTGATCGACGAGTACGATGCGCCCCTGCTCCATGCCTGGACCTGTGGCTACTACGACGAAGTCGCCTCCTGGTTCCGCGCTTTTCTCACCGCAGGCCTCAAGGATAACCCGCACCTGTTCCGGGGGGTGCTCACCGGCATCCTCCGCGTGGCCAAAGAGTCCAT
>JBEIQS010000194.1:0-10811 GCA_040376425.1 Alphaproteobacteria bacterium | reverse complement strand
CGGCTACACCTACAGCTTTCACGAGGTTGTCAGCGAAGGATCCGTGCTGGATGACAAGGTCTGGCGGGCGCAGGTGGATCGGGCCCAGCGCCCCGCCTGGACCCAAAAAACACGCTGATCTCTACGGACTCTGGAATCCGTCGATATGAGATTTTCCGCCACATACCTTAATATTCTCAACGGACTTCTTTGTCTGCTGATTGCGGGCTGTGGCAGGACGGCGGCCTCCTCCCCACGCTGTCTGAGCCTCTCCGGGACGGTCGCGGTGCGTGGGGCCCCCCCGGGCGGCGGCCCGGGTCTGCTCTTGGACTACGCGGGCACATCCCTGATCCTGTTGGCGCCCGCCCCGTGGGACACACACAAAGAGCTGCTGAGGTTGGAGGTGCAGAAGGCCGCCGCCGAGGCGGCCCGCGTGGGCGTGTTCGAGGCGCCCCCGGACATCGCCGCCTGGGGAGGCATCGCCCTGAGCGGCGAAGAATACTGGTCCCAAGAGGGTGATCAGGGACTCCGCTGCTGTACACAGGGCGGCACCGTCGCCTGCGAGCCGGCCTCCCCCGGCACCGGCTCCCCTCCCCCTCCGGCCCGCAACCCCGACCGCGCCTGGCTGGCCCACCCCTGGGCCCAGCGTTTCACCACGGTTTTCTCCTACCCTGCGGTGGGAGCCTTTGTGGCCCTCCACCCCTACCCCTCGGACATCGACGGGGAAATGAACGGTCTTCGACCCTACGTTTTTGCCATGCAAGGGCGCCAGTACATCGAGCTGTGGCGGGGCTCGGGGCTCTCGCGCCCGCTGGTGGGCCTGCGGCCCGCGGGCGACGCCCTTTGCGCCACGCTACGAAAAGACAGCTTTTTGGCACCGGATCCCTCGGAAACCGGCCGAGAGCAGCGCCGCTATGTCTGGAAGGGGCTGGGCTTCCGAGAGGAGGGGAGCTGTAGCAACGAGTAGAAGGCTGCCTCGGATCGGGCTATACGGCAAAAATGAGTACCTGGGACCCCAGCAGCACCGCCGTGATCTACAACCCCGCCGCCGCCAATGGAAAGGTGGGGCAGGACTGGCCACGCCACGAAGCCGCCATCCGGGCAGCCTTGGGAAACGTGCGCACCTATGGCACCCGCAGCCAGGGCGACGGCATGGTGCGCGCGCATGAAGCGGTGAAAGCGGGCTGTCGAACTCTACTTTCGATGGGTGGGGACGGCACCCACAACGAGGTGGTGAACGGGATGATGCGCTCAGGTTGCGACGATCCGCTCACCCTGGGCATCCTGCCCGCAGGAACGGGGGGCGACTTCCCGCGGCTGTTGGTGCATGGAAGCTCTTGCGACGCGATGCTGCGGGCGCTGCCCACCGCCAAGCGCAGCCCCTTGGACCTTGGGAAAGCCACCTACAAAGCAGATAGTGGAGAGCGGGAGGAGCGCTGGTTCGTCAACCTCGCCAACTTCGGCATCGGCGGTCTGGTGGATCGCAAGGTGAACGGCAGCTCCAAGCGCCTGGGCGGGAAGGCCAGTTTTTATATTGGTACATTAAAGGCCCTGGCGGAGTACAAACCTGCGGAGATCCGCCTGACGGTGGATGGGACGGTGGTGGGCACCTTCAAGGTGACCAATATCGCCGTCTGTAACGGGCGTTTTGCGGGCGGTGGCATGATGTTCGCGCCCACGGCCAGGCTTGGTGACGGAATCTTTGAAGTGATCGTACTTCAGGACGGTCCCCTCCATCAGACCCTGGGAATGACCATGACCATCTACAAGGGAGAGCACCTCACCTCGCCGTTGGTCAAGAGCTTTCGCGGCAAGCATGTGCTGGCCGAGACGGTCACCGAAAACCCTGCATGGTTGGACCTGGATGGCGAAGCGCCCGGCATCCTGCCCCTGGAAGCGGAGCTGGTGCCCAAGGCCCTGTGGCTCTTGGATGTGATGGAGGGGGCCGAGTAACGTAGCTTGGGATACATTCTGGTCATGCCCATGCTCCTCTGTTCGCTCGCTCTGGCCGCCGAAACCCACCTGAACAGCATCGAGGATCTGCGGGCCGCCGTGGCCGCCGCCCAGCCCGGAGATGTGCTGATCCTGGATGCGGGCAACTACAACCTGGAACATACACTCCAGGTCACCACCGCCGGACTGCCGGATGCCCCCATCACCCTACGGGCCGAGGGCGCCACCATCACCGCCACCACGGTGGAGGCCATCAAGGTCAGCGCAGCAGATTGGCACTTTGAAGGCTTGAACCTCGTGGGGGCCTGCCCAAGCGACAGCGACTGCGAGCACGCACTGCACATCGTGGGCCAAGCCGACCGGACACAGGTGAAAAATGGCAGCTTTGTGGACTTCAATGCGCAGATCAAGGGCAACGGGGAGGAGGTGGGCGGCAGCTATGTCTGGCCAGACGATGTGCTGATTGAAGGCAACAATTTCTACGATACCCGCCCCCGGCAGACCGCCAACCCGGTCACCAAGATCGACGTGGTGGGTGGGCAGCGGTGGCGTATCGTGGCCAACCGCATCGCCGACTTTGAAAAGGGCGAGGGAGACACCGTCTCCTATGCTGCTTTCCTCAAAGGAAACTCGAAAGATGGGGTTATGGAGCGCAACCTTGTCCTGTGCAGCCACCAATTCAGCGGGGGGACCCGCGTGGGGCTGTCGCTGGGGGGCGGCGGCACCAGCCCGGACTCTATCTGCGAGCAGGGCACCTGCACCCCCGAAAATCGCAGCAGCATCCTGCGGAACAACCTGATTGTGGGCTGCTCGGACGTGGGTATCTACCTGAACAAGGCCGAAGACGCCCGAATCCTGGGCAACACCCTGTACCAGACCAGCGGCATCGACGTACGCTTTGAGGCGAGCACCGCCTTTTTGGCGAACAATCTGCTGGACGGACGTATCCGGGAGCGTGACGGGGGCACCGCCACGCTGGGCCGCAACTGGGCCGAGCTGGACCTCAGCAGTGTTTTTGTGAATCCTGCCGCCGGAGACTTCAGCCTAGCCACTGATCCGGGTGTGGTGGATGCAGGCGATGTCCACCCCGATCTGACCGATGATTATTGTGATCGCCGGCGCGACGCGCGCCCGGACGGCGGTGCGCTGGAGTACAGCAGCAGCGAAGCCTGCGACACGACGGTGACCCACCCCGATGCAGAAGCGGGCGACACCGACGATAGCGGAGGGACCAAGGACAGCCGCGGTGCCGACGATAGTGGTGCTCCCCGCGACAGCAAGGGGAGCGGGGATCCCGCATCCTGCGGCTGCAACAGCACCGCGGCCTCCTCCGGGCTGCTACTGGGATTTTTCGCGTGGATCGCCGGTCGTTCACGCCGCCGAGGCACTGAATGAAGCTTCATTCAGTGCTGCCACCCATCGGCCTGCTGCTGCTGTTGACGGGGGGCTGCCAGGGAGAGGCCCCCCCGCCGGTAGCCCGGCCCACGGTGCAGACCGACGCCGCCCCCCTGCGGGAGATGATCGCGCTTCCCGACGGCTTCGGCCCGCCCCGATGGGTGGTACAACCCCTTGGAACGCCCAGCTTTGCCCCCGGGCCCACCGACTACCTCCTTGTCGTCTACCTCCCGCTGTTGGAGTCCGGTCCGCCCGCGGCGCTTGGACCGGCGGGAGCCCCCCAGACCGTGCCGCTCGACGAGGTGCTGCTCCGGGCGCTCCTTCCGGGATCCTGGTGGGAGCACCTGCCACTTGAAAACGGAAAACGTCGCTTGACCGGGCTTACCTACCCCGCCGCTCCTTTCGAACGAATGCCCTGGCATGCCACCCTGGCGCTGGAGCTGCGCGAGCAGGGGCGCCCGGTAGGGCTGCTGCTGTGGTTGCAGACCATGTAGGTGCGGGATTTCCACGACCGCAGGTGCGCAGGCTTGCATCGGCCGGCCCCACTGCGGTACCATTCCTCCATGTTGCTCCTCGCCCTCGCCTGCGCCCCCGATCCCGGTCCGGACAAAAACCGGCCCGACAGTGTGGTGGTCGAATCTGAGACTTCCGAGTCCAGGCCCGGAGAGAGCCGGCCCACGGACAGTCCGGAAGAAAGCTCCACAGAACGTGAGGATTCTCCCGAAGAAAGCGTCGACAGTGCCCCGGTGGACACCGCGCCCCCCTCGGTCACCGACTGCTTTGCCGGCATCGGCTCGCCACTGGACTATGGGCAGTACAACCCGGTGATGAACAGCAAGTGCATGGGGACCAACAACCAGGATATTCAAGGAATTCAGCGCGTTGTTTTTGTCGGCGACTCGGTGACCGTCGGCACCCCACCCACCAGCACCGATGCCTGGTACCGAAATGTGCTCGCAGAGGAGCTGGCCAACCGGTATGGCCTCCAAAAACCTGGTTGGGACTGGGAAAATGTCAACCTGATCGACGGAACCACCTATGTCCAGCAATCGGGCGATTTTATGTCCTGCGCCAAGTGGGGCGCGCGTACCGACGATCTGATACTGGACCCACACAAGCAGCTTTTGACCTGCCTTCCGGAGGCGGATCGGCACCTGACCACGCTGGTGGTGATGACCTCGGGCGGCAACGACCTCTTTTCGATGCTTCAGGATGTGCAGAATGGGGTGGACGAAGCCACCATTCGGGCGGAGTGGGATCAGGGGATGACCAACCTCTCCGATGCGGTGCACTATATCAAGGACGATCCGACCATGTTCCCCGGCGGGATCTATTTTGTGTTCGCAAACATTTTTGACCTGAGCGATGCGGACGCCGCCGAAGATATGGCCCGCTGTGAAGGCGCCGCGCTCATCGGCATCGACGATGCCATTCGGCAGCCGCTGGTGTGGGAGCTGGTGGGCTGGTGGCAGGTGCAGACCCTGGCGCTGGCCATGGAGACCGGCTCAGACATGACCTTCATGGGCGAAGCCTTTTGTGGTCATGGAAGCAACTTTGACAATACTGCGGGCCGCTGCTATCGCGCCGCAGATGCGGCGGTCTGGTACGACTTCACCTGCGAACACCCCAACGATCTGGGCCACGCTGCCATCGCTGAGCTGGTGATGTCGGTGGTGGAGGAGTAGGCGGGAAGCATCACATCCATCGCGGAGAAGGCGGTGTTTTTCATCTGGCCTCAGCACTTACTTGCATGTAAGTAAGCGGGCAGATAGAGGGCTTCATGATCGATCGCCCGGACACCCACCGCCGCATCCTGGCCATCGCCGAGCGGCACCTGATGCGGCGCGGCTACCACGCCTTCAGCTACGGCGATATTGCGACGGAGATCGGAATAAAATCCGCTGCAATTCACTATTATTTTCCGGCGAAGACCGATCTGGTGCGCGCGGTAATCCAGGCCTATGGGGAGCGCTTCGCGGCCTGGGTGCAACATACCGCGGCCTTTTCCCCCGCCGAACGCATCGCCGGCTACTTTGAAATCGGCAGGTTGATTGCGCTGGATGGGCGGGTCTGCCCGCTGTCCATGCTGCTCGCACAGCAGGAGGCCATCCCCGAGGTGGTGCAGAGCGACGTGCGGCAGCTCCACGCGCGCATTTCCGCCTTTTATGTGGATAACCTGGAAAAAGCTCGCTGCAGTGGGAGTGTCCACTTTGGCGGCTCGGCCGAGGACCAGGGGGCCCTGATCGGCTGCACCTTGGTCGGCGCGCAGCTCCTGGCCCGCGTACAGGGCGTGGAGGCCTACCTGCGGGTGATGCACCGGCAGGCGCAAAACCTTGGACTTCCTGAACGTTGGCCTGCATTTTCTCTTCCCCCTCGGAGTCACCCATGATCCTCGCGCTGCTTCTGCTCTCGCCACCCGCCGCAGCGGACGAGCGGGGCTCCTACACCACCTCCGAGTGGTACGAGACCATCTACAACACCGACGGCAACCCGGTCTGGTTTCAGATCCACTATCCGGCCGTCGCCGCCGACTATGGGGCCGACGCCGACCCCAGCGCCGGTCCTTTTCCGGTGATCGCCTTCATGCACGGCTACCTGGGTCAGGCATGGATGTATAACGCCGCTTGCGACGCCTTCGCCAGTATGGGCTTCATCGTGGTCAACATCGACACGGAAACAACCCCAGCGATCAACACCGATCATCTCGGTGAGGACGCCCGCACCGCACTGCGTTGGGTTGAGCAGTCCTCTACCGACCCTGAGCACTGGCTGTACGGTATGGCCGACAGCGGAAGCTGGACCGCCATGGGGCACTCCATGGGCGGCATCGCCCTGGCTCACCTCGCGTCGATCGAGCCACGGGTGACCACCCTGGTCGGCTTCAACCCCTACGAGAGCGAGGGCGATGAATACGACTTCTACCAGGATTTTTCGGGCTCGGCCCTGATGTTGGGGGGTACGGCCGACGAAACCGCCACCCCCGCCATGGTGGAAGGCTGGTTTGACGCGCTGGGACAGCCCAGCCGCGCCCTGTACCTCTCGGTGGAGGGACTCGGGCACGGGGCCATTGAAGATCTCTATTGGGACGAAGGCAGTATTTCCGAAGATCTTCAACTGAATGCGCAGATTGGCTTCACCGGTGCCTTTTTGCGCTCAGAAGTATTTGGGGAAGAGGAAGGCTGGCGGGAGATGCTCTGTGCCGCCCCGGTCACGCTGGATGAAGCCCGCTCCAACAGCCGCGAACCCATCACGGTTGCGGTTGCGACCACGTCGACGCAGGTGGAGCTTACACTTGCCGGGATGGAGACCGCAACCGCATTTGTGTATGCGGGTAGCGGCGCGGGCAGCACGGACGTGGGCACGGGTCAGCCGGTGGACCTCGCCGATGCGGTGCCCATCGGGCAGTTGCCGCTGAGCACGGGGGTGGCCTGTGCCAGCCTGCCTCTGCCGCCGGAGCTGGCCGGATATGCCCGGGTGCAGGTACAATTCGAGGGAGCCGGTGCTACCACGAATGGGCGGGTGATCGACCTTTTCGGCGTGGACGCTCCGGAGCCGGAGACCGACGACTCAGACCCACCGGCGGACAGCGCGACCGACGGGGGAGAGGAGGCGGCCCTGTGCGGCTGTCATGCCACTTCCACTGCCTCCTCCCTCGGTTTTACCCTGCTGCTCCCGCTGGCCTTGCGGCGGCGGCGGAAGTAGATACTCCCCCGGTCCTGGAGCCCGATGCTCAGCCTGATCATGGCCGCCGCGGCCGCCCCCTACCATCCCATCGCCAACCTGGAAGTCTTCACCAGCTTTCCCACGGATGTGGGCATTCGGGGCAGCTTTGAAGCCCCCGGGCGGCTGCGGGTCACGGGCAGCGTGGGCTGGCTGCCGCGCCCCTACCTGGACGTGATCAACGACACCGCCGTCGCCAACGGATGGTACAAGGAGAAGGACGCGGATCTCATCGACGCCGCGCTGAAGAACGCGGTGGTGCTCCGAGCGCACCTGGGCTGGCGCCCCTTTCCCAAGCTGGGCTTTCAATTTGAGCTGGGCTACAGTTGGATCGGGCTCGGCGGCGGACTCACCGGCGGGGAGCTCCTAGAGGCAGAAACCGGCTACGACCTCAGCTACTTTTTAGGCGATGACTACAATTTCTCGGCCAAGGCGGAGCTGCACCGGGTGGAGGCCGGCCTGGGCTGGGAGCATGTGATCGCCAAGCACCTGCTGATCCGCTGGGACATTGGTGGATCCTATACCTTTCAAGCCAAGGCCCGGGTGGAGCACGACTTCGAGACCTACTGGCCCTTCACCGACCCCATCGAGGAATTAGAGGAGGATGCCGAGGAAAAGCTGGAAACGATCCTGCAAAAGCACGTCCACACCCCCATCCTGGCGCTGGGCGTCGGGTGGCGCTTTCAGTAGGCGAAGCCCATGCCCCCCCTCCGCTGCGCCGTCCTCCACCACGAAGGTGTGGAAAATCCCCACTACGACCTGCTCTTTGAGACTGCCCCGGGCTCGGCCTTGGCCACCTGGCGTGCCGAGCGGTGGCCGGTGCAGGCAGGGGACTATCTGCGGCGTCTCGCCGAGCACCGCCGGGAATATCTGGACTATGAAGGCCCGATTTCTGGCGATCGTGGCCGGGTACGGCGGGTCTATGCGGGGTCCTGTGCTGACGTCCGCCTGCTATCGGGCCATTGTGAGGTACTGTTTGAGGACGGGCGAGAGCTGGTGCTGACCAAAGACAGCCCGGAGCAGTGGTTCTGCTGGCTACACCCGGACGGATCGGGCTTTTGGGAGCGACCAGGCTAGGCCAGATGGTCTCCCAACATTTCCGGCGCACAGCTTGCCACCCGGACCGGTACCAAAGCTTTGTTTGGAGGCCCCCACTGCAGCCGTAGGATAGAAATCGCGGGGAGAAAGAATGGTTCTGCGGCTCCAAGCGCTGGTCCCGCCCCTGTTGCGGACGATTCCCGTCGAAACGGAAGCGGACGAGACCTCCTTCACGGCCTACGCGGCGGAGCTCCATCGTCAGGTGGCGATCCTCGCGATCCTGACGCTGTTGGGTGCCACCCTGCTCTGGTGGCCTCTGGATTGGGTGGTTTTTCCAGATTCTGCGCATGTCGATGCCTTCGGAAAGTTGAGGATCCAGACGGCGATCGCCTCGCTGGTGTGCCTTGGCATCTACGCGGGAATCAGGCCCCGCCCACGCTGGTCTCTGGCCCTGGCCCCGCCCCTCTACGCCGCCGTGATGGCGGGAATCACCTACCACCTGGGCAGCCTGGGGGATGCGGGCCTGCTGGCCGACGCCAACCTGGGCTTGATCCCCTTTGCGCTGGTGCCCCTGCCGCTGCGCGCCCGGAGCCTGTCCATCCTGCTGGTCACGATGGCCATGATCGGGTGCTACTTCCTTCCCTATCCGGAAAACTTCCAAGACCCCCGGGTCCCGGCGCAGCTCAGCTTCACCCTCTTCGCGGCCCTGTTCGGCATCGTCACCGGCGAAGTATTTTACCGTATCCTCCGCCGGGTTTTTTTCCAGCAGCGGCAGACCCAGGTGGCCAACGAACACCTCGCCGAGCTGCGGGACTCGCTGGTGGCGACCGTCGCCGAGCGCACCAAGGACCTGCGGGCCCTGGCCTTGCACCTGGACAATGCACAGGAGGCCGAGCGTCGCCGCATCGCCAGAGAGCTGCATGACCACCTGGGGCAAGAGCTGACGGCCATGCGCTACACGGTCGCCCGGCTGGAGGATCGCATTGCCCGCCGTCCCCAAGAAGCGGGGGAGCTGGTGCAGGATCTCAGTGCCCTGGTCAGCGGCGCCACCCAGACCGTCCGCGGCTTCATCTCCACCCTCCGCCCGCGGATTCTCGATGACCTGGGGCTGCAGGCTGCGGCTGAGTGGCTCTGCGAGCAAACGCAGCGTGCCAGTGGCCTGCCCACGCAGTTGGAGGTGGAGGGTGGCGAGGAGCTGTTCCGGTTGGACGCGGAGAGCCGTCTGGTGGTCTTCCGGGTTCTGCAGGAAGGCGTCACCAATGCCCTGAAGCATGCCTCGCCCCACCATCTTCGCCTCTCGCTCCGGGCCGGGGCTGACGAGGTGTATGGAGAGGTGGCAGACGATGGGCTGGGCTTTGATCCTACCCTTCCACGCAGCGGATTTGGCCTGTTCGGCCTGGAAGAGCGGGTGCGCGCGGGCGGCGGGCGCCTGGAGATCCAGGCGGCGCCGGGCCAGGGCACCCGCCTGAAAGTGTGGCTACCGATGCCAAGGAGCGGAGAATGATCCGGGTTTTTCTTGCGGATGATCATGGCGTGGTTCGGGTGGGACTGCGCCACCTGCTGGCAGAGGTGGGGGGCTTTGAGGTGATTGGCGAAGCCGCCGACGGGCGACGGGTGTTGAACGCCCCCGAGCTGGGCCGCTGCGACGTGTTGGTGTTGGACCTCTCCCTGCCGGTGGTGAGCGGGATGGAGGTGCTCCATCGCCTGCATCGGGATCATCCCGACCTGCCCGTGGTGGTCCACTCGATGCACCCGGAAGATCAGTTTGCCGCTCGGATGTTGGCCGCAGGTGCGGTGGCCTATGTAGCCAAAGATCGCGCGCCGATAGAGCTGGTGGAGGCGGTGCGGCGGGCCGCAAAGGTGGGGCCACCGCGCAAGGTGGCGCCGGAGCCGCCGGCCTCTCCCCTCGCCACCCTCACCGGCCGAGAACACCAGATCTTCCTACGGATCGTGCAAGGCCACGCCGTTACCGACATCGCCGCCGAGCTGGACCTGCACCCCAGCACCGTCTCCAACCACCTTGCCGCCGTACGGAAAAAGCTGGGACGCCAGACCGTCGCCGAGCTGGTGGCTTTTGCGCTGACCGAGGGGATTTTAGAGGCCGGGCCAGGGTAGAGGAGGCAGCGGGTGGCCGCAGCCTCCACTTCCGGCTCGCAGGCATCGATCCACAGCAGGTCGTCGTGGACCCGATCGGTGGGCGCGGTCAGAATGTGGTACTCCGACGAGCCCAAGCTTCGGTCCGAGCCGACCCGCAGCAGGGAGGCGAAGATCCTGCCGACCGTCCAGCAGCCCCCGCCTCAAAAAGGCTGGCACTCCGCCGTGAACGCCGTGGTTTCTCCTGCGTAGGAGAACACCGCCGTCTCGGGATCTTCCACCAGCGGCATGTCGCAAGTCACCTGGATGAAGCCGCAGTCGGCCGTACAGTCGCCCTGCTCGCGCTCGATGGTGACGCTGGCATGGACGGTGGCCACGCCATCGGCGAAATCCACCGTACAACTGCTCTCCACGACGCTGTCACAACTGGAAGAAAGACAGCCGGGAAAGGTGACTTCCGCAAGACCACTGTCGTTCAGGCACACGGTGCCCTGGTCGGTGAGCACCTCTGTGACCACCTTGGGCTCAGGATCGCAGGCGAAGAGGGCAAGTAGAAGCAGCATCGAATCCTCCCCGGGTGGACTAACCCATCGCGGGCTCCCGCACCCCGGCAGCAGGCCGAGGCCGCCGCT
>JBEIQS010000025.1:0-45815 GCA_040376425.1 Alphaproteobacteria bacterium | reverse complement strand
GAAGGTGTTGGCGGCCAGTGCGATGGCGGGGATCCTGTGGTGGTGGCTGCATCCATAGCTGGATCCAGCTTCGCGATCGCCGATAAAAAATGAATGGTGGCTCAGTTTTCTAGACCGCCGCTCGTCCGGTGCGGTTGCGCCAGCCCATGATCCCGATGATCACCAACGCGCCGAGCGCGGAGCCCAGCAGCAGGCGCAGCACCGCCTGGATGTCGTCCGAGCTCTTCCCGATGACCAGCTCCTGCACCACCGAACCCAGCGAGCCCATCCCGTTGATCACCCCGGCCACGGCCACGGCGCCCCGCCGCGATCCGATGTCCATCGCCCCCGCGCCGGTCATCAGCGCGTCCGGCCCATACAGCGTAAAGCCCACCAGTGCCAGACACACCGCAAACACCGGCAAGGAGCTACCGAAGAACAGTAGCACTCCACAGGACAATACCAGCCCGGCGGTCATTATCAGACAGATGCCCACCCGCCGGCTATCGAAAAAGCGATCCGACACCCAACCGGCAAAAAGGACACCAAAGATGCCCGCAACATCAAAGATCGTGGAGTAGTAGCCGGCATCGTCACCCTTCAAGCCAAAGCTGCGCTCCAGGAACCAGGGCGCCCAAGACCAGAGCGCATAGCGGATGAACTTCAGGAAAAAGTAAAACGTGCCTGCCAACAGCATGTTGGTGACCAGGGTGGAGGTCCAGCGCATCGGCCCGTCGTCCACGGCCGCCGACCCCGGGGATTCCTCCACCGCAGACAGCCCCAGGTCCTCCGGGCGATTCCGCTGGTTGAGAAGGAAGAAGGTCCAGATTCCCCCCAGAACCAAGCTGCCTACAAAAAAGGCGCTCTGCCACCCATAGTGGTGCAGCACCCAGGCCGCCATGGTGTTGGCAGCAACGCCACCCGCCTGAAAATTGGTGGCCCAGATCCCCATGACCTGACCGCGCTCCCGCTGCCCGAACCAGGCCGCCATGGTGCCCACATTGCCGGACCAGCCCGAAGACTGCGCAAAGCCATTTATGGCCATCAGCACCAAAAAGCTAAGGTAGGTACCAGAGAGTCCCATCGCCACATTGACCGCGATAGAAAGCCCCATTCCCAACAACAACAACAGGCGTGCCCCCGCCCGCTGGCCCAGGGCGCCGTTCGCGAACTGGCCGATGGTGTAGGCCACCAGGTAGGCGGCCCCGATCTGGCCCACCTGCTCGCCGCTGAAATTCAGGTCGGTGGCGATGGTCGACTTGGCAATGTAGTACGGCTTCCGACAAAAATAGTAGCCAAAATAGGAGAGCCAGGTGGCGGCAAAAATGCGCCACCGCCAAGCCACCAGCTTCTGCGTGAGGTCCGCCACGGCTACTCCTTCCCCAATTTCAAAAGAACCAGGTTCCAGGGCTCCACCACCCCGGCCTTCCCACCCCCCTGTTCAACCACCACACCCCGCTCCGGGTCGGCCACAGTCCAGGACGCCGTGACCGCACGCGCACTGGACCATGCGACGCGATCCCCGCTGGAGTTCGCGAGCAAAATCACAATGTCCCCCGCCGCATTCTGGCCCCCGAGGGCCCAAAGGTCATCCGAGCGCTCCATCGCCAGATCCACCCGGGTGGGGTGGGCCATCAGCTCCTTGAACAGCACAAAGGCCAGACCCGCCGGCTTCGAGCTGCCGTCCGGGCGGAACATCCCATAGAAGTTCGAGGCTTCCATCGCCGGATCCACGCCACAATAGAAATAGGCATCGTCCACACCCGCCTGCTGCATGGCGATCCAGGACGCCCCCACCACCGCAGAAGCGTGCTTTTTTTCTCGGACTTCCGCCCCAGGTTGCCCCGACCCGGTGCCGCCTGAAGGTCGAAAGGCCGTGTTCCACTCGCTCACAATCTGCGGCATGTCCCCCCAGCCATGCTCCGTGGCGTAGGCCTGGACCCGGGCGGCAGCCTGGCTGTACATCTCGGGCTTGTTGGCGTACATATGCCAGGAAATCGCATCCAAGGGAACTTCCTTCGCCTTTACCATCGCAAAGAAGTCGGCGGCCCAGGCCATCCCCTTGGGCGCACGTGTAGCCCCGGGGGCCAGAGCAGGGCCCACGATCTTCAGCTCTGGGAAACGCCGGCGGATCTCTTTCGCTGTCCCCTCAAAGAGGCGGAAAAAGTCCGCCTGTTCCCCCTTCCAGAAGATGGGATTGTCCGGCTCGTTCCAAATCTCTACGGCCTCCAGCGGTCGGCCGGCAACCTTGGCCGCCTTCACCACATGCGCCACCGTCGCGACCATCTGCTTCTGCGCCATATCGATATTTTCGATAGATGCAGATGTATGATAGGAATTTCCTAACCGAAGATAGAGGCCGAAGCCCCCCGACGATATCTGCTGCAGCACCCCGTCTGTGGACGAAAAATCCCCTTCTCCGGCCAAGGTACTTCCAAAAGTCGGAAAGAGGTCGAAGGCCCCATTGTAGTCATGCGTGCGGATGGAGCGGACGCCGACACGCTGGTAAAGCTCCACAATATTGGCCGGTGCCCCCTTGGAGGAAGGCCCCCCATTGACCCCCATCAGCGGGGCCAGCGGCCCCAACGGGGCGCCCGGGTTCAGCACCACGGTGCGGGCGGGCGGGTCGGTGGGCAGCGCCTCCGGGCCGATGACCAGTCGGTCCCCATCCGGCAGGCTCCGACCCTCACGCCCCCGTGGGCGGGGCGCCTTGCCCTCCCGTGGGCCGGGTGCCTTCGAGGCGACGGGCGGGGGCTCCTGGGCCGACGGAGGTGCGGGTGTCGAGCAAGCGATCAGAAGTAGCCACATCCGTACTTTCTTACATACTTCGGGGAAGAGGGCCACGCGGCGCACGGCGATCCTCACCAACCTGCGTCATCTGCCGCCCCCCCCTCGCCAACTGTGGTACCATGGCGGCTGGAGTTTCCATGCGGAAGTCCTTGTTTTTGATGGCAGGCTTGACCTGGAGCGCTGCGGCAACCGCGGCAGACACCTGGGTTTACTACGACCCCTCGTTGATGACGGCGGGAGATATTGCCACATTGACCGGTCAGTTTGTCGCGGCGGGTGGCACGGTGACCACCACGACCTCCACGGCCTGGCCCACCAACTACACCGGCTACAAGCTGGTCGTGATCCTGATGCCGGCCGCCAGCTTCAGTGCCGCCCAGGCCAACGCGCTGACCACCTTCGTGAATAGTGGTGGACGGTTGGTCGTTTCTGGCGACTACGGCACGGGAACCGGCTTCCAAGCCTGGAACAATCGGGTGAACGCCCTGATGACCAGCATGGGCGTGCCGCTCAGCTTGGGGAACACGGTGATCTCGGGAGGAGGCTGCGCCTCCACGGCCTCGATCGTGGCCGACGATGTGACTTCCGGTATCAGTAATGTGTACGTTGCAGCCAGCAATTCGGTCTCCGGCGGCACGCCACTGATCTACTACGCGGGCAACGCCGTGGCGGCTGTCGCGCAACCCAACAGCGTTGGCCACGCGCGCACCCCCTACGATGTGGTTCTCTTCGGCGACACCAACCTGTTGTTGGGAAGCTGCGCCGGCTACAGCTCGCAGACCAGCAACGCTGGGATGTGGCAGAACATCTACGATGGGACCTGCGGCGATGCCGATGGCGACGGCTACAATGACGATAGCTGCGGTGGAAACGACTGCGACGACAGCAACCGCACGGTGTACCCCGGTGCCGCCGAGACCTGCGATGGCCTGGACAACGACTGCGATGGGAGCGTGGACTCGCCCACGCCCAGCAACGCCACCACCTGGTACGCCGACAGCGATGGCGACGGATTCGGGAACTCCGCCCGGAGCTATGCTGCGTGCACCCGCCCCTCCGGCTATGTGGCAAACAGCGTCGACTGTGACGACGCCAGTGCCACCGTCTACCCGGGAGCAGCCGAGTCCTGCAACGGCATCGACGACGACTGCGACGGCACGGTGGACGACAACCCGACCAACCTGAGCGCCTGGTACCAGGATCGCGACAGCGATGGCTGGGGCTTCGGCCCGGTCACCCTGGCCTGCACCGCACCTGCTGGGTTTGTGTCCACAAACTCAGACTGTGCAGATGGTGACGCTACCATCTATCCGGGCGCTTCCGAGATTCCCTATGACAACATCGACCAGGACTGCGATGGTGCAGACCTGCAGGACGTGGATGGGGACGGCTACGCCGGAGGCGGAGGCAGCGACTGCTGGGACAGCAATGCGGCGGTATACCCCGGTGTTCCTGAATCCGAAGACGGTGTCGATCAGGACTGCGACGGCGCGGTGGACGAAGGCACCAGCGCCTATGACGACGATGGAGACGGCTTCACCGAACAGGGTGGAGATTGCGACGACACTGCCGCCACCACCTACCCTGAAAGCACCGAAGTTGTGGATGGAGCCGACCAGGACTGCAACGGCCTGATCGACGACAACACGCCTGCTTATGACGACGATGGAGACGGCTATACCGAGCTTCAAGGCGACTGTAGCGATGGGGATACCTCGGTGTATCCTGGTGCTTCCGACGACGACCTGGACGGTGTGGACAACAACTGCGACGGTCTGGTGGATGGCGGGGTGAGCGATCCCGACGAAGATGGCTACGCCGCAGTGGCGGGTGACTGCGACGACTTTGATGCGGACAGCCACCCCGGGGCCACCGAGGTGGCGGACGGAAAGGACAACGACTGCGACGGCGTGGTGGACGAAGAAACGTCAGTGCGTGACGATGACGGCGACGGATTCTCGGAGGACGCAGGAGACTGTAACGACGAGGACCCATCCGTAAATCCCAACGCCGCCGAACGCGCAAATGGTCGCGACGATAATTGTGACGGGTCTACCGACGAAAACACACCCAACTCAGACGACGACGGGGACGGCTTCACCGAGGAGGCGGGCGACTGCGATGACGCAGATGCCGCCAGCTCTCCGGCGGCATCTGAGCTGTTGGATGGCCTGGACAACGACTGCGACGGCCAGGCGGACGAGGGGGCCGAGGATCTGGATGCCGATGGCCTGAGTGAGGCCGACGGCGACTGCGACGACAAGAACGGCTGGGTCAACCCCGCCCAAGCCGAACAGTGCGACGGACTGGACAACGACTGCGACGGGGTCGTGGACAATGACACCTGCGGAGAAGACGTGGACGGAGACAAGGACATCGAACCACCGGGAAGCTGCGGCTGCGACGGCACCGGCGGTGCAGGTCTGGCCACCCTCGGCTTGGGGCTTCTGGGCGCACTCCGCCGCCGCAAGGAGAAGTAACATGCGGTATCTACTCCCACTTTTCCTCTTGGCATGTCAAGGGGACACCTCGCTCACCAAGGTACCAAAGGAGCTGACCGTCTCCCCCAGCCTGGTGGACTTTGGCACCGTGGCCGTCGGCGACACGACCACGGAGGAACTGACCCTGACCCATGTGGCCGGCACAGAGATCCGGGTGGTGGACCTGTCCATCCTGGATATCGCCGGAAGCTGGTTCTCAGCGGATGACAGCGACCTGCCCACCATCGCCATCGGAGAAAGTGGGGCGATTACGGTGAGCTATTCCCCGCAGGAGGAAGGCTACCACCAGGCCCGCTTGACGCTGGTGACCGACGAGGAGCGGGAGCCCGAGCATGTGATCGACCTGCGCGGGGCGGCGGCCTTTCCCTCGTTGGACATCTACCCGCCAGTGGTGGACTTCGGACCGGTCGATCCCGGTGATATCGGCCGCGGCAGCTTCACGATCCGCAACAGCGGCGCCGCCGCCATCCAGCTCCTGAGCATCACCTTCACCAGCGCGATGTTCAGTACCGCCCAGGGAAATGCCAAGGTGCTGTCGGGGATGGAGCTTGAAGTGCCCATGCTCTACAGTCCGCAGGACAGCGACCCCATGGTGGGCATTGCCAGCATCGATCTGGGCGGTGCGGGGATTCGGGAAGTAGAGCTGCGTGCGAACGACTGCGAGAATGGTGAGCCCACCCTGTACGACCTGGATGGCGACGGCACCACCTCCTGCGGCGGAGACTGTAACGACCAGGAGCCTGCATCAGCACCAGGCATCCCAGAGAGCTGCGATAGCCTCGACAACAACTGTGATGGCAGCGTAGACGAAGGCACAGACTGTGCCGACGATGACGGCGACGGCTACACCGAGCTGCAGGGCGACTGCAACGACGACGCCACGGCGGTGAACCCGGGGGCGACGGAGGACATCGGCAACGGCATCGACGACGACTGCGACGGCATCACTGATCGCGGCGCGCTGGATCGGGATGGGGACGGCTACGACACCGGCGACTGTGATGACAATAACATCGCCGTCTACCCCACCGCCACCGAGCTTGCAGACGGTCTGGACAACGACTGCGACGGCATCGTAGACGAGGGCACCAGCAACTACGACGACGATGGCGACGGCTACACAGAAGCGGCGGGCGACTGCAACGACGCCGATGCTTCCGCCTGGCCGGGCGCGACCGAGCGTGCGGATGGCGTCGACGACGACTGCAACGGCCTGACCGACGATCGCACTGCCGTCTATGATGACGACGGAGACGGCTTCACCGAGCAGGGCGGTGACTGCGACGATGCCGACGCCACGATCAGCCCCGCAGATCTGGAAGTGGCCGGAGACGGTGTGGACAACGACTGCGACGGGACCGTGCAATAGCGGCACGGGCCCTCGGTCTCCTCCCCCGATCCCAAAAACAACAGCGCCGACCCGAGGGCCGGCGCTGCTCCGCTATCCTTTCAGATTAGCGGCCTTCATACCGCGCGATCGCCGCTACGACGCCCGAACCAGTCAGACCCTCGTCCATGGAGATGACTTCCATGGTGGGGGAAAGCAGGATGGTCGTGGGGATGTACCCGTCCGCATCCAGCGGGGTCAGCCCCTCTTCGGCCGCATCGTCAGGACCGACCACCGCGACGGTGTCCAGACCGTAGCCCGACTTCCACCGCTCCAGCGTGGTGGCGTTCGGCGTGGCACCCGAGGTGTTCTGCATCAGCAGCTCGAAGGCCTGGAAGTTGGGGTAGGACTCCCGAATCTCCGCCTGCTCCTCTTCCAGGGTGGAGGCCATCTGCTGGCAGGGGCCACACCAGGCGGCGCCTACGCCGATCAGGACGTAGTTGCCACAGAAGTTGTAGAAGGAGATGCGCTGGCCAAAGGTGTCGGTGCCCTCCCAGTTGGCGGCAATGTCGCCCTTCTGGTAGGCGGTCCACTCGTAGTGCTCGCCGTTGTAGTCGAATTGGCCGATGCCGGTCGCGCCTGCGACCGACAGGTCGGGAGCGGCGGGGCAGTAGCCCGGCGCATAGTCGCCTTCGGCGATGGCGTGGGACCACTGGAAGGTGGGGTTGTAGCCGGTTTCCACTTCATCAAAGTCGGAAAAGCCGTCCCCGTCGGTGTCGGCCATCGCGGGGTCGGTGCCCAGATCGGCCTCTTCAGAATCCAGCAGGCCATCCCCATCGGCGTCCACGGGGCCGTCATCCTTGGGGTTGGTCCCCTCCTCTCCGGGAGAACCACCACAGGCGACGAGGAAAGACGCAAAAAGCAACACGGAGCGGGACATGAAGGCCTCCTGAGGTACCAACGTGAGTATGCTATCCAAGTGGAAAAACATCAGCTTCTTGAGGTCAAAGGGCTGTAAAGCCCAACGACAGGCTCAGGGCTGGACCATCTCCATCGCCGCAGAGATTGCGACGGTGTAGTCAGCTTTGTCAAAGGTGTGGACCAACATGTTCTCGTCTACCAACATGACGGTGGGCCAACCATCGGGATCGATCCAGCCACGTACGATCCAGTCCGGATCACCCATGACGGGGATGTAGGGGCTGGGATAGGTGGTGTACCAGGTAGAAATAGTGCGCTCCGTGGGGGGGGTCTGGTAGCTGCCGTTGCCGGCGTCCAGGATGGTCACCCAGTAGAGATCCCCATTTTCCACCATGCCAGGGAGCGACTCGATCCAGGGATAGTCCGGATCACCAGCAAAATCATCGAAGGTGCTGGGTTGGCGCTCGATCAGCTTGGCCATCTCGTTGCACCAGTAGCACCACGCACCCGACAGATCGAGCAGGATGGGCTTGCCCTGGTGGCCGAAGTCGTAGATGTCGACCGTTTCGCCAAACTGATCCACCAGCTCAAAACGGGGCACATAGCTCGTACCCGCGATCACCCGGCGCTCGTCCGGGTCACCCACGGTCATACTGTCCTTGTCCGCGTTGAAGGGCCAGCCACCAGCATAAATCACCGACGCCGGATCCACCGGGTTGGTTCCGGCCAGCGACTCTTCGTAGTCGGTGTAGCCATCGACATCGGTATCGGCCGATGTGCCGCTGGTACCCAGCTCCTTCTCGTCCCCGTCCAGAAGACCATCCCCGTCGCTGTCCTCTACCAGCGGGTCGGTGCCAAAGTCCTCTTCCTTGGCATCGCCCAGACCGTCGCCATCGGTGTCGCGCTTGTCGGGGTTGGTGCCGGCCGCCTCCTCGTCCTTGTTGCTCAGGCCGTCCCCGTCGGAGTCAGGATTGCAGGCAAGGAGAAAAAGTGGCAGCCCCAAAAACAAGGAACGCATGTCATGCACCCGTGAAAGAGCATTGTACCCCCGTCACTGCCCCACCCGCAAGCGGCGGGGGCTACAAGCCCAGGACCTGTTCCACGGTGTAGCGGCCGGCAGGGCGCCCGACCATCCAACGTGCGGCATGCATCGCCCCTTGTACAAAAACCGATCGGGACCCGGCGACATGCCGCAGCTCCAGCCGCTCGCCAGGGCCAGCCAGAAAAACCGTGTGGTCCCCTACCACATCCCCCATCCGCAGCGCGTGCATCCCGATTTCGCCCGGTTGGCGGGGCCCCGTACGTCCGTGAACCAGGGGAAGTTGGGCCCCCCGTCCCCGCCGTATTGCGTCGGCGAGACGAAGCGCAGTGCCGGATGGAGCATCTTTTTTTCCGATATGGTGGTACTCCACCACCTCGGCATCAAAGTCGGCCAGGGCGCGCGCGGCCTCCTCCACCAGGCGGGCAAGCAGGGCCACCCCCAACGAGAAATTGGCCGCATGCAGCAGAGGAATCGTTGGGGCGTCCGGAACGGTGACTCCAGTGGTACCGCTCACCACGGGACACTGCGCCCGGGCAAGCAGCCGCTCCAAGCCCGCGGGCGTACTGAAGTCGATCACCACATCGGCCGCCCAAGAGTGGCCTACCGTCTGACCATATGCCCAGGCAAGCTCCATATCTGGCGCCTGTTGCACCGCCTCCACCACCGATCTTCCCATCCGTCCGGTGGCGCCATGTACGCCGACCCGGATCACGACAGGCCCACCAAAAGTGCTGGTGCAGGTGCTTTCCCCGCGGTCAGGGGCAGACGGCACTCGGCGCTACACAGGCCCATCGCGGCCAAGGCGGCTTTTACGGGCACGGGGTTGCTCTGAGCAAAAAGGTAGCGCACCAGCGGGTAAAGCTGGCGGTGGATACGCGCCGCTTCGGTCACATCGCCCCTTCGCCATGCCTCCCACACCGCCACCGTGAGGCGCGGCACCACATTGGAAAGCACCGAGATTACTCCGGTCGATCCAACCGAAAGCAAAGGCAACCAGGTGAAGTCATCGCCGGAGAGCACCGGCGTGGCGGTGCCCAACATCAGGTCCTGGCCGTAGCTCAGGTCGCCGGTGGCTTCTTTGCAGGCCACCACACCGGGCAGGTTGCACAGCTCGGCCAGCAGCTCCGGCGCCACCCGCTGCCCGGTGCGACCGGGGACGTGGTAGACGATCAGCGGCAGACCCGGCGCCGCAGCGGCGCGCACATGGGCGAAGAGGCCTTCCGGCGTGGGTTTGTTGTAGTAGGGCAGCACCAGCAGGCCTGCCTCCACCCCCAGCGCCTGGGCGCGTTCCACATTCCGCACCGTCGAACGTGTGGAATTGCTTCCCACGCCCGCGCTCACCCGCGCCCGACCGCCCACCTGCGCCACCGTCTCGCGCAAGAGCAGCTCCCACTCCTCGTTCTCCAGGGTGGGCGTTTCGCCGGTCGTCCCGCAGACCACCACCCCCTGCACGCCGCCATCAAGCTGATGTTGGAGTAGACTGCCAAAACTTGACAGGTCAAGAGCGTCGTTGGAAAAGGGTGTTACCAGGGCGGTATGGACGCCCTCCCAGCTCCGGTTCAACATCAGAACTCCACACCGCCCACAAAGCGGAGGCCCACCACCGGGCGATCAAAGCCACCCCCGAGGTCGGGATCGTTGTAGTCGCGGTAGAAAGCACCCGGCAGGAAGACCCCGACGGTTCCCACCCCGAAGACGTGGGGAACCGGGTCCACCCGGACGCTCAGGTCGAACTCGCTGCCATAGCCACCGGGACGGCTGCCGTCCGCCGGGCTCTTGGCCTGGATAGCCCCGACCCAGCCCAGCTCAGCCTGGAGGGCCGGGAAGAAGCGGTAGGAGATGCGCGGGTTGAAGTAGATGGCGTTGCTGACGCCCTCCCCCGTCACCGCGGCTTCGGTGGTGCGACCATCGTTGGTGTCGTTGACCACGGCACTTTCCAAGGTGGGAAGCGGCTCTTCAAAGAGCAGAAGGCCCACGTTGTGATCGCGATCGAAGCTGAAGGCTTTGAGCTTGTTGTCGGTGCTGTCGGCGTCGCCGCTGGCAACCCCAAATTCCGCATTGATCGCAAGCTTTTCCATCTGGTAGCCGCCGCGCACCATCACACCCATCGCACTGACCGACACATCGTTTGCATCTGCCGTGCCATCTGCGTTAAGATCCAGGTCTCCCGAACCGAAGACGCCAATGGCTTCCACCTCAGCACGCACCGGACCAAGCTGGGCAAAACCCCAGACATCCCCGGTGTAGGCGGAATAGCCCAGCGAGGGCTGGTAGCGATAGTTGTTCAACAGACCCACACCCACGGTCTCGCTGCGGTAGCCGAGCGCGAGGCTCGCGGCCTGCATATCGTCGGGCACGCCGAGGAAGCCTTCGAACTGCACATCCCAGGCAGCCATCACAAAGACAGGTCCAAAGCGGGTATCCACCTGCACCCGGTCTGCGCTGTCACCGTACTCGGCCAGGACATCGTTGCCGTTGTTCCACAACACGCCTGCGCCCCAATGCAGCGGCATGCGCCCCATCTGGACGCGCACCGGCACATCGCGGATCTCGAACTTGCCTTCCCCCCATGCGCGGATCCCGGAAAGATCCGGGCCACTCGTGGACACGCCGTCGGTGAAAGCCGTCGCCACCGTCTCCCCGGTCACCGGATCAACGTAGGTGGCAGGCTGCTCGCCCCAGCGGGTCAGCGGCAGCAGATCGATCTGCGCGTGCACCGCGGCATTGGGGGTCAATAGCCAGTTGGGCCGCAGCAGTAGGCGATGGTCAAGGTAATTGCTGGTACCTTCCGAAGCCGCATTGGTGTTGGACAGCGAGAGCGAGTCGTACAAAAGCCCGCGCGCCCGGTAGTAGCCCTCCCAGGTAAGCTCCATCGCAGAAGCGGGAGAGCTGGAAAGAAGGGCGGTGAGCAGCAACATCGAGACCCCTAAGCCGGGCGCCCCTAACCCACCGAACGCAGCCCGGCACCGGAAAGAGCGTCCGCCTTTGTCACCCCTTGACGATAGGGCCGGGGCAAGGCAAGAGAGTAGATGCTCGAACTCTTCAAAGGGATGTGGATCGGCTGGAACGACCGGGTGGTGCGCAACATCCTGCGTGCGCAGAACTTCGTGCTGATGAGCATCGTGTTTATCTTCGGCCTTGCACCGATTGCGCTGGCCCTGAAAGCCATGCGCCGCCCGATGCTGGACCGTGGGCCCGCAGCACCCGGCACCAAGAGCTATTGGGTGGAGCGGGACGGGAAGCCCATCACCATCGAACAGGCTGCCCGACAGTTCTGAGCGGTTCTGTGATCCAGACTACTTAAGGCGCTCAGCCAGGACCGCCGTCAGCACCGCCCGGACGGCCGCTGCATCCAGCCCCCGCAGGGTCCCCAACATCGCCTCAGTGGTATGTTGCAGGCCGCAGCGCGCCAGCTCCCAGGGATGGAGGGGGCAGGTCAGCTCTCCACGGACCAGAAGCTGAAAAGCGCGCTTCAGATCTTCCGTACGTACGTCCGTTAATCCCATCAGCCCCCCTTCTGGCGTCCTTCGATAGCCAGAAGCAACACGGTGATGGCCACTCCCAGGCGGGGATCCAGCGGCGAGCTGCTGAAGTCCACGTCGTAGGTAAGGCGGAAGAGGGTAAAACGTTGTTTGATATAGCCCACATCCTGGCCATCCACGCTCATGTGGAAGGTCTGCGGGATGATCGGAAAGAAGCGCCGGAGCAGGGCCATGATCCCCGAGTCCTCCTGTAGCTTCGCGATGGGGGCATCGCCATCTCCCAGGATCAACCAGCTATCCCGTAGGATGCTCTTCAGGCCTTCGCGGCGGCATGCCCCGATGCGCTCGCCACTGGCCGCGTCCACCACGTCATAGGTGGCAGAGAAGTCCAAGGCGCTTCGGGCCCGGATCCGCAGCATCGGCTGAGTCTGGCCCTCATCCGCGAATACAGTAATCTCCTCCTTGATCTTGAAGGCCTTTTGCTTCACGAAGAAGTGAAGGCTGCCGTCGCGATCCAGGATGCGGAAAGAGGAGCCAAAGAAGGAGAAGAGCGCCTTCTGGGCAACAAATTGAGGCTGATAGCGGGTGATATCGTTCATCGTGTTTCCGGTGGTGTGGGCACGCTATCCCGGCGGGGGCTCATGGCAACATGGGAAGAACCACCACCTCCGGCACAACCACATTCTCCGGCCCCAAGGCCAAGCCAAGCACCGCTTGCGCCACATGCTCCGGACGGAGAAAGTCCCGCTCCGGATCAATGTTCTCGGGAAAAGGCAAGAACTCCTGGCTTTTCCAGAAGGGTGTGTCGATGCCACCGGGACACACGCAGCTCACCCGAATGCCGTGTTTCTGCGCTTCCAGGCGTAGCACACCGGAAAATCCGTTCACCGCCCACTTGGTGGCACCATAGACCGCCTCGTTCGGCAGGTGCAGGCGCCCGGCGATGGAGGAGATGTTGACAATCAACCCCCCGCGCTGCGGCGCCATCACCCGAAGTGCGGCCTGAGATCCAAAAATGGTGCCTTTGAGGTTGGTATCAACCATCAAATGTACTTCGTCCGCGCCCATGTTCTCCAGCGGGCCATAGACCGCCACACCCGCGTTGTTGACCATCACATCCAGGCGACCAAACTCGGCAACTGCCGCATCCACCAGGCGATCCACATCGGCCACCAGGCGCACATCCGTCTGCACGGCAATCGCATCGGGCAGCTCAGAGGCCAGCTCGTCGATCTCGCCGGTTGAACGTGCACCCAGAACCAGACTGGCACCCTCAGCGGCGAAGGCCTTGGCAATGGCTCGCCCCAGCCCCCGCCCGGCTCCCGTTACACACACCACACGATCACTCAGGCGCTTGCTCATGGCCCCGCTCTAACACGGCATAGAACAGGTGGATAGTCTGCGGCCCTCGCGATAAGAATGAGGCATGATTCATGCCGTGGTACTGGCGGCGGGGCTCGGAACCCGCATGCGCTCGAATTTGGCGAAGGTGCTCCATCCGCTGCTGGGCCGCCCCATGGTGGGCTGGGTGATCCGCGCGCTTCGAGAGCTGGAGGCCGAAGTGACGGTGGTGGTGGGCCACCAAGCCGAGGCGGTAGAGGCGGCGCTCGCGGGCCCGCACATCCACTTTGTACGTCAAGAGCAACCTCGTGGGACCGGCGATGCCATCCGCGCCGCACTGCCGACGCTACCATCGCAAGGCCCCGTGTTGGTTCTGGCGGGTGACACCCCACTCTTGACCGCAGCCACGCTCCGGCGCCTGCTCCACGGGCATCAAGGTCCCGCGACAGTAGCCACCTTCGAAGTAGAAGATCCCACCGGCTACGGGCGGATCTTGCGCTCCGAGGAGGGGATTCGAATCCTGGAGCAAGCGGAGTGCGGTCCGGCCGAGGCGATGGTCCGCGAGGTCAACAGCGGCGCCTATGTTTTTGACGCCGCATTTCTGCGGGATGCGCTGCCGGGGCTGCGCCCCCACCCCCCCAAGAACGAGTACTACATCACCGACCTGGTGACGACGGGTGCGCGGGCGATCGCCGGCTTCTCCGCGCAGGAATTTATGGGGATCAACGACCGCGCGGCCCTGGCAGAGGCCCGCCTGCTCTTGCGGCGACGGGTCAACCGGAGCTGGGCCCTGCAGGGGGTAGACTTTCCCGATCTGGACAGCGTAGAGGTGGAGGTCGATGTGGAGCTGGAGCCAGATGCAAAGCTCGGTTTCGGCGCCATGCTCCAAGGGAAAAGTCGGGTGGGGGGACAGGTGGGACCGCATTGTGTAGTGCGGGATACCATTATTGAAAAAGGTGCGGCCCTGCTGGCGGGCACGGTGGCCGAGGGGGCGGTGCTGGCGGCCGGCGCAATGGCCGGGCCCATGGCCCACCTGCGTCCCGGCACCGTGCTGGGCGCCAAGGTGAAGGTCGGAAACTTCGTGGAAGTGAAAAATGCGCGGCTGCACCCGGGGGCCAAAGCCAGCCACCTGAGCTACCTGGGGGATGCGGAAATAGGTGCGGATGCCAACATCGGGGCGGGCACTATTACCTGTAACTACGATGGTTTTCGAAAACACCGTACCGAGATTGGGGCGGGTGCATTTATTGGTTCGAACAGTTCCCTGGTTGCACCGGTGCGGGTGGGGAACGGCGCGATTGTCGGGGCGGGAACCGTCGTCACGGAAGAGGTGCCGGACGGATCGATTGCCGTGGCACGTCCTCCGTTGCGTATCAGCAAAGATTCCGCGGAGAGGCTGCGAAAACGACTGAAGGGGGGCGCGTGAGTGAGCATCCCCTGCTTCGGGGCCTGAACCCCGATCAGGCCCGCGCCGTGCAGCAACTGGAGGGGCCCCTGCTGATTCTGGCGGGGGTGGGCTCGGGAAAGACACGCGTGCTGACCCGTCGGATTGCATATCTGTTGGATACGCGGCCGGACGTCGCAGCGTGGAACGTGTTGGCAGTCACCTTTACCAATAAAGCAGCGGCAGAGATGAAGGAACGACTTCATCAACTGGTCGGGGATTCCTCCAAAAAGCTCTGGTTAGGTACCTTTCACTCCATCTGCCTCCGCATCCTGCGCCAAGACATCGAGCCACTGGGCTTCACGCGGGACTTTGCCATCTGGGACGATGACGACCAGCTCCGGGTGCTCAAGGAGATCCTCAAGGACCGCAGCATCGGTGCCAACCCCAAAGAGCACAGCCCACAGAACCTTCGGGGCGCCATCGACCGGGCCAAAAACGAGCGGCGCACGCAAGAACTTGTCCATCTGCCTCCCTCTGATCCCACCCCCAAGGTCTACAAAGCCTACGAGCAGCGCCTGCGTGCGGCCAACGCGCTCGACTTCAACGACATCATCGGGCGGGTGATCGAGCTTTGGGAGCAAAGCCCGGAAATCCTGGTCAAGTGGCAACGCCGCTTTCAATATATGATGGTGGACGAGTACCAGGACACCAACCCCGCCCAATTCCAGTGGCTCCGGCTGCTGGTGGGCGACGGCGTGGACGCCTACGGTCATCCCCGCGCCCAGAACCTTGCGGTCGTCGGCGATGATGACCAATCTATCTACTCTTTTCGTGGCGCGGACATCCGCAACATCTTGGACTTCGAAAAGGTTTTTCCCGACGCCACCGTGGTGAAGTTGGAGCAGAACTATCGAAGTACGGGCATCATCCTGAAGGCCGCGTCCGGTGTGGTGCGGCTGAACCGGGACCGGAAAGACAAGACCCTGTGGACCTCAGAGCCGGGGGGAGAGCCACTTCGGCTGATCCAGGGCACCGATGAGCAGGACGAAGCGGGCAAAGTGGTGGGCGAAATCCGTCGGCAGCTACGCAACCACCGCCCCTCTGACTTTGCCATCATATTCCGCACCAATTCCTACAGCCGCCCCTTTGAGCAGGCGCTGGCAGCGGCGCAGATCCCCTATGTGTTGGTCGGCGGGCGGCGCTTCTACGAGCGTCGTGAGGTGCGGGATATCATGTCCTACATCAAGCTGGTGCTGAATCCAGCGGATGACATGGCTTTTCAACGAATTGTAAATGTACCGGCGCGCGGAATCGGAGAAAAGACGCTGGAGGGGCTGAAAGAGGAGGCGGCACGTCTCGGTGTGCCCTACCGCGAGGCCGCAAAACAGCTTGGGATGGCCAAGGGAAAAATTGGGAACGCATTTGCGACGCTGGATCTCCTGCTACAGCGGCTGGACATTGCTGCGCGTTCGATGCCTCCGTCCGCCCTCGTGGTCTACGTCGCCAAAGAGACGGGCTACCAGGAGGAGCTGGAAAGCGAAAACAGCGAAGAAGCAAAGGGAAGGCTGGAAAACCTGGAGGAGTTGGCCCGCTCGGCAGAGGATCTGTCCCAGCAGGAGCCGCTGGAGGCCCTGCGTGAGTTTATCGATCGGGCCAGCCTTTCCGGGCAGGCGGACGAGCTGCCGGACGCAGAGGGCGGTTCGGTCACGCTTCTCACCGCACACGTAGCCAAAGGCTTGGAATTCCCTGTGGTTTTTGTGGCGGGACTGGTGCGCGGGCTCTTTCCGCACTCGCGCGCGGAAGGCGAGCGTGAGAAAGAGGAAGAACGCCGTCTTTTCTATGTGGCCCTCACCCGGGCCCGCGAGCGCCTGAGCATCTCGTGGCCGGCCCGTCGCCGCTATCCCGAGGGTGGCTGGGGAGACACGGAAATATCCCAGTTTGTACGCGAAATCCCGGTGGATGCCTTCTCCGAGCAGGATCGGCTCTGGCTGCCACGTTCTCCTACCTCTCGGCCCCCTGCGCCCCCCGCCTGGTCGGCCCCCTCCTGGTTGTCGCGCAAGGGCGCGGAGCCCGCCCCGCCCCGCCCCACTGCACCTGCATGGCTGGCCGCCCGCCCTTCCGCTCCGGTTCCTCGTCTTTCCACAGCACCCGTAGTACATACTTCTCGCGCGGATGTGTTAGAAGAGGAGGAGGATGCGCGTGGAGACCTCCGAACGATGGTTCCGGACTCGCCTGAGTCCTTCCGGGTGGGTATGAGAGTACTGCACCCGCTGCTTGGGATCGGCACGATCTCCAAGAAGGAGGGTACCCTCCAAAATCTGAAACTCGTCATCAATTTCCCTAAACACGGTCCCAGAACAATCTACGCAATCGCAGCTAAACTGGAAATCGTGCTTTGAACCCTCTTGAGCTTGGAGACCAGGTTGATCGTCACCTGTGAGTCCTGCAAATCCCGGTATAAGATCGACGACAGCAAGATCTCGGGCCGAGGTGCCAAAATCACCTGCCCGCGGTGTAAGCACCAGTTCGTGGTCTACTCCACCGACAAGAATGCGCAGCCGGCCATGATCAGCACCCCACAGGGGTCTGAGTGGGATGACGAGCCCACACGTGTCGGCGCCAAAAAAGAGGAAGAAGCACGGAAATCCGCGAATGCGGCCGTCGGGCCTTCTACTCCTCCCGCGCAGAACTCTGCGGAGGACGAAGGTCCCTCCTACGAGGTCGCCTCGCCCCAGCGGGTGCAGAAGCTGAGTGCGGCGGAAGCTGCTCAGCGTGCACCGACGCTGGACTTCCGGAAAGTTGGGATCAACGCCTGGAAGGTGAAGGTCAAGATCGGCCTGATCTACGACTTCTCCGACCTGAAGACCCTCCGGAAGTACATTCAGGACGGGCGGGTCACCCCCGCAGACCTGATCTCCTTCGATGGGAAGTCCTGGAAGGTAATTGGGGAGATTTCCGATCTGGACATCTTCTTTGTGGAGACCTACGACCAGCTGCTGGCGGAGATGTCCACCCGCTCGCCGGAAGAGCAGGCCAGCCGCAGCGAAGCCACCAAAACCCCGCGGATGGAGACCCCCTCCCTCCCCGAAGGGCTCGGGATCGACCCACCGCAGACCACCACCAAGAAAAATAAGCCGAGCAATAGCGGGAAGTCCGGTACCGCCTCACTGCCGCCCGGCGGCGCTCAGGGGGCTGCGCCCAACCGCAACAACCTGATCATCGGGGCGGTGGTGGTGCTCCTGGCCTTGGCGGCCGGCATTTGGTGGGCGGATCGGCAGGCCCCCGCACCCGCCCCTGCGCCTGCTCCTTCGGAGCAGACACCTGTGGACCGCGACAAGCTCCGCAACGACCTGAAAACCACCATGCAACCCGCAGAGCTACCTCCTGAGCCGCCCAAGGCTCCAGAGGAGCCCGTGCTCACGCCAGTGGGCCCGCGTGGCGACGCTCCGAAGCCCGGAGCAACCAGCACCACCCCGGCAGCGGGTACCGCAGCCTCTACCGCTTCAGACTACGTGGAAGCGGGGGACGCCGCTGCGCGCGCCGGTCGTTGGGCGGAAGCCGTCGCAGCCTACGGCGCGGCTGCAAAGAAAGAGCCAAAAAACGGAAATATCCGGGCCAAACAAGGCCTGGCGCAGTTCAATGCAGGAAACTCGGCGGATGCCCGTACTTCTTTGGAAGAGGCCGTTCGGCTGGGTGCCGGCAAGGGTGATGTGCTGAAGACCCTTGGGAACATTCTGATGGCGGATGGCGACTTCGCCGGTGCCCGCGAGTATTTCCAGAAGTATCTGGAGGGAAAGCCAAAGGACGCCCCGGCCATCGAGAAAAAGCTCAAGGAAATGAACGGGGGATAGCTTGGAAATCACCTGCCCGCGCTGTGGGAGCCGATATCATATCGACCCCCCCTCCTCCTCCCGCTCACGCTCATCGCGCGGGCTCAAGTTCCGTTGTTCCTCCTGTGGGCACACCTTTGGGGTGGATCCCGTATCTCCTCCCGCCCCTGCAGCCACCAAGGCCGCCTCGCGCGCCTTGGAGCCGCCGGCCCGTGGCGGTGACCAGCTCCCGCTGATCCCGTCGGGTGAGATGATCCGGCTGATTCAACAGCAAGCTCAAATCTATGAGATGCCCGATCTGGGTACCTTGTACCGGTGGATTCTTGAGCATCGGGTGACGCGTCAAGACCTTTTTTCCGTCCACGGCATGCGCTGGCAAGCCATCGGCGATCGCCCGGACTTGGAGCGGTTTTTCGCTGCTGCAGATGCTTTGAAGGGCAAGAAAGAACCAGCCCTTCCGCGATGGGACAACATGGATGTGGTGCCGATGGAGGAAACCCCCTCCACATTTGAGCACCAGCAGTTCACCCCGCGTGCGGCCCTTCCCGATCCCTCTTCGCCAGGACTGCTGCTCACGGATCGGGTGAACCAACCCAATATTCCGCTGCAACAGCCGGTTTTCCAGGATCGGAATCGAAGCCCCATCGAGGAATCCTCCGTCGATATGGAGATGGACTCCGCCTCTGAGGCTGGTATTGCGCCTGCGGCCAGCATGGGGCTCTCCTTTCGGGAGCAACGTCCCGTCAAACGGCCCGGTCTGGTGGATGTACTTCCACCGCTCCCCAGCGAACCGGTGCCGCAGGAAGAGGAGATGCCCTCCAGCTTCCCCATGGACGCCCCCGGGTTGGGGGAAGAGTCCTCCGTGCCCGCCATGAGCTTTGGGGATCCCGGAGACGAGGATCCGGGTTCGGCGGTCGCGATCGACAGCGCCAGCAGCGCAGGTGTGGACTTGGCAGAGGAGACCCTGGAGTCCACCTTCCTCAACGGGGGGGTGGTATCCGATTCAGCCGCGGTACAGCTTCAACCTGTCGGAAAGGCGCGTCCACCGGTCATCCAGATGCGCCAACGGCGCCGTCGGGACGACCTCTCCGACGAGGAGACCCAGGAGGCGCCCTCGAACATCGATGCCCTGCGGGTTCCCCCTCCCCCCGAGCCGGTGTTGGGCCCCACTCCCAGGGTCACCATCAGCCCCGAACCTCCCCCGGCGCGTTCGGACGCCGGCGGCGATGGCGAGGCGGATCGCGCCACTCCCGGCTGGGTGTGGGCCATTGCGGGTATGGGTGCGGTGGTCATCACCATCGCTGCGGTCCTGGCGTGGAGCCAGCTCAACCCTCCAGCACCCAACCCCGGCAACCTGAAGGTGGACCCCACTCCAACGGGCACCAACGGGAGCAGCAGTCCGGCAGGCAGCGCGCCCGCAGAGAACGCGGTCGCCCCCGCCGCCCCCACCGCTCCGGAAGGCACACCGCCTGCCGGGACGGCCACGCCGGCGGCACCACCTGCACCCGCCCCTACCGGCGCGACCACCACGCCTCCTCCCACCGGAACGACCGGCACCGCCGCTCCCAAACCCACGGGTACCGGCACCAAGCCTGCCGGCGACGGCGCAAAAGCGACCACCACACCCAGCACGCCCAAGCCTCCCAGCGGAAAAACGCTGGTCAAGCAGGGCTGGGCCGCGGTGGAGAAGGGCGATGCGACCAAAGCACGCGCGCTCTTCGATCAGGCGGTTCAGGCCAGCCCCGGCAACGCGGAGGCGGTCTATGGTCGTGGCTATGCCGCAATGAAGGTCGGAGATAACGACAGCGCACGGCGGGACTACTGCCGCGCCTTGAGTGTCGGTGCTGATCCGGAGCTGACCGTGGAGATTCAGGCTGGCCTGAAGCGGGTCGGCGGCAGCTGCAACTAGGTCAGCAGCTCCAGATCCAGGAGCAGGCACAGCTCGGTGCCCCCGGCCGTCCCTCGATGGAGGCGATAGCGGCCGGGGCCATTGCCGTTAAGGGCCAAGAGCATGCGCATGCCTTCGATCTCCACTTTCCCGTGCGGGCGCCAACGCCCCCGGTGGAGCATCGCGGGCTCCACCATGTCCTCCAAAAAACCCTGGCTGTACTTTCCGTCCTCGGCCCACTCTTCCACGCGGTACCGCGCGTCAGCGTCGGCAAGACAAATCAGCTCGCCTAGCTCCAAGGTGGCGACGATCTCCCAGTTTTCAGGCCGACCGGGCAGGAACTCCACCAGTACCGCTGCCACCCGCCCCAGATCGGGGCGACCCGCCGGCTCCAACATCACCACGTGGACCGGGTGGCTGTCCGCCGGAGCGGATTGACTGCGCGGAACCTCGCTTTGAAGCGGATCGGAGATCGACAACTTCCCGGTTGGAACCGGCACCGATCCCATTGGGACCAGCCGGAGTGCCCACCCGTCCAGGCCGGGGTCTCCGGCCTCTGCCAGTACATCCAGAACAAACATCAGTCCCAGTTCCCCAGGAAGAGGAAGGCTTTTCCGTAGCGGGTTGTTCCGCCTGCCGTGGCATTGGGTGCACCGAGGAGGAAGTCCGTGCCGCCATCCAGGTTGACGCCGCCGATGCCCGCAACGGCGGAGCCCAGGTTGCCGTTGGCCGTACTCCCCACAAAGCGAGGCAGACTGGTCACCGTGGTAGTTCCGGATACAGGACCGTAGGCCAGAGCCACAAGTCCTTCCGCCCCGGTGACGTCGTAGCCCGGCACGCCGACCAGTACGTCGTCCAGGCCATCGCTATTCACATCCCCCGCGCCCGCCACCGAGCGACCGGCGTAGTCGAAGGCGGCCGTGCCCAAGATGGTGGCTGCCGCACTGGTGGTGGAGATGTTGGCCGAGATCGGGCCATTCATCACAAAGGTGGCGCCGATGTCCGTTCCGCTGCCATTGTCAAAGCCATCGGTTCCAAGCAGCAGATCTTCATAGCCGTCGCCGTTGGTATCACCGGCCGAGTCCACACACCCGATACAATTGGCCTCCAGGGACGAGGTATTGGCAGTCAAGGCCACTGAGCTGATCACCGCATCCGCATTGGCATAGCCGGTGTTTCCGTTGACATTGCCCGTAAACACATACGCGTGGGCCGTTCCGACGGCCAGCACCACCAGATCGCTGATGCCGTCGCCGTTGATGTCCACATCCCCCTCGGCCCAGGCCCCAAAGCGGTCGTTGGCCGAGGAGCCCGAGATCACCACTGCCATATTGCTGAACAGGTAGCTGCCGTTGGCCAACGCCCCGCTGACCACCGCCACTTTCCCAGCCTTGGAAGACGCAAAGTAGGAGGAGACGATCCAATCAGGTGTCCCATCGTTGGTCAAATCCCCGGCTCCTTCCACCATCCAGCCCGAGAAGTCGCTCGCCAGGTCTCCCTGCACCGTGATCCCGGCGTTGGCGGGCAGCAGGGTCTGGCTGCTGAGCGCCCCCCGGAAGAGGAAGGCAGATCCCGCATCGGAGCGTCCGCTGTAATTGTCCAGGTAGGCGCCGACCAACAGCTCGTCATCCCCATCCCCGTCCAGATCGTCCACCATGCCCACCCCACCGCCGACACGGTCGCCTGAGAAGTCTCCAGCGACCATGGCGGTGGGTGCGCTGATCGTACCAGACAGGCCGGTCGCACTGCCAGAGAGCAGGTATACCCTACCAATGTTCTGGTTGGAGGAGGATGCGTCAAACAGGCGGTCCGCGATGGCCGCGTCGGGGTAGCCATCCCCGTTGATGTCTTTGCCGCCGGTCATGTTCCCACCGAGGAAGCCGGTGGTGTAGCTGGAGGTAGAGGTGTAGGTCACACTCGCATCAGTATCGGCATTAGAGCCAGAGTACTCACAATCAGCAACACAATTGTGGTCCACACCGTCGCGGCAGGCATCCACCGCGTTGGGGTAGGTGGTGCCATCCGCATCGTCGCAGTCGCCGGTAGATCCAGCGTAGCCGGCCGGTTGGTTGCAGGCCGTCTGCGTGCTGGACGTACCGTAGCCGTCGCCGTCGCTGTCGCCATACCAGGTCGTGGCCGTGGACGGGTCCACCGACGGATCGGCATCCTCGACCAGACCGTCACAGTCTTCGTCCAGGTCCGCACCATCGCAGACCTCCGCACCGCCGGGGTTCACATCCCCCAGCAAATCGTCGCAGTCCCCGCCGATCGCCGCGTAGCCCGCCGGAAGGTCGCAGGCGTAGTCCGTGGAGCTCCCCCCATAGCCATCACTGTCGCCATCCAGATACCACAGGCTGTAGGTGGCGGGATCCACGGTGCCGTCGGCATCGTCTGCCAGGGCGTTGCAGTCCTCGTCCACGTTGAAAGCGTCACAAATCTCTTGAGCACCAGGATTTACGCCGGATTTAGAATCGTCACAGTCTTCGCCCAGGGAGGAGTAGCCCACGGGCTGATCGCAGGCCAAGCTCAACATGGCGGGGTCGCCATAGCCGTCCTCGTCGCTGTCGTACCACCAGCTCGCGCGCGTGCTGTAGTCCAGACCCGGATCCGCGTCTTCGCTCAGGCCGGAGCAGTCCTCGTCCGTGTCCGCAGCATCACAGATCTCCGCAGAGGCCGGATTGATCGAGGCGGAACTGTCGTTACAGTCGCCTTGGTTCCCAACCTCGTTTCCGGCGGGATCACAGGCCGACCGAGCGCTGCCCGCCCCAAAGCTGTCCCCGTCCTGATCCGGGTACCAGGACCGCAGGCTGCCTGTGGCCACAGATCCGTCCGCATCATCCGCGCGACCGTCGCAGTCTTCATCGGCGTTCGCGGCATCACACACTTCGGAACCCACTGGGGAGATGGTTGGATTTCCATCATCACAATCGCCCGATGTGCCGCTATAGCCGGTGGGAAGGTCGCAGGAGGACGACGGGCCCGCGGCATCTCCGTAGCCATCGGCATCACTATCGGCGTACCAGGTGAGGCGGGTGCCAGAAAGCACCGTCGCATCATCGTCATCGGCCACGCGGTTACAATTTTCATCCACATTCAGCGCATCGCAGACCTCCGCCGCACCGGGATGAACGCCCGGCGAGGAGTCGTCGCAGTCGCTGTCATCAGCGAGGTGACCCGACGGGGCATCGCAGGCGGCCGTGCTGCTCTTGTCGTCGCCATAGCCATCCCCATCCGCGTCGGGATGCCAGTCCACGTGACCGGAGGGGTCTACCGACACATCCGCATCCTCTGCCAGGCCATCGCAGTCCTCGTCCACATCCGCCGCGTCGCAGACTTCGGTGGCAGCCGGGTTCACCGCCAGATCCCCGTCATCGCAATCCGTATCCGACACTACAGAACCAGCGGGCAGCTCGCAGCTCCAGGAGCCCGCAGCCGGGTCTCCGAATCCGTCGCCGTCCACATCTGCGTACCAGGCCGAGTAGCTGGTGGGATCGACATTCGGGTCGGCATCCTCGGCGGTGCCGCTGCAGTCTTCGTCCACATCGGCCGCATCACAGACTTCCACTGCGGCCGGGCTGATAGCCACGTCCGCATCGTCGCAGTCCCCGCCATCGCTCACCTCGGCGGGCAGCCCTTCGCATGCCCGGCGCTCGGTGCCGGCCCCATAGCCATCGCCGTCCCCATCGGTCCACCAGCTCCCCATGGAGCCAGGGTCCACCGAAGAGTCGGCGTCGTCGGCCAGGCTATCGCAGTCCTCATCGGTGCCGGAGAGGTCGCAGACCTCGGTCGCACCGGGGTTCACACCCGTGGCAGAATCGTCACAATCCGTATTGTCTGCTACATATCCGGCAGGAGCGGCGCAGAGCTCCAGGCTGCTGGCGGCATCGCCATAGCCGTCCCGGTCCACGTCCACGTACCAGGTCTGAAGGACCGCCTCGTCCACCAGGCCGTTGCAGTCATCGTCCAGGTTGTTGCATTCTTCTGGCGCCCCCGGGTAGATCAACGCGTTGGTGTCGTCGCAGTCGGTACCGCCCACGGAAACCGAGTCGAAGCCGTCGCCGTCGTCGTCGGGGGTGATCTGGGCCTGCCCGTCGCAATCTTCGTCCACGGCATTGCCGGTAATTTCCGTGGCCCCCGGGTTGACCCCCGCGTCCTGATCGTCGCAGTCTGTGGCATCGGCGACAAAGCCGCTGGGGGCCGAGCCACAGGCAGGCGACACCGCGCCCAGCGGGTCACCGTAGCTGTCTCCGTCGGCATCCGGATAGTAGGCAACGGCATCTGCCGCATTCAACGTGGCATCGCCGTCACAGTTGCGGTCCACCGCCGCGTCGCAGTCCTCGGGTACTCCCGGGTTGATGTCCGCGTCGGCATCGTTGCAGTCCAGCAGCGCCGGATCGGTGGCGTCAAAGGTGTAGCCGTCGCCATCCTCGTCGCTGGTGCCCGCGTCTACATCGGAGCCGTCACAGTCGGCATCCGATCCGTCGTTGGCTACCTCAAAAGCACCGGGATAAATCGCCGCATCCGCATCGTTGCAGTCATCGGGCAGCGCGCTGTAGCCGTCGGGAAGCTCACAGGCCAGACGGGTGCTGTCGGACACCCCGTGGTTGTCGCGATCCGCATCCAGATACCAGGTCGCCGCGTCGGCGGCGCCCTCGGCATCGGCCGAATTGGCAGCCCCATCGCAGTCTTCATCCACCGCCGCTTCGTCGCAGAGCTCCGGGGCATCCGGGTTCACATCGGCGCGGCTGTCGTCGCAATCACCGGGCTGCTCGGCACCAGAGGGCGTGCAGGTACAATGTTCTTCCTCTCCATAGCCGTCCCCATCCCCATCCGCCCACCAGGTGACACAGCTCTCCGCCCCCTCGTCGTCACTGCTGCCGTCACAGTTGTCGTCCTCGGCGGTGGCACAGTCCTCGGTGCGACCGGGGTACACCTGCGCGTTGCGGTCGTCGCAGTCCGTACCTCCTGCGACTTCACTGCTTAGGACACCATCCCCATCAAAATCCGCGTCGTTCCCATCACAATTCTGATCCACGCCATCGTACCAGATCTCCTGGGCAGCGGGGTTGACCGTCGCATCTGAGTCGTCACAGTCCAGGTCGCAGTCGGCTGAAGGCGACCCACAATAGCCATCCCCGTCCACATCCGTACTTACGACGGCATCCTTCCCATCACAGTTCTGATCGACGCCATCGCCCGGAAGGTCCTCCGCGGCGGGGTTGATATCCGCATCCTCGTCGTTGCAGTCGCCCCCGACGACAGTGAAGCCGTCCTGGTCCACATCCGACTTTTCGGAGGGAGTACCGGTACAAGCGGCAAGGAAGGACAGCGTAAAAACAGACAGGATAGACCGCATAACGTCGTCCTATCCTGTTTCCCCTCGCCGCGGTAGGGACTTCTGTTCAGGTCCGGCGGCGCAGACGACCGATGGCTGCAAGTGCACCGAGCATCAGGCCACCCACCACTCCGCCGGAGGCATCACAGGAGGCCGATCCACCGCGCAGGGCGGGGTTACCGTCACAGACATCTCCCTCGCCATCTTCGTCGATATCTGCCTGGTCCGCATTCGCAGCGGCGGGGCAATTGTCGCAGAGGTCACCCAGACCGTCCGCATCCTGGTCCTTCTGGTCGGGATCGGAAAGCTCCCCGCAGACATCACAGGCATCGCCTGCCCCATCCGCATCGATATCCGTCTGATCGCGGTTGGAAACAGAGGGACAATTGTCGCAGAGATCGCCCTTTTCATCGGCATCGGTGTCCAACTGATCGGCGTTGGAATCCACCGGGCAGAGGTCGCAGAAGTCCCCGAAGCCGTCCAGGTCGGTATCCACCTGATCGGGGTTGAAGATCGTGACGCAGTTGTCACAGGAATCCCCCACCCCATCCCGATCCGCGTCGGCCTGATCGGCATTGGTGATACCCGGACAATTGTCGCAGGTTTCGCCCACATCGTCGTTGTCGTCGTCCACCTGGCCGACGTTGGCCACAGACGGGCAATTGTCGCAGGAGTCACCAACCAGGTCCAGGTCGGTATCGTACTGGTCGGCGTTCGGAGTGATGATACAATTGTCGCAGGCATCCCCGATCAGATCGCCGTCTTCATCGTCCTGATCCAGGTTGTCCTGGTAGGGACAGTTGTCGCAGGCGTCTCCCAACCCGTCCAGGTCTGAAGCGGCCTGATCGTTGTTGGCAACATCTACACAGTTGTCACAGACATCGCCCCAGTCGTCGCAGTCCGCATCCGCCTGATCCAGGTTGGCGTCTTCCGGGCAGTTATCACAGGAAAGAGTTGCGATAATGCTGGGGAACTCAGCATCTTCGGGAAAGAAGATGACGCCATACGAAAGACCGTCGGCGTCGGCATCAAAATCGTTGACCGGGATCTCGCAGCCATGCGAGTAGTAGTCGTAGTACCAATCCGCATTCGGATAGGGGACCCCAAAGGCGTCCACGTTGATCAGGCAGTAGGGATCGGAGAGATCCACCGTCTGCTCCAACGACACGTCCACGGTGTTGCAGTTCAGATCCTGCGTCAACGAGGTATTCTCGCAGTTATTCGCCGCAAAAGCGGCGCCAAGCAGCGTAAGCAGGAAGATCATTGGCCACCTCCATTCTGCGGAGCAGGCGTCGGCTCCTGCTCTTCATCGTCATCCTGCCGGAAAATGTTGGCATCAGGCACATCTTTATTGGCTTCCACCCTCGGCGGAGGTGGAGGAGCTGGGGCAGGGGCCGGCGGGTTGGCCGCAGCCTCTGCCGCTTTGATGAAGGATTCCGGCAGCTTGGGCGCGGCGATGTTCCGCACTTCGCCGTTCCAGGGTAGCCGGACTTCCGTCTTCAGCTCGGGGATTTTGTCACCCGGTTGATACTGACGTACAATGGCAAAGACGACGCGGCGGTTGGCCTCGCGGGCCGCCAGATCGTCCCCACCCACCACCGGCTGCACCTCACCCATGCCGCGATAGCCGATGCGGGCGGGGTGAACCCCGGCCTCGATCAGCGCCTGCCAGATGGACCGCGCACGCAGGTTTGAAAGGTCATAGTTGTATTCAAAGCTGCCTTCTGCAGAGGCATGGCCCTCGATGATCATGAAGCCGATCTGGCCATTTTCGTTCATCAACCGCGCCACTTCCTTCAGGATCGGCAGCGAGCCCTGAAGGATGTTGGCGTTCCCCTCCTCAAATTGGATGGGATCACGAATGATGATCTCCTTCTCCTGCACCCGGGCCAGCTCGCCCTCCTTCCACTGCACCTTCGGCGTCTCGACCACCGGCTCGGGCAGGATCTCCACGTCCGGGATCTCCTCCACGGCCACCTTCCGGTCCTCCTCAGGATCCCGCTCCACCACCGGCTCGATGACCGGCTCGGGGGGCGCGATGATGTAGGTGAAGCCCGCCATGACCCGGAAGTCCGTCGACCCGTAGCCGGTGGAAAGCCCCTTTCCGAAGCCCAAATCTACCATCATCGTCTTCGCGGGGCTGAGCTGTACGCCCGCCAGCGCTTCCAACGAGGTGCCGGCCCCCCCGTCGTTTTCGCCGTTCAGCGAAAAGCGAGAGGCAACGCCAACATTGGCAGCCAGCAGGTCGGGCAGGATGTGCACCCGGGTACCCAGGCGCCCATCAAACTCGGTGCTTGCAATCAGATCATTTTCCGTATCCAGGGCCGAACGACCGTGAATGCCGGCATCCAGCAGAATGTCCACCGGCCCCAGGCCCGCGGACGCGAGCAGTCCGCCCGCAAAGCGTACTTTCCCCTCTCCCAGGTAGCTGTTCCGCCCACCCGTGGGAATTCCCAGGTCCGCCCGGATGCCCAGGGACACGGGACCCGGATCGGCAATATGAATGCGCCCACCCAGCCACATGTCGCCCAGACCCACCGCATCGCCACCCAGCTCTGGGATTTCGCCCCCGAAGGACGCAGCGGTCGGCACAATCAGGCGCACGGACACGCGACGGCTGATGTCGTAGGCCACGCCCAGATCCAGCGCAATCCGGTTGGATACCACTGCCCCCCTCTCCTCCCCCTGCACCAGAAGGATCAGGGGATCCTTCTCGAACTGCACCAGGGTACCGAAGCGGACGGTGTTGGGGCGTCCCATGACCGGCGAGTCTATCCCTGGCAGAGAGCCCGATGAGAAGCTGGGGTGAACCAGCTCAATATCCAGAGAATAGCCATCCGCTGCCACTGCCGGCAGGGGCAGCCCTGCCAACAACAACGCGAGGAGACGTCGGGAAAAGGGAGGTATAGACATCGGGCATAAGTCTATCCGGTCATGCGAGAATCCGCCCGTGATCAACCTCGCCGCGGTGCGTCTTATGGCGCCGGCTGTTCCAGGTGCTCCGGGTGCTCAAACAGCTCGCGTACAGCCTTGGCCAGGATCGCCCCTTGATAGCCATCAATGAAGCGATGGTCGATGGTCGCGGTGATCGTGAGCAGCTTGCTCACCACCACCTTGCCCTCCTGCACCACCGGGGCATCGCGCACCGCACCCACCAGCACCAAAAGCGGCACGCGCGCAAAGGGGGTTGGCGGCGCAAAACCTTCGTCCAAGCCCATCATTCCTACCGAGGTGATCACCGCCGATCCAAAGGGAAAGGGCTCCAGGCCCAGGGCGGGCAGCGAGACCCCCAAGCTGCCGGTCAGCCACCCGGTGAAGGTCAGGATGGGCTTCAGAATCCAGGTGGGCAGGAGACGAATCAGGCCTTTGCTCTTCTCGAACTCGCTGTCCTGCCCCTTGCGCACCTTCCCGGCGCGCTCGCGCAGCTCGCGGGCCAGCTCTGAGATGCTCTTTTTGTCCGCCTCACAGATCTTCACCTTGGCGAGATCGGCGCCATCTTCCAACACCACCAGGTAAGAGATATCCACTGTTTCATGCGGAACATAGGCGCCCCATGCGATGCGGCCATTCAGAGTTGGCTCCCGACGCAGTGCCAGCGCCACTGCCTTGCCCACCAGGTGGGTGATCGTGACCTTCTCCCCACCTTTCTGGCGCTGCTCCTCCAGCCAGGCCATGGCGCGGGTGGCGTCCACGGTCAGTTTTCCATAGATGTTCCCCTCGCGAGGGCCGTCCCAGGTCGCGAGAGCCAGCTTCCGGCGTGTGCTCATTTTTGGCATAGCCGATGCTACCACATGGAGCCGCCCTCAGGCGGCTACTCCTCTTCGGCGACTTCCCAGGTGCCGCTTTCACCCGAATCAAAAGTCCAGTCACCATCGCCGCCGCCCGAGCTCAGCAGCCCACCAAAATCACCAATGGGGTTGCCGTCCGCATCCACCAACTGCAAAGAGAATTGGCCGTCCGTGCAGGTGATCAGGGCAGAACCGTAGAGTTCGGTATCGGCGGTCGAAAGGGTCAGAGCGAGGTCCGCCATACCGGTCTCCTTGTCCTCCAGCACCTCGATGTTGACGTCGCCCGAGAGATCTCCGGCGAAGGTCCCCACAAAAGTACCGACCAGATCGCAGGTCTGGCCGCAGGCCATCAGAGGAAGAAAGAGCAGGGCGAGGAAGGGACGCATGTACGGGCTCCGTGTTCGGAGAGAGTACGCGGCAAGCAGTCCCCCGGATCGGCAGGAGGCAGAGGGAAAAGGAGGTTAGTGCGTTGGGGTGCTACTCCTCACGATGCTTGCCTGTGTCGCCCTGCGCGATCCCCCGGAAATGATGGAACAACCTTTGAATCCCCAGGCCATCTTGGGTACGCAGGATCCCGCCCTGCAGAAGCTGCTGCACCTGCACTGGGAGGGTCTGCTGCGGCGCGCTCCCCTGTTCGCCAGCCGCACCGGCGATCACCGCTATGATCGCCTGATCGACGACAACAGCCCGGCCGGAATCGCTGCGGGCTACGAACAGGATCGGAAGCTCCTGGCCGTGCTCGAACAGATGTCGGTTCCGACGCGCCCGGCGGATGCCGAGAACCGAGAGCTGCTGCGCCACGAGCTGGACGGGCAGGTGGGCCAGCAGCGCTGCCACTTTGAACAATGGGCCCTCTCTGCAAGGTTCAACGCCCTTCTCTATGCCAACGACCTGGTAGAGCTGCACCCGGTCCAGACCGAGGAGGATGGGCGCAACTATCTTGCGCGCGTGGCACAATTGTCCGCCTATGTCGGCTTTGAGGTGCAGAACCTGGAAGCGGGGCTGACCGCGGGGCGGGTGGGCAATGCCACCTCCACCGCGCTGGTGCTGGAGATGGTGGAAAAGGAGCTGAAGGCGCCGATCGAGGAGAGCCCGCTGTGGACACCCGCCACGGAGGCCCACCCGGACTGGTCGGCCGAGGTGCAGACCGAGTTTCAAGGCCGCTTGCGGACGATCCTGAGCACGGAGCTGCGTCCGGCGCTGACCGCCTACCGCGACTTTCTTCGCGACCGTCTGCTCCCGGCGGCACGGCCAGAAGGGAAGGAGGGGCTCCACTATCTGCCGGACGGGGATGCCTGCTATGCTGCCACCATCCGCTTCCATACCAGCCTGCCGCTGCCCGCCGAGACCCTGCACAACACCGGCCTGGAAGAGCTGAAGTCCACCCACGCAGAAATCCGTAATCTGGGCTACAAAATCTTCGGAACCGAGGATCTACAGACGATTTTCACGCGGCTTCGCGAGGATCCACAGCTCCACTTCCAAACGGCGGAGGAAGTGCAGAAGAAGGCCGAGGACAGCCTGGAGCGGGCGCGTCAGCGCCTGCCGGCGATTCTGGGCCGCGCCCCGGCAGGCCAGTGTACGGTGGAGGCGATTCCGGCCTACCAGGCCCCCTACACCACCATCGCCTACTACCAGCCCGGCGTGCCGGGGGAGGAGGGCGGTCGCTACTTCATCAATACCTACGCGCCGGAAACCCGACCCCGCTACGAGGCGGAGGTGTTGGCCTTCCACGAGTCCATTCCCGGGCACCACCTGCAGATCGCCATTGCACAGGAAAGCCGGGAGATCCCGGCCTTCCGGCAATACCTCGGTGCAACCGCCTTTGTGGAGGGCTGGGCGCTCTACACCGAGCGGCTGGCGGATGAGCTGGGCCTGTACTCCGGGGATTTGGACCGGATGGGGATGCTCTCTTTCGACACCTGGCGCTCGGCGCGCCTTGTGGTGGACACCGGGATCCACCACTACGGCTGGAGTCGCGAGCAGGCAGTGGCATTCATGTTGGAAAACACTCCCTTGGCCGAGAATAACATCCGCAACGAGGTGGACCGCTACGTGACCTGGCCCGGCCAGGCCCTGGCCTATAAGACCGGGCAGATCGCCCTGCGGAAGCTGCGGCAGGAGACCGAGCAACGACTCGGAAGTCGCTTTGTCCTTACAGAATTCCACGACATGCTGCTCGGCGGCGGCGCCGTGAGCCTGTTGGTGCTCCAGCAGCGGGTGGACCGCTGGACTCAAGAGAAGCTCGCGGCACCCTGAAGGGGCAGGATCGAAGTCTGGCTTGAATCAAAGGGACGGCAGCTTCGTGGCGTCGATCTCCCACAGCGGCAGGTCGCCGCCGGACACCTGGCGCGCCGAGCCTTCGGGTAGCTCCTCCCACAAAAGAGGTCGGTCCCCCGGCAACATCAGCAGGTCCACCTCGGGGTACAGGGCGCCGGGCAACAGCGCCGCAAAGCTGAGGCAGCGCCCATCCCTCAGGCGACGGTGGACCCGGTAGGAGGCCAGCCGCTTGCCCTCCTCCTCCATTCTTTCCTGTAATTCAGAATACAGACGCTGCCGGAACCAGCGCAGGGCGTTGTCCCCTTGGAGGCCCCCCTCCCACAGCGACACCGCGCCGAAGGGCGGCTCCGTCGTCGCCGCCGCCTGATAGAGGCAGGGCGAGATTGGCTCCCCCTCTCCCCGAAAATGCGCCTCCGCCTCCCCATACAACCGAGCCGAGCCCACAATCAGGCGCCGCCCGCAGGGCACCGCCGCCAGCGGCTCCCCGGGTAGCTGCCCCCGAAAGGAGGCCAGCCAGCCCGGCAGGCAGAGGCGGGAGGAGGCCAGCCCATCGGGAGACTCCAGGACAAAGCTTCCATCTTCACGCTGCCGCAGGCCTTCGGTGGGGTGCAGGTTCTCCAGGGCGTGCCGCCAGGCCAAATCCGCACGCACACCCCAGCGCTCCAGATGGGCGGGCGTCAAGTAGACACGAAGATGCTCCTGATCCAGCGCCAGGAGCATGTGCAGACCGGTGGTGAAGGGGCGCCGGATCGGCGCGGCGAATGGCCCCAGGGCCGCCCGACGCCACAGGTTGGCAGGGGCGGTCACCGGTCGAAGAACGGGGATCAAGCTCCCCGAAACTTCGGACCACCGCTCCGGCAGCTTCAGGACTGCCCCGCTTCGATCACCGCTGCGGCGGCAAACAGGCCCGCCTCGTCCCAGGCACGCCCCATGAGCTGTGCTCCCACCGGCAGCCCCTCGGACCGGCCGCAGGGCACAGAAATCGCCGGGATTCCCGCCAGAGAAGCGGGAACCGTGAAGATGTCGGAGAGGTACATGGCCAGCGGGTCCTGCGCCCGTGCACCCAGCGGAAACGCCACCGTGGGGGTGGTGGGGGTCAGCAGCAGGTCCACCGTGGCCAACGCAGCTTCCAGCTCTTCGCGGATACGTCGCCGAAGGCCCTGTGCACGTTGGTAGTAGCGATCCGCGTAGCCCGAGGACAATGCAAAGGTACCGAGGATGATACGGCGCTGCACTTCCGGCCCAAAACCCTCGCTGCGACCACGCTGGTACAGCTCCAACAGGTCCACCGCCGGGGGCCGGGGCCCGAAGCGGATACCGTCGTAGCGCGCCAGATTAGAGCTGGCCTCTGCCGGTGCAATCAGGTAGTAGCAGGCCAATGCGGAGCGGAGCGTCGGCAGAGAGATACGCTCGATGGTGGCACCGGCGTCGCGCAGCAGGGCTTCGGTGCGTTGCAGCGCCGCCAGCACACCGGGCTCAACACCTTCTCCCTCACATTCAGCCACCACCGCCACTTTTTTGCCGGCCACTCCCCGGTCACAGGCGGCCAGCCAGTCTTCTACGGGGGCAGTGCCGGATGTGGCGTCCATCGGATCCACACCGGACATCACCGCCGTCACCAGGGCGGTGTCGCGCACATCTGCCCCAAAGGGCGAAATCACATCCAGCGAGGATGCAAAAGAAACCAGTCCGTACCTGGAGATACGACCATAGGTGGGCTTCATACCCACAACCCCGCACAGCGCCGCCGGCTGCCGGACCGAGCCGCCCGTCTCCGAGCCCAGCGCCACCGGCACAATGTCCGCCGCAACCGCCGCCGCACTTCCGCCGGAGGAACCGCCGGGAGCCCGGCTTTCATCCAGGGGATTTCGCGTGGGACCATAGGCTGAGTTCTCGGTGGAGGAGCCCATCGCGAACTCGTCCATGTTGGTGCGGCCGATGACGATGGCGCCGGCATCGCGGAGGCGCTGCACCGCCGTGGCAGTGTACGGTGCCCGATAGCCCTCCAGAATCCGGGAGGAACAACCACAGGGTTGCCCCACGTCGCAAAGGTTGTCCTTCAACGCGACGGGGACACCCGCCAGTCGGCCGTGGCGGTTGACAAGCGCCGCCTGCGCAACAACGGCACTCTCATCCACATGCCGGAAGGCATTATATGGATTCTTTGCCGCTTTTTCAGCAGCCGGCAGGGCCCACGTGCCCGGTTCCGCCCCCTCTCGGACGGCGGCCGCGATATCCCGGGCGAGCCTCATGACTCCTCCTTCACCGAAGGAACTTCCACAAAATGTCCGATTCTACCAGCACTCTCCCGAAGAATCGGCTCAAAATCGGTGCGTAGGGGAAGGTCCTCCCGCCGCGGGGTGGCGCCGGTGGCATCCCCCGCGTCCGCATCGATATCCGAAAGCTCCTCGACATAGGCCAGGATCCGAGACAGTTCTCCGGCCAGCCTCTCGGCCGACGTATCGGACAACTCCAGGCGAGCCAGACCGCCAAGCTGCTTTACAAAGCCCGCCTCGAAGCGCATCAGCGGCGGAAGGAAAAGAAGCTGGCGAGGCTACCGATCACGCCACTCTGGTCGTTGCCGGCCAGGGTCTGCAGCTCGCCCGGATCGAGGAGCACCGAGCCGCAGTCACCGCAGACGTCGATCTCGACGCCGCGGAAGTCCTGGGGCTTCATGGTCCCGCCGCACTTCCCGCAGGCGCCCGCATGAAGGGCCTTGCGGTCCGCCTTGGCCTTTGCGGCGTTTTCCGCCTCAATCTTTGTGGCGAGAGCTGCTTTCTTTTCGCGGTCTTCGCGGGCAAAATACTCAGCTTCGGGATCTACGTGGCTCTTCTCGTCCATGAAACCCTCCAATGGGCAGCCCCTATAACCCGAAATTCTCAGACCCAAAAATGATTCAGGGCCGCCGAAGCGACCCTGAATGCGCGAGGGGGGACTTGAACCCCCACGAGGATTAGCTCACAAGCACCTCAAACTTGCGCGTCTACCGATTCCGCCACCCGCGCGAACGTGCAGAATCTAACCGCTCTCCCCCACTCGTCAAGCCATCCGCAGCAAATCACCGCCGGACATCGAAAGATGGGGCCATTTCCCTGGGAAATCTGAGCGAGATCAGGGATTGCCGGCCGGAGCAGCCGGGGCCGCCGGAGCGGCAGGTGCCTCTGCGGGGGCCACGGGAGCCGCACCAGGGGCCACCGGAGCCGCACCAGGGGCCGCTGCGCCATCCGCAGGCGGAGGAGCAACCCCATCCGCACCCGGGGCACCAGGGGCCCCGCCCGGAGGCATCATATCAGGAGGCACAACGCCACCATTCGGCGTGGAGTTCGGCGTCGGCGTGACCGGCAGGGGCGGCAAGCCATTCTCCGCAGGAGGCGGAGCACTATTGCCGAAACCGGAGCCTTCTTCGCCCATGTCCCCTTCCTTCAGGTTGTCCAGCGCGCCCGAACCGGAGGTGCTGTACAGCGACAGGGTGACCGAAGTGACCATGAAGAGCGCCGCCAACATTCCCGTACCGCGCGTAAGGAAATTCCCCGGCCCGGAAGCTCCAAAGAGCTGAGACGCTGCCCCGCCGCCGAAGGCGGAGGAGACATCCGCACCCTTCCCCGGCTGCATCAGGATCAGGATGGTGAGGAGGAGGCAGAGGATGATGTGCAGGGTCAGGACGAAGGTATACATGATCGGGTGGGGCTAACCCACCCTCGCCTGCTTCGCCACATTCATCGCAAAGCGATTCAGCGTGCGCCTTCCACGATCGCAGCAAAATCCTCTGGAACCAGCGAGGCACCTCCTACCAAGGCCCCATCCACATCCGCCTGGCCCAACAGCGACCGGGCGTTGCTACCTTTCACCGATCCGCCGTAGAGGATGCGCGATGTCCGCGCCACAAAGGCGGGGAAATGCGCAGCCAACAAGCCACGGATGGTCGCGTGGACCTCCTGGGCCTGCTCCGGGGAGGCGGTGCGTCCGGTGCCGATGGCCCACACCGGCTCATAGGCGATGGTGATGGTCGCAGCAATATCCGCGTTCAACTTCTGGAAAACCGCTTCGACTTGGCGGCTGACCACGGCGTCCACCTGGCCGGCATCCCGCTCGGCCAGCGTTTCTCCCACGCAGAGGATGGGGCGCAATCCGGCACGCAGACATGCCTGCACCTTTGCAGAAACGAGGCGATCGTCCTCTCCAAAAAGCTGGCGCCTCTCGGAGTGACCCACGATACACCAGGCCACACCCGCCGTCTTCAGCATCTCCCCGGAGATTTCCCCGGTAAAAGCACCGGAAACCTCGGCGTGGAGGTTCTGAGCCCCCACTTCGATGTTGGAGTGCCGCAGGCGGCTGACCACCGCCGGGATGGAGAGAAAGGGAGGTGCTACCACGATATCGGCAAAGGTTGCTTCGGAGAGCAACTTGCGCAGGCTGCCCGCCAGCGCATCGGCCTCGACCGGGTTGCGGTTCATCTTCCAATTGCCGACCAGCAGCTTGCGGCGCATCAGAGCCTCGCCTTGATGCGGATCGCCTTGACGCCAGGGAGTTCCTTGCCTTCCAGAAACTCCAGCGAGGCGCCCCCACCCGTCGAGACGTGGGTGAAGCGGTCCGCCAGCCCAAGCTGCACGGCAGCCGCTGCCGAATCGCCGCCGCCCACCACGGTGTAGCCCGCGCTGGAGGCACAGGCCTGCGCCACCCCGCGGGTTCCGTTGACGTAGCGCTCGTCCTCAAAAACACCCCATGGGACCATTCCAAAAGACCATCTTGGCCTCGCCCAACACCTTCGCATAGGCGGCCACCGTGGCGGGTCCGATATCCAGACCCACGTCCTCTTCGCCTATCTCAGACACCACCCGCCCAAGCTCGGTGGACTCCAGGGAGCTGTTCACGACATGGTCGACGGGCAGGTGTACCTGCACACCCTTCTCGCGGCAGCGCTCCAGCAGGCGCTCCGCCAACAGCAGCTTGGCACTTTCTACCCGGCTCTTTCCAACGGCCACGCCGGACACCTTCAGGAAGGTGTAGGCCATAGCACCACCGATGAGCAGGTGGTCCACTTTGTTGGCCAGGCTCTCAATCACCGCGATCTTGTCCGAGACTTTGGCCCCGCCCAGCACGGCGACGTAGGGATGCGCGGGCTCATGCAGGCAGCGGCCCAGGGCTTCAAGCTCCTTCTGCACCAGAAAACCCACGCCGGCCTTCTCGAAGTACTGCACACAGGCCGCCATCGAGGTTTCGGCGCGGTGCATGGTCCCGAAGGCATCGCCGATGTAGATGTCGCCCAGGCGAGCAAGCGCCTGCGCAAAATCCTCGTCTCCGCCCTTCTCTCCAGGATGAAAGCGGAGATTTTCCAGCAGCATCAGGCCGCCTGCCGGCAGCTCGCCCGCCAGCGTCTCCACGTTCTCGCCCACGACGTCTTCCGGAAAGACAACTTCGCAGTCCAGCAATTCCGCAAGGCGCGCGGCCACGGGCTCCAGCGAAAGGCTGGGATCCACCCCGTTGGGGCGGCCGAGGTGCGAGGCCAGCACTACTTTGCAGCCTTTCTCCCGCAGGTATTTGATAGTCGGCAGCGCCGAGGTGATGCGGGTATCATCGGAGATGCTGCGGCCTTCCATCGGGACGTTGAAGTCCACACGCAAGAAGATCCGGCGGCCATCCACCTCCATATTTTCAATCGACGGCAAGCGCATCAGGCACCCTTCCGAGCGATGAGCCCACAGAGGTCCACCATGCGGTTGGAGTAGCCCCACTCGTTGTCGTACCAGGAGAAGACCTTGGCCATCTTGTCGCCCATGACCATGGTCAACTCCAGATCAACGATGGAGGAATGGGGGTTATCGTTCAGGTCGGAGCTGACCAGAGGCTGGTTCAGCGCCAGCAGGATGCCCTTCATCGGGCCATCTGCGGCGGCGACCAGGGCTTGGTTGATCGCGTCCTTGGTGACCGGCTTTTCGGTGTTGAATACCAGATCGATGACGGACACGTTCGGAGTGGGAACGCGCACGGCCAACCCGTTGAGCTTGCCCTTCAGCTCGGGGAGCACCAGCCCCACAGCCTTGGCTGCACCGGTGGAGGTGGGCACCATGTTGAAGCCGGCTGCGCGCGCCCGCCGCATATCGCCCTTCTTATGGGGCGCATCCAGCAGGTTCTGGTCCATGGTGTAGGAGTGAATCGTGGTCATCATGCCGTTGACCAGACCGAAGGTGTCGTTCAACACCTTGGCCACAGGGGCCAGGCAGTTGGTGGTGCAGGAGGCGTTGGAGATGATGAAGTGCTTGGACAGATCCAGCTTGTCGTCGTTTACGCCGAGACAAACGGTGATATCCTCGTCCGAGCCGGGGGCAGAGATCACCACGCGCTTGGCACCGGCTTCGATGTGGCGGCGGGCTTTTTCCGCCTTGGTGAACAGCCCGGTACACTCCAGGACCACGTCAATCTGCTGCTCTTTCCAGGGCAACTTGGTGGGATCGGGCTCAGCGGTGATGCGGATGGCGCGGTCACCGGTGATGATGTGGCCATCTTTGACCGACACCGGAACATCCCAGGGCCGATGCACGGTATCGTAGGCCAGCAGGTAGGCCAGCTGCTCCGGGCTGGTGAGATCGTTGATGTGGACAATCTCCACGTCTTTGCGCGCATGAGCAATACGCGCGACACAGCGACCGATACGACCGAAACCATTGATGGCGACTCGCAGAGCCATACGACACCCGGGTTAGAAGGAGCCAGGGCCTTAACCGGTCCGGGGAGAGCTTTCATGGCGCTGCTGGTGTCCGACGTGGTGGAAACAGAAGATCCGAAGGAAGGGATCGCCAAAAGAATTGGCGTCGATCCATCGGAGATTCTGAAGGTGGAGGTGATGCGGCGCGCCTTGGATGCCCGCCCAAAAGTTCCAGTCTGGCGGGTGAACTACAAGGTGGAGCTGCGCGACGAGGCCGTGGTGCTGGCACGAAAGGCCAAGGGAGCCCGCCTTTTTACCGAGCGCGACGAAATGCGCCGCACCGGCGATTTGAGCCTGAGTGATACATCTAAAAAATCGAATGTATCAGATGATACATTGAAAAAAATTCATGTATCATGGGGGCAGCGCCCCGTGGTGGTGGTGGGCGCGGGCCCTGCTGGACTTTTTGCAGCCCTTCGACTGGGAGAGGCAGGCATCCCCACCGTCCTGATCGAGCGCGGTGGGCCGGTGGAGGACCGGGTGCCTGCGGTCAACAAGTTCTGGCGGGGAGGTCCCCTGGATGCCGAGAACAACCTTCTTTTTGGAGAGGGGGGAGCAGGTACTTTTTCCGACGGAAAGATCTATACCCGCCGCCGGGATGGGGAATTGGGCTGGATCTTCCGAATTCTGGTGGAGGCCGGTGCCGATCCCAGCATCCTGACCGAGTCCTATCCGCACCTGGGGACGGACAAGGTCCGGGCGATCCTGCCCGCGCTACGCCGAAGAATGGCAGATGCGGGGGTGGAGCTGCGCTACCACAGTCGGGTGGAGCGCTTTGTGGTGGAAGGGGGGCGCTGTGTGGGGGTGGAGCTGGACACCGGCGAAAAGATTGCTGCGACCGCCGTGATCAGCGCACCGGGCCACTCGGCCCGCGACACACTGGGCAAGATGGTGGAGGCCGGGGCGGCGGCCGAGCTGCGCCCCATCGCCATCGGCGCGCGCATCGAACATCCGCAGGGACTGATCGATCAGGCCCGCTACCCCGATGGCCGGGGGGAGCTGCCCCCTGCCTCGTACCGTCTGGCCCATAGCCCGAAAAATGGGCGGGCAGGCTGGACCTTCTGCATGTGCCCCGGCGGCATGGTGGTGCCCGCCATGCACCAGCCGGGTACGGTGGTGGTGAACGGGATGAGCTTTGCTGCCCGTCGGGCAATCTGGGCGAACTCAGCGGTGATTGTTCAGGTACTTCCTTTGGACTATCCAGGGGGTGACCCGCTGGCAGGCTTCCGCTTTCAGGCCGAGATTGAGCGCCGGGCCTATGAGGCCAGCGGCGGCTATGCCGCACCTGCCCAGCGTGTCCCTGACTTTTTGCAGGGTGTCGGCTCGTCGGATCTGCCGAAGGCGTCGTATCCGATGGGCATTCGCCCGGTGCCGCTGACGCAGGTGCTTCCGGCGCCGATCATCGAGGGGATGAAGGCAGCGATTCTCCGCTTTGAGCAGGATATCCCCGGCTTTGCGGGCTCCGAGGGCGTGCTGATCGCGCCCGAGTCGCGCACCACAGCCCCGCTCCGATTTTTGCGTGGCGACGATCTGCACAGCAGCAGCCTGCCCGGGCTCCTGCCGGTGGGTGAGGGTGCAGGCTACGCGGGCGGCATTATCTCGGCGGCACTGGACGGTTTTCGGGCGGCAGAGGCGCTGCGGGTGGCGACGCGATAGCCTCGCCGGCAAGGTCCCTGGCTCTCCGTGGGCAGCCCTTCGCCCGATTCCTGACTCGACAGCACCCCGGTCCGCATCTTAGGAAGACGAATGTACCTTCTCCTTCCCCTACTTTTCGGCTGCAAGCCCGAGGCTCCGAAGCCGGACTCCGTCCCTACCACCGTAGTCGATCAGGACAAAGACGGCTATACTGTGGAGGAGGGCGACTGCAACGATGCCGACGCGTCCATTCACACCGCTGCCACCGAGATTTGCGATGGCGTAGACAATAACTGTGACGGTAGCGTGGATGAAGGCACCACGTCGCTCTACTATACCGACAGCGACGGCGACGGCTACGGCGATCCGGCCACCGAAGCAGCGGCCTGCGAGGCCGGTGCAGGCCAGGTCGGCATCGCCCTGGACTGCGATGATGAGGACCCGGCCACCTTCCCGGGTGCGCCGGAGAGCTGTACCGACGCGGTGGATCGGAATTGCGACGGTTCTACCGGTCGTACCGATGCAGACGGTGACGGCTTTGCCGCCTGCGAGGAGTGCGACGATACCAACGCGGCCGTACATCCGGCGGCCACCGAGTCCTGCGACCCCGCCAACGTCGACGAGAACTGCAACGGCCTGGCGGACGATGATGATCCGGCGGTGGACCCGGCCAGTCAGACACTGTCCTACCTGGATTTGGACGCCGATGGCTACGGAGCACAGCAGATCCTCTCTTGCGATGCGGTGGGCGCCGACCAGGGGGGAGACTGCGACGACGGGGACTCCGATTTTTATCCAGGTGCTGCTGAGTCCTGTACGGATGCCTTAGACTATAACTGTGATGGCAGCACGGGCTTTGCCGACGCCGACGGCGACCGCTATGCGGCCTGTGAGGACTGTGACGACCGAAATGCAGGTGTACACCCGGGCGCCACCGAGCTGTGTGATGGCCTGGACAATGACTGCGATGGCCAGGTCGATCCTTCCTCTTCCGTCGATGCGACCACCTGGTATGCCGACAGCGATGCCGATGGCTATGGCGACGCGAATGCAGCGGTGGACGCCTGCACCGCGCCCGCCGGCTACCTGGCCAACAGCGACGACTGTGACGACGCTGCAAACGCGGTGAACCCCGGCGCCACCGAGCTGTGTGATGGGCTGGACAATGACTGCGATGGGCAGGTCGATCCTTCCTCTTCCGTCGATGCGACCACCTGGTATGCCGACAGCGATGCCGACGGCTACGGTGACGCGACGACCGCCCTGGACGCATGCAACGCTCCCGCCGGCTACCAGGCCAACAGCGACGACTGTGACGACGCTGCAAACGCAGTGAACCCCGGCGCGACCGAAGTGTGTGACGGCATCGACAATGACTGCGATGGGCAGGTGGATCCTTCCTCTTCCGTCGATGCCTCCACCTGGTACGCCGACAGCGATGCCGACGGCTACGGTGACCCGGCGGCGTCCATCCGTGCCTGCACCCAGCCTGCGGGCTACGGCACCGATACCACCGACTGCAACGATCAGGACGCGGGCATCCGCCCGGGTGCCGGTTGCGACTATGTGAGCACCTTCTACTCTCCCGGCAGCAGCTCGGTGTGGGTGGCCTCGGAGACCGGCGCGCCGGTGGACTTTTCCGGCTGTGGTGGGAGCGCAGCGGTGGCCGTGGTCGCCGGCGGGGTGAGTGCGGTGCAGGCCGTCGGCACGCGCACCTGTACCCTGCGCAGCGCAGACCCCTTCCTGAGCCTGATCAGCTACAGCAGCGCCGGAGGAGATCAGGTGATGAAAGCGCGCGGACTGGATGGCGCCCTGCTCTCCACCGAGCTGGTGCTTTGGAGCGGGGACTACATCGCCGTGATGAACCCGGCTGCGACCACCACCACCTACACCGTGGAACAGTGGAGTGGGACCGCCTGGACCGCCTACAGCTCAGGGACCGTTGCCGCGGGGCGGGGAAGCAGTGTAGCGGCCGCCTGGGGGGTCTATCGGATCCGGGCCACACAGCCGGTGACCGCCTACGGGATGTTGCTGGACAACATCGAGAACTACCTGGAGTACCTGCCAGCCACCGACGGATTTTTGGCGGGAGAAGACTATATCTTCTACTTTCCCGCCGAGCTGGGGCAGGTGGCCCTTTCCGGCACCTGCATTGACGCGGCCGGCTGCTCCATCACCTTGAGCACCCCCAGCGGAACGGTGGCCAGCCGGAGCATCGCGCAAGGGGCAAGCTGGTACGACTATGTAGCCCCCGCTACAGACTACCGCCTGCAGAGTGTGGGGACGGTCCTGTTGCGGCACGAAGCCACACCCAACGGCTTCAGCGCCGCCGATGGAACGTCGATGGACGCGGATCTGGTACCGGGTACTTCTGGGGCAGAGTACGATACCACCTTCCTCTTTACGGGGGCAGAGGGGACTGGAAATGGATTCACCTCACGACGATCGGATGTGGTGATCCTGGGCTATCGGAATGGCACCAACGTGACGGTCGAGCAGTGGGGCGGCTCGGCCTGGTCCTTGGTCACCAGCACCACGGTGGCCGCAGGCAGCGCCACCACGGTGGCGGGCAACCTGACCGCCGCCCGCCTGATCCGCGTGAGCGCCAGCGCGCCCATCCAGGTGGAGCTGATGCACACCACCAGCGAGTATGCCTGGAGCATGTACGCCGACCACTACGCCGACTGAGCCCTGCGCCGACTGAGGCAGACCAGCCGAAAATCTGCACGGCTCCTACTCTTCCTGAAACATCACATCCGTCCGCAAAACATATTTGCGTCCGTAGTCGATGACGCGGCTTTCGTGCAGCACCGGATGGGAAAAGAGCAGGGCGGCCCCCCGTTCCGGCCGGATGACATCCCCCGGAAAGCAGGTTTCTCCGCCGTAAAAATCATCGTTGAGGTAGACCAGAAAGGTCAAAAAGCTGCGCTCGCCGTTCTCCCGCGCAAAGTAGCCATCAGCGTGTGGACGGAAAAATTGGCCGGGATCATAGCGATAGTAGCGCAGGCGCTCGTTCAGTCCCACCGGCCTCCAGCCGGGTACCCCCAGTGCGGCGGGGAACATCGGTGCCAGACGCTCCCAAATCCACAGGGCACGATCGGGATCATCCACCATCACCCTGGTGTTATCGCGGATGTCTTTGCGCATGACCGCACCACGGTAGGTGGTGACCGGCGCATCTGCGAAGCCAACCGCCTCGGCGCGACGTACCTGCTCCGCACACTCCTCGGCCGTCAGAAACTGTGGGATGACCGCCCAAAGATTCGACATCCTCGCCCTCCGGATCCTCGTTAATCGGTTGCGGAGGAGGAGGCAGCGCTCCGGCCTCTCCTCAGCCCTCCACCAGTGCTCGCCACTCCCGACGCAGCGCCGTCGCGTCGCCCAAGGGCCGGAGCCCGTTGCGCAGAGCAACGAGGTCCGGCGGGGGTGCAGGTGCCCGCTCCTCAGCCACAAAGCGGCTTTCTTTGATCTCCAAGCCGACATCGCGGTAGGTTTCCCGGAAGGGGCGCCCCTCCTGCTGCGCCCGGCGAAAAGCCTCGGAGGCCGCATAGAGTTCGGGGTCCAGCTCCACCGGGGTGGGCAGGACGGCGGGCACCAGGTGCGTGGCGACGGCGATGGCCTGTTCGGCAGCCTGGATGCCGCGTAGCAGCGGCGCTTTGGTCAACTGCAGCTCGCGGTGGTAGCCGGAGGACAGGCCCACCACCAGATCTTCCAGCTCCCGACGGGCGCCCAACACAGCCCGGACCTGGCCGCGCAGCAGCTCGGCCACATCCGGGTTGCGCTTCTGCGGCATGATCGAAGAACCGGTGGTAAAATTGTCGGGCAGCCGCACAAGGTGGAACTCGGCACTGGCATAGAGGCAGAGATCGGCGGCGTAGCGGGAGATCACCCCACAGATGGCGCCGAGCGCTCCCAGCACCGCCGCACCATCCAGCCCGCGCAAGAGCTGGCTGCTGGTCACTGCCTCCTCTGTCGCAGAAAAACCGAGCAACGAGGCGGAGAGTGCCCGGTCCAACGGCAACGCCGAGCCATAGCCCGCCGCCGAGCCCAGCGGGCAGCGATCCACCACACGCAGTGCGCCCTCCAGCATCGGCAGCAAACCCACCAGCGCCCCTGCAAAACCCGCTGCCCACAAGCCATAGCTGGAGGGCATCGCCCGCTGCATGTGGGTGTAGCCGGGCAGCGGCAGCGCTCCGTAGCGCACTGCGTAGTCCACGAAGGCATGTATCAGCGTGATACATCGGTCATGTATCACGAGAATGCGCTCCTTAAGCCACATTCTCAAATCGGTGAGCACCTGATCGTTGCGGGATCGGCCGGTGTGCAGCTTGCCCGCCAGGGGTCCAATCAGCGCGGCCAGTCGCGACTCCACCGCCGTGTGGATGTCTTCCAGCTCCACCGGGATCTGGAAGCTGCCGGCTTCGATCTCCTCCAGAATCCAGCGTAGACCCTCGCGAAGGGCCTCTCCCTCGGCCTCGGTGATCATCCCGGCCGCCACCTGCACACGCACATGGGCGGCCGACCCCACCACATCCTGCCAGGCCCAGGCCAGATCCAACACCGGATCTTCGCCCACCGTGAAGGCAGCGATGATCGCATCCAGGTCTCCACCCTTGTCCCACAAGCGCATGTTCTACCCCAGGAGTTCTTCGATCACCTTGGCATAGGCCACCTCGGCCTCGGCCACCATGGCCAGCTCTACCCACTCATCCGCCGTGTGGCTGACCTCGGACAGGCCCGGCCCCCACTTGATGGCATCCACCCCAAGAAGATGAGCCCAATCCGACAAGGTGGGCGATGAAAATGTTTTCGCCTGCGGACGAGCGGCCAGAGCGGCGCGCAACACCGCCGAGACTTCGGGCGTGGCGACCGGATGAAAACGATCGGAGCGCACCTTCACCTCTGACTCCAGAAGCCCACGGAACATTTCCACCAGCTCGGGGTGGCTGTAGGCAGCAGTGGTGCGAAGATCCACGGTAAAGCTGCACCGGTCGGGGATCACGTTGTGGCGGCTGCCCCCGGCGACGATGGTGACGGCGCGGGTGGTCTTTCCCGCCGTGGGATGCTCACGATCCAGGTTCATCCCGTCGATCCGCAGGATGTCTCGGGCGGCCCGGGAGATGGCGTTGTCGGCAAGCTGGGGACGCGCTGCATGGCCGGCGCGTCCACCGGCAACACAGTCCAGGATCAACAAGCCATTCTGGGCCACCGCCACCTCCAGACCGGTTGGCTCGCCCACGATGGCGTAGTCCGCCTTGGGCAGCAGCGGCAGAAAGATCTCCAGCCCGTTGCGCCCGGTCTCCTCTTCGCAGGTGGCCGCCAGCACGAGGCGACCGCGCCGAAGGGGGGTCTTCAGAAAGGCCAGGGTCATCGCGGCAACACAGCCCTTGGCGTCGTTGGCCCCCAGCCCGTAGAGCCGCCCGTCCTCGAGCGTGGGCGCCCACGGGTCGCGCGTCCACGCGGGCGTGGCGGCCACCGTGTCGGTGTGGGAGCACAGCAGCAGCGTCGGCCCGGGCACGCCCGAGTCCTTCACCACCGCCAGGTTCCGATCCACCCGCACAGGCTCGTGCCCGTGGCGGGCGAGGT
>JBEIQS010000134.1:0-16167 GCA_040376425.1 Alphaproteobacteria bacterium | reverse complement strand
TATGTGCTGCACTCCCTGTCGTCGCCAATCCGCTTTCATGGCGAGCAAGTGACGAGCTGTTGGAGCCTCTACAGCCACGCCGCCCCCGGAGGTTGATCCTGAACCGGAAGTCAGACCGGCGCTTTCTGGTGCGCACACCAAGTCCGGACCTGGATCTCCGTCGGATCACCGCCGATTTTCAGGGCATCACCCAGAGCCTGGACCTGGACCTGCGCAGGGGTCTGGATGCCCGCTCCGAGGCGGCCCTGGACCAGCTCGATCTCGGCTGGATCCACATCGAACCCATCGAATTCTATTCGGGCGACCCCGAGGCTTCCTGGCTGCTGCACTTCGCCGAGGCGCCAGACTCTGTGGAGGTGAGCGACATTTTTGGGGAGGGCTGGCGCTGGGAGGGCTGAGGGGGATGCACGTTTGTCACAGTGGCTCCCCCGCTACAGAAGATGCGGAAGGCGACGGCCAGGCGGATGCCCCAAGTTGGTACACGGAGAATGTAGAGCAATGATTGAGTGGGCCTGCCGGCGCCCCCCCTCAAGTACACAAAGCCTCCTACCGTATCCAACGGGATGGCATCCCTCCGTTTTTTGTCCTCACTGAACACCCGCTCCCTGTCGAAGCTGTCGACGAAGGTGTCGAAATTTCGACACCTTCGACACCCCTCGACCCAGGACCAAGCTCGATTTATTTTTGGCACGATCCTTGCATGCATCCACCGCATCCCCGAAAGCCTGGAGCCACCATGTTTCTTGCACCTTCCTGCCGCGGCGTTTACTCTCCCCTGATGGTTTCGCTCTTGTTTTTGATCGCCGGCTGCGATGTCTCTTTCAACGGGAAGGACATAGCACCTGTGGTCATGATCCTGAGCCCGGGGAACAACGACCAGTTTACGACGGCGGACCAAATCGAGTTTACCGCCGAGGTGGTGGACGACGATCTGGCCGGGGTGCTGGCCTCCTGGACCATCGGTATTGAGAGCTATGACGCCACGCTGAACGTCACCGGTCAGGCGGGTATGCTGCTGAACCTGCCCATGGCGGGGGACTATAACGTTCGGTTCAACGCCGTGGATGCGGGAGGAGCCCAGGCCACCACCGACATCAACATCACCATCGTGGAGGCGGACGGCGACGCTGATGGGGTGCCCGATACCGAGGACTGCGCCCCCGAAAATTCCGACTACAGCAGCGTACAATCCTAGTTTTACGACGCCGATCTGGACGGCTACGGCGATCCCGCCCAGTTCAGCGAAGGCTGCGAGCCTCCCCCGAACTATGTCCTGGATAGCAGCGACTGCAACGATACGAATAATTCCATCTATCCAGGAGCCAGCGAATATTGCGATGGGGTGGATAACAACTGCGATACGATCATCGACGAAAACACCGCCGTCGATGTGGACCCCTGGTACGAAGACACGGATGGAGACAATTACGGGAAAGCGGGGGTCGCTCCTATCTATTCATGTACCGCACTTCCCGGCTATGGCCCCTACGAAGGGGACTGCGACGACTATGACCCGGCTTTCCATCCCTACGCGGAGGAAGTCTGCGGCGACACGGTGGACTATAACTGCAATGGGAAGGTGGGAGATCAGCAACTCTACGAGGATGTGGATGGCGACGGTCGGGGCAATGGCAGCAAGCAGATCACCATCGATGGCGACCCTTGCGCCGCCGTCCCCGGCGCCTCCCGCTTTCCCGACGACTGCGACGATGGCGACGCCTGCACCGACGCGGCCTGTGTGGCCACAGCCGCCACCGTCTACCCCGGCGCTGTCGAGCTATGCGACGGGATTGACAATAACTGCGACAGCGCAGTGGACGAGCGAGACACCGCACGGGGCCCCCAGGCCTGGGCCGACACCGACGGAGACGGCTTCGGGGGCACCGTTTCTACCATCGACTGCCCACCCCACTCCTATGGCTACGTCACCGTGAACGGCGACTGCAACGATGCCGACGGGGCGATCAACCCCAGTGCCATCGAAGTCTGCGACGCCGGCAACACCGATGAGGACTGCGACAACCTTGCAGACGATGCCGATTCTTCTGTGGACGCCACCACCACCTCCCTCTGGTATTCCGATGTAGACGCCGACAACTACGGCGCCGGCTCCAGCACTGCTGCCTGCGACGCTCCGGTCGGAATGGTAGCAGACGCTACCGATTGCGACGACAACCGGGCGGACATCTACCCCGGCGCACAGGAGATCTGCGACCCGTCCAACGTCGACGAAGACTGCGACAGCATCGCCGACGACGACGACCCTTCCGCCACCGGGCAAACGCTCTGGTATGAGGACAACGACACCGACAGCTACGGCAGCAGCATCATGCAGGAAGTCTGCGACGAACCTACGGGCTACACTGCGGTGACCGGGGATTGTAACGACGCCAGCAGCGCCGTGAGCCCCGCCGTGGCCACCGACACCTGCGACAGTGTGGACAGCGATTGCGACGGGATTGAAGATCAGGATGCGACGCAGGACAGCTATGAAAGCTCTGCGAAGGGGAATAACGGAGATCCAGCGACGGCGATTGTGCTGCTGAACGGTGGCACCACCGTGACTGCGGCCGGTCTGAACCTGATCAACGGGGAGACGGAGGACTGGTATCGGGTGTATTTTGCAACAGATGACTCACAAACGAACATCAAGGGTAGTTTCACCATCTCCAGTCTGCCGCAGCAATGTACCGCCGAGCTATATCTTTGGGATGAAAGCCAGGAAACTTCCGCAGTCTGTCAACCGGGAGTGTGGACCGCTGGCCAGGGTTGCCTGAGCTCACGCCTTGGCAACCTGACCCAGAGCGGCAACATGCGCTGGAATGGAGCGCTGGGGACTGAGAAAGAGGACACCTTCCTGATCCGGATCTCCTGCCCGAGCTACAACTCTGGCCAGTGCAACTCCCTTTACTCTATCACTGCGACCCGCACCTACTGAGGCATCAATGTTCACCATTCTTCTCCTCACCGGCTGCCTCTACGATCGCGCCCAGTACGATGCCTACCTCGCCGAATTTGCGGACGACGACCAGGACGGTTTCCCCGGCTACAACGACTGCGATGACGAAAACAACGAGGTACACCCCGGCGTAGACGAAGTCTGCGACGGCAAGGACAACGACTGCGACGGCACCATCGACGTGGAGGCCATCGACACCAGCCGCTGGTACCAGGATCTGGACGCCGACGGCTACGGCAACACCGAGATCACCCGCGAAGGCTGCGTTTCGCCTAATGGCTTTGCCGACAACGGCGACGACTGCAACGACGATGATGCCACCGTCCACCCCGACGCCGAGGAGCCCTGCACTACGTCCGCCGACATGAACTGCGACGGCCAACCTGGCAACCTGGACGGGGACCAGGATGGTGTACCCGGTTGCGACGACTGCAACGACTTTGACCCGTCTATCGCCCCGGATCGGCCCGAAGTCTGCGATGGAAAGGACAACGATTGCTCAGGAAACATCGACGACAATGCGACGGATGCCACCACCTGGCATGCCGACGCCGATGGCGACGGTTTTGGCGATCCGGCGCAGGTGACCGTCGCCTGCGAGCGCCCCAGCGATGCGACGGACGAAGCTGGGGATTGCGACGACAACGACCGCGCCGTGAATCCCGACGAGGAGGAGGTCTGCGGGGACGGTGCAGACAATGACTGTGATGGAACGCCGAATGAGTGCCGACCGGAGGACAATCTGGTGACGGGGGCGTCGCTGGAGACGGATGGGGCGGGGCAGACCGGTGCATTTGCAACCACACTGGGGGATCAGGATGGCGACGGGACTGCAGAGTTCCTTGTGTCCTCCGGCGCTTACGATGGCGGGGGGCGGGTGTGGATGATCGCGGGCGGGGTGCAAGGGGACATGATCCTGGAGAACGACGCCGGCCTGGAGGTGCGGGGAATGACCACCTTGGTGAATTGGCCTTATGTCGGCGACATCAATGGAGATGGAATCACAGATTTTTCACTACGTGGAGGCGAGGAAGATCCTGACTACTATGGCATCATTTCCTTCGCGAGTGTGACCGAGCGGGGGGTGCGCACGCTGGACGAGGTGGCCCACACCCAGATTCGCGGCGCCGCCCCCTATGACTCTGCCGGAGACAGCTTCGACTGGGGTGACCTGACCGGCGACGGGATTCCCGATCTCTTGATCGGGGCAGCAGGTCATTTGGACGCCGACTACTACTACACAGGAGCAGCTTACATCTTGCCCGGCCCTCTCACCGGCGACCATACCGTTGCAGAGGCTACAACGACCTTCTCCGGTCCTGCTGGCAAAGATCAGGGCGTAGGGCGCCACACCCTGCTCCGCGATCTGAATGGCGACGGCTTAGTGGACGCCCTGATCGGTCTGGGTGATCCCTATCTCACCGGCAATTTCGAGGGGGCCACAGCGATTTTTTACGGACCGGTCGCGGGAGACTACAACATCTTTGATGCCGATGAAATGTTGTACGGTGGTGTTGAATACGAAACGGGTGGCACCGTTCTCAAAGGCGGAGAGGACGACAACGGTGACGGCCTCCCCGAGTTGTGGTACGGGTCTGTGTCTGCAGATACTTTTAGCGGCCAGACCCGTCCAGGCTATGCTTACTACCTCCGCTCCCCGATCACGGGAGGGATCGTCCGCGATCTGGCCTATGCGACGCTGAGCGGCGAAACTGCCGTAGACTATTTCGGGGGGGGCCTCTCTCTGGGCGACGTCGATCAAGACGGTATCACCGATGTCTGGACCGGCGCTACAGGCCAGTCGCAGGCCGGGGAAGGTTCTGGTAAAGCCTACCTATTCTACGGCCCCTTTGCGGGAACCCGCTCCGCCGTGGATGCTGATGCCTTCCACCTGGGCTCCGGAACCAATGTGGGCGGGGGAGAGGGACTTTCCATCCTCGGGGATGTCAACGGCGATGGCGAGGTCGATCTGCTCTTCGGCGAGTACAATTACAACAATAAAGGCCGCAGCGTCGTGATCTTCGGCTATTCCTATTGACAGGTCAATCCAAAATCTCATCACAGGTGCAGCACGCTTGGCACGGCTTTTTGCTCAGTTTGGGCGCCTAAACTGATCGATTCCGCCGCCCCCCAAAAGGCGCCTGCGGCGCTCGGGCCGCACGCGCCTTGCATGGTATGGAAGGCACTCCCATAATTCCCCCCCTCCCCATTTGAACGCCGGGCTTAGACACACTATGATGAGGCGATGAACAGCTTCAAGCTCGTCGGAAAGATCCACCTGCCCCGGCTGACCCGGCCGGAGCAGGTCGTCGCCGTTGCTCCGGTTCCCTCGCCCAAGAAGCCGATCCAGCCCCAGCTTCAGCAGCAATTGATTCGGTTGGACCGGTCTTATACGCGGATGGAGACCGTCTACACCGCCGTCAGCGTGCGCGCGCCGGTGATCTCCGAGCCGGTCACCGAGCTGCACTACTCCAACCTGGGCAAGCTGATTCAGAAGGGTCGCGAAGTACAATTGGCCGATCGCGGCGTCAAGGACCTGGAGCGGGTGCGCGTCGCCCAGCAGTCCATCAGCAGCCTGAAACAGTCGCTTAAATGAACTCGATCCGGCAACTGCTGGAGACCACCTACCGGGGACTGCGCCTGTACCTGCTCACCACCCAGGGCCATGTGCACGTCGGGATAGTGAAGGAGGTGGGTGACTCCCATGTGCAGTTGCTCGCTCCTGATGGGCGTACCATCATGCACATCAGCCTGGCAGACATCTCCGGCTTGCGACTCTGTGACGCCCTGGCCGAGGAGATCCTATGATCGAAGATGTCCTGACCCGCCTCGCCGATCAGCTCAGCAACCGCTACTTCGGCAAGTACCGGGGCTATGTCCACGACGTGACCGATCCCATGCAGATGGGCCGGATTCGAGCGATTGTCCCTCGGCTTCTGGGCGATGTGCCTACCCCCTGGGCTATGCCGTGTGTGCCCTACGCCGGCCCCAACCAGGGCATGTACACCGTGCCCGAAGTGGGCGCGCCGGTGTGGATCGAGTTTGAAGAAGGCGATCTCTCCGCCCCCATCTGGGCAGGGATGTGGTGGGGTGCGCCCGTGGCCGCCGACCTCAGCCAGCCCGACTCCACCGCCACCACCCTCTCCAAAGAGTCCGAGCTGCCCCAACATGGCACCCCTCCCCAGCTTGCGGAGCCCGGTGTGCATGTCTGGAAGTCCGCCTCTGGCCATACGATTGTGCTCGACGATCGCGCACACGCTCCCGACGGTCCACACATTGAGATCCAGGACGCCTCCGGCAACCGGGTCATCCTGTCCGCCAAGGGTCTGGACGAGCTGATCAGCAACCAGCGCGTGGTCAACCGGGGCAGCCGCGGGGTGCAGGTGGACCTGAATGATCGGCTGGAAGTGGGCGCAACCCGCGAGCAGACCATCAAAGGCTCTCTGTACGACACGGTCAAGGGCAACCGCGAGCAGAGCACCGGCGGCAACTATAAAGAAACGGTGGGCACCTCGGCCTACAGCTTCACCGTAGACGATCAGGGAATTACCGAGAAATTCGGCGGCACCCACGATGTGACCGTCAATGGTGCGGTCAACCGCACGGTGGTGGGCGCCCTCTCGGAAACGGTGACCGGGGGCATCGGCCTGACCGGCGGGGGCGCGGTAGGCATCGCCTCCGGCAGTGCGATCTCCATCGCCGGTGGGGTGCCGGCCCCCCCTTCTCCAAATGTGATTTCTATTGATGGATTTATGGGCAACATCTCCATTAATACAAAAGTAGGAATGTTGCAGTTGGGGGGCATGAGCGCCATCTCGCCCATGGTCCTGGGCGACGGCCTGATGATGCACTTCACCATGCTTTCCCAGATTATGAAGGCCGTAAACCCGCTCACCGTGGCCGCCTACGGGCCCGCCCTGGACGTCTGGGCGGCGATGACCCCGGTGATCGACTGGTCCTACTTTGGCTATGTCAAGCGGATGCCGGTGGGATGATGAAGTGGGAACCCCTGGAATTTCACGCCCTGGAGCAGCGGATTGAGGAGATCAAACACCTCCTGGCCCAAGCTGCGGCCGTCGGCGCCGCCCAGGACGCCGCCATGTTGGAGCGGCTGACCGAGCTGCAAAAAGGCCGGCAGGAGGTGCCCCGTGGCCCGCGACCCCGCCGCTGACGCCCTTTCTCCGCTGGGTCAGGCACTTGCGGACTGCTGCCCGGATGTGCTCTCCACCCTGGTCCAGGCGCCCGCCCCAAGCGGGATAGGCCAGGATGAAGAAGATGATTTGGACGTGACTCTGACCGGAGTCACGTCGCAAGGCACCAGTTCTTCGTCGTCCGGATCCTCCTCCGCTGGGGAGGCGGAAGCGACCGGCGATGCCCCCCCGCTCACCGACCTCCAGGCCATCCTGACCCAAGCCGCGGCCGACGCCGCCCCCGCCTGGCAGCAGCTGGTCCTGGTGCCCATCCCCGGCTTGGAGGAGATCCTCTCGGTGGTGACCCCGGTGCTCCAGGTCATCGCCTCCATCCTTCAGGTGATCGCCACCATCCTGGAAATTCTCGCGGCGCTGATCATCGACCTCTCCGATCCCTTCCATGCGCTGATTCTGGCGGCCATCGAAGCAATCCAGGCCTTGATCAACGATCTTCTCAACGCCGGCGCCTATGTCTATGCCGATGCGCCCGGCATCACCTCGCCCATCGTCAACCCCCTGGAAGTGGGGCTGATGCCTTCGCCCGCCAAGCTCTTCCGCGCCGGTCAGGAAGGCAAGAGTATAACGCCGGTAGATCCCTTTGAAGGCTGGGCCTCCCGCTTTGCCGCCTCCTTCAACGATCCCGGCGACAAAGCGCGCCCCCAATTCTCGCGCATGGCGACGATCGAGGCGGTGTTCATCATGGCCGCCGCGCCGTCGCTGGCGGATCTGGCCAAGGCCATCAACCTGATCGGCCAGCTCTTCAACATCGACGCGTTCAAACAGGCCTTGGACCGCTATGCGGAGGCCCTCAAGGACCCCAAAGCCGACCCGGAAGCCGCCCGCCGTGACCTGCTCTCGGTGGCGCCGGACTGGCACAGCGTGAAGCTGGTGGACATGTGGCCCGAGCTGAAGGAGCTCACAAAACTGGCAGACAAGCTGAAGGGTCTGCTGCTTCAGGTAGGGGGCCTGGCGACGCTCATCAAAAACCTCGCGAAGGCGGTGCGGGCCAAGGCCAACCTGCTGCAAGAGCTGGTGAAGACCCTGGACGGCATCCTGGAGCTGCTGCGGGCCCTGAAGAGTAGCGGGCTCTACACCCTGCACATCAGCACGTCGGAGGGCATAAACGGCCTGACCAACGGTTTTGTATCGGCCACCAACCGACCCCTGTCCAAGGTAGGCAAAAGCCGCCCGCAGCAGGCCTACATTGGCGGGGTCGCCCTGCTCTTGGGTGGACCGGGCATGGATTCGGCAGTCTTCAAGGGGATCTTTGGCTCGATGGAGGCGGCAGTGGTGCGCGCCGGGGACAACTGGGAGGATGGCAGAAAGGTGATCGACGCGCGCGCCGACCAGATCGGAAGTGAGCCATGAAGCCCTTTTCTTTCGTAGAGGAGCAGACCTACTGGTCCAGCACCTGGCGCACCGTCTCCACCTTTGTGGATCGGGTCCTGGAGGCGCGCACGCAGGACGCCGATCGCGAGCGCTGGTGCGACGGCCTGTTCCGAGCGGCCTGGGTTTCGGAGAAGGTTCGTGCCCGTAAAGCCTCTTCTAACGACCACTTTCTATTGCCCCCCCAGCGCGGCCCCCGTCGCAACAAGATCCTGTCGCTCTCGGTGAGCACCGGCACCCTTCCCGGCCTGGTGGAGCAGGAATTTGCGGTGCTTCCGCTCAGCTTTCCGGCGGATGATTTTAAGGATGCGGTGAAAGACGGAGACATCGACAAGCTGGCCGAGATCGCGATCGTGTCCTTTCCCGCGAGCCGCCTGATTTTTACCCTGGAGGATGGCGAGATCCTCTATGCCCCCCACTACAGCATGGGGCGCCTGCTGTCGCCCACCTTTGCAACGGTGAAGCCGGCAAAGGGAGAGGCGGAGCTGAGCTGGTTTTGGAGCTTTTACCAGCGGAATGCCGCCGCCCTGGTGGGCATCGACGTGGGCATGGGCAACAAGGAAAAGAGCGCGCTGCAGCAGACCAACAAAAAAATAAAAGACCGCAGCATCGCCCCCACCCCCGCCACCTGGAAGCAGCTCTGCGACCACCGACGCCAGAATTCGGAGACCGTCGCGGACTATCTCAAGTTGATAGCCGAAGACGAGGCGGATCTGCTTTCCGACGCGCTGGTACTGCTGGCCGATGGCGAAGGCCGCACCCCGCAGGTCGTGGTCGACGCGCGCACGGTGATTCAGAGCACGCTGAAAAATACAGCGGGAACCCAGATCACCAAGCTGTCCAAAGACTACGACAAGAAGGTGGAAGCGGCGATCCTGGAGCTGAACGAGCAGCGCATCGCCTACCCCAGCGGCAGCCTGCGGCAGCTCCGCACCCTGGAGATCGGCCTGTCCCAGCTCTGGGCCTCCCTGGCCCCTATGCTGGAACAACGCCGTAAATGGGTCACCCAGCCCCGGGCCACCGAGGTGCTGGACAGCTTCTGGAAGCCCACCTACGGCCTGATGAGCAACGGCGGCCCGGCCAAGCTGGCAAAAAACTCCTCCTGGAAGCTGCTGAAGCTGGCGGCGGGCTCGCTGGCCACCCAAGGCGCCGCCCAGGTGAAAGTGTACCACCAGAGCCCCACCTTCGCAAATCGGGCCCTGGAGGACCTGGAAGCACTGCGGGTGGGGATCATCGCCGGGAGTCGCCCCAGCCTCGCCATCGTCACCGCGGCCGACCGGGACGGCGCGGCGGAAAAGCTGCGGCTGAGCCTGGTTCCCCTGCGGGTATCCCTGGCCAGCGGCAAGACCCTTGCGGGCATCGCGGGCATGTGCGACCATAAGGCCCCTTTCGCCCCTACGTTGGCAATGAAGACGGAGAAAGGTACGATCCCGGCAAAGGATCTGGTGCCCACGCCCGAGGAGTTCTGTAAGGGGTGCTACAACCGCCCCGATCTGGCGCCCGCACAGGGTCTAATCGAGGGTACCGTCGCCCTCTGGTCCCGCCTCTGCCTGATTTTTGGCAGGAAGGTCGTCGGAGAATTACCTGGCGGCACCCAAAGCAGCCGGCTGCGCGCCACCGACCGGCTGACGGTTTTTGGCGGCGAGCCCACCCTGGGCACAGCCAAGCAAAAGGCCCTCGCGCTCCAGGTCAGCCCCGGCTGCCAGCGCCTGATTCTGGACGCCACCACCCTGCCCGCCCGGCTGTTTGAGGACGGCGATCGCCGCAAACCGCTGCTGGCCCGGCCGGGCGAGTGGCTGTGCCTGGAAGGATTGGTGCAGGAGGAGGAGGAGAGCGACCGGCTCCACAAGGTGGTCACCGCGGTAGAGGTGATCGCGGTCAGCGCCGCAACCGCCGAGGAAGTTCTATCGGAGAAGCTGGTTCATCCGCTGCGGATCTGCCCGCCCACCGTGAACCGACTGGTGATGATCGTGCGGGGGGTGCGCATGGAGAACCCTATCACTCAGGCCGAGCTGCACGCCGACTTTTCCGGCTTTGGCGGCGCCAGTCTGGCCGCCGGGGCCCTCCTTCCGCCCGAGGTGGAGCCCTCCCTGGCCCCCACGACCAAAAACACCAAAAAGAAGGGGGCCGCCGCGATCCTCAAGCAGATCGTCCAGATCGACCGTGCCCCCGAGCTGGAGCTGGCCCGCATGAGCCTGGACATGCTGCTGGGGCGCAGCGCATGAGCCGCGCGCGCGAGGATCTCTACCGGATCCTGGCTATGTTGGGCGAGCTGGATCGCCTGCTGCACCCCCTGCCGCCCGAGGACAGCGGCAATTGGTCCTCCGAGCCCAGCTACCCTCCGCCGGTGCCCACCCGCCGCAGCCCACTCCCCTCCCCCAAAACTGGGGGACAAGCTACGGGATCTCCAACACCAGCCGGGAGTGGCCCGATGGCCACCTCCTCCCCCACTCCCACAGTTTTCGAAAATCAATTTCCCGTGCAGACTGCTTCGGCCCCCGGCTCGCCCCCGGCGGGCGAGCCTGTCGCGCCCGTCGGGCAAGCGCCCGCCCACCCGACGGAGCCCTCCGGCCTGCTCCATCGCCCCCAGCGGGAGAAGCTCCCCACCCCCGACCCCGCGTCGCCGCAGCCCGCGTCGCCGCGCGCAGCACCGGACCTGCCCTCAAAAACCCCCCTGCGGGCCACTCCACAGCCCCTCGGCGGCATCGCAGCCCGACGCCTCGCCCCCCCCTCCGCCCTGCGCCAGGCCCCCCGTCGCCTTCCCCCTGGAGCCACAGGAAGCTCGACCGAAGCTGCACTTTTTCCTCGGCAGCCTCCCACTCCCCTCCCCCTGAGTGCCGCAGGAACTTCCCAAAAAGAAGCTACTATAAATTCGGAAGTTACTTCTGAAAAGAAAGTAACATTCCAAAAGGAAGCATCGACGCCGGTACACGCCGTCGGCGATGTGCGGCCCACACCGGCACCCGGGCCCCCCGTGGCCCGTCCTTCCCCCGCAACCGGCGCCCCCGCCGCCGCCCCCCCCACTGCCGTCCCGGACGATCCGCCCCCCCTCCCCGACCGGGAGGCCGGCGCGCCCGGAGCTACTGCGGACAGCACAGCCCCACCGCGCTTTCCTCGCGCCGTTCCCCTGGATCATCCGGCACAAGCGACCCGCAGCCTCCGGCGGATGGCGCCCCCCGCACTTCGCCCCGCGGACCCCGGGTCTGGGGTGGAGTTGGCACCAGTAGCCTCCGCGACGCCTCCCCCAGAAAGTGGTCAACAACCAGAACTTTCCCAGAATTCTCCTGCCCGAAACCCGTCCCGCGGCCCACATCGGCCCACGCCGCCCCGCACGGGGGCCTCGCGCCCCAACCCGCGGGCGCTGCCGCCGCCCCGCGCTGCCCGCCCGGCGTCCACCCTTCCCGGGCAGGTGGCTCCTCCCGGATCTACGGCACTTTTCTTTGGGAAAGCCGTCGCTCCACACAGAAGGACTGCCGACGCACCACCACTCCCGCGCCGTCCGGCACCGACCGCAGAGCGGCCGCCCGAGAGCCCCGAGGCCCCGGACCTCAGCATCACCGCGGCCCCCGCTGAGGAGGTCGAGCCCCCCGCTGCCAGCCCAATAGAGCGGGTGCAGCGCCACTTCCGCAGGCTGTACGCCGATCGTTTCCTGAGGCGGCACTGATGTTGCCCCCCCGCGCACGCCTGGGGCGGGTGCTCAGCTCACTGCTGCGCCACCTGCCGGAGCAGCTCCCGGCGGCGCTGTTCAGCCGCTTTGAAGCCGGAACTGCGGCGATGGATCGCCTGCGCGCCGAGGGTGCCGTGGACAACCTCGTTGCGACGTTGCCCGAGGCGGAGGCGCTTTGGCTGGCCGAGGAGCTGGAAGCGCGCTGGGATCGGGTGGCGGGTCTATCGCTTGATCCCGTATGTTGGCTGGTCCTTCCTGAACAACTCTGGGTGGGTGAGCGCCCGGTAGAGCGGCGCCTGACCGTGGGCATCGAAGGGCTGGACAGTGTGGCAGAGGTGCTGTGGGAGGATCCCATTGTGGGCGAAGGAAGCACCGGAGTATTGACCGTGGATCCCGTCCGTGGCGACGACGTGCCCCAGCAAAAAGTGGCGGTGCGGGTGTGGGGCCGACAGGGCGAGCAGCGTGTGGTCCTGCGGGCGGTGGCGCGGCTACGGCTGCGCCGGCCCGTGCCCATGTTGAGCGGACTGCGCTTGATCATCCGCGATCAGAGTGGGAAATCGGCGGGTCGGGTGCGGGTGGTGGTGGGGGCAGAGGCGGGCCATACCGACGAGGAGGGGGTGCTGGAGCTCCAAGAACGTCCGGAAGCGGGAACGCCCGTTTTGGTGGAAGGGGTGATGGCGGGGCGGCTGCGCGGCGAAAGTAAAGGGGGGCTTTGAACATGCGGGAAAGGCTGGGCCCCAATAGCGCGTCGCGGCAGGCGCCGACGTTGGCCCCCAGCAGCAGCTCCGTGCCTCGCGAGCTGCGGGGTGGGGCAGCGGTACCTTCCGGGCAGGCCTCCCGCGACCTTTCCGGCGGAAGTCCCCAGGTTCCCGGCCTGCGTTTTCAGAAGACGGGGAGCGGAAAGGGCCTGTCGCAGACCGCTGAGCGGGCCACACAAAGCCTGCCAGGGGCTGTGGGCGCCCGCTTCGGCGCAGCCCTTGATGTCGATCTCGGACCTGTGCAGGTAGTACCCGACAGCCCGCTGGCCCAAGGTCTGGGGGTCAATGCACTGGCCCACAACGAAGTGCTCCACTTTTCTCCCGGAAAATACAAGCCGGGCACCCCAGAAGGAGACCGCCTGATCGCCCATGAGCTGGCCCATGTAGTGCAGCAGCGAGGCGGTACGGGGGCCGGAAGTGGCGACGAAGGCCAGGCCGAACACGCAGCCGTCGCGATGATCGCCGGACAACAGCCTGCATTGGGAAAGGCCCCGGCGGACCAGCCACAGTATGAAGAGCGGGGCCCTCAGAGTTTGGCTCCTCCTCCCTATGATGAAGCGGCCTTTTTGTCCCAGTTCCGGATGGAATTCGGGCAGGTAGATCCTTCGATTCAAGCCTATGTCAAGGCATCTGGCGCCCGCCCGGCCACCGGTCTGACCGCCCTCCAGAAGCAGAAGCTCTGGAAATTCTTCCATGATCGCCAGGCCCCAGAGGATCTCTTTGGAGACCAGCCTCTCAGCTTCGATCCCGATCCGCTGCCACAGAACCAGAAAATGCTGATCGCGGCGAACGTGCTTGCCAAGACGGAAGTCTGGCCCGCCGATGCGCCGCGACATGGCGCCGATCTCGCCGCTTGGACCTGGAGCTATGTCGGGATCAACCCCAGCTCTCTGCCCACGGGGGGACGCCTCGATGACGGACGATGGAGTGCAGTGGGGCCGGCCAGGCGTGGTGCAGACGGCCTCTTGAGGCTGGGCCACGGCACAGTGGCCGCCGAAAAGCCGGATTGGACCCTTTTTTCAAAGACACCGACCGGGAGCTGGCTGCGGATCCGCAAGGGGGAAGAGGAGCGCAGTGTCCTGCTTCTGCACTGGAAGGGGGGGCGCAACGGCGGTCAGCTTGGAGAAGTGCTCGGCTTGGTGAACGGAAAGGCAACGCGAGAAGAGCTGTTGTTCGCCCATTACCTCGCCAAGAAGGCACCTCCGCAGCAATGGGAGGTGCTCTCGCTGCTCCGTCCGCAGCATTGGAAAGACGAGGGGGACGGGATGACGCCCTTGGAGGCCGATCCGGGTGCCCGCCCGCTGCAAGACACAGAAGTCCTCCAGCACAGCCAACTGTTTGCAGCAGAAGAGGCCGTAGAAGCGAACATCCAGTGGATGCGAGACGTGGGCGTCGGCCCAGCCATCCTCCACAGCAGCCTCATGGACCGTGCCAAGGCGCTGGCGTCATCGCGGCCCCTGACGGAAGTACAACGGACCAAGCTGTTCTCCCGTATCCTCGCCGAGGGACGCAGTATCTCTGAGCTGCAGACGGTCTACTCCCTGACCCGGCTCCAAGCGTTGATCCAGGCGATCGAGGAGAAGCCAGTCACTGGAATGGTAGACCCAGTCAGCTTTTCTATGCCCTTCTTTGCCCGCCGCCGCGATCTGCAACCGGATCTGAATGCACTTTCTCTCCAGGCCCAACAGGCCAGCTTTGCAAGGATGTTCCGAGAGAATCTCGGCCCAATCAAAATGGAGCTGTTTGAGAGGGGTGATGAAACTGAGCGGCATGCACTGTCTGACCAACAAATCTGGAACCTGTTCAGCCAGGTGCAGCGCCAACAACTGAAGGGCTACTTCCGGACCCGTCGTATCCCGGAGAGGTTCTTTACCGGCGCCACCGAAGATCAACTGAAGGCACTGGGCATCGGAAAGCGGGTGATTCTGTCCGGTCACCTGCTGAGCATGGGCCAGATAGAGGCCCGCGATCCAACCGTACCGGCAGCAGCCGCCCGACTGGTCAGCGACCGCCCCCGCGCCGACAACTGTGGCCATTTTGCAAACTGGACCTGGATCTATGCCGGGGTAAACCCAGCGGGCACCAGTGCCATGGCCAGCGAGAAGAAGCCCCTTCCCAACCTGTTGGACCCGCTGGGTACGCTCAGCTCAGCTACGGCTCCGGGATGCTGGAGGGGGTCAGGATGGGAAAGGGCGACCGCACCCTTCCCGTTGAAGGCGACCACAAAAAGGCAATCGAAGCGTTCGAAGCAGGAAAGACGAGCCGCCGCCCCCCTGCCCGCCGTGCTGGGTTGCCGAACGCAATGAAAGATCTGGTGCCCGGCACCTGGGTGTGGATCTATAACGGAAACGCCGATGGCCACCACAGTATGATCTTCGCGGGGTGGGTCAACCCAGCGGAAGACTCTGGAAAATCCGCGCGAAAGGCATATGTCTTTGACCAGGGAGAAGCCGGCATCTTTGGAAAGGAGGACCAGAAGGGCGGTCGCTTTCGGCAAAGTCTGCTGGACGAGAGCACCCTGGTGTATGTCGCCCGGCCTGCCAAAAATGCCGCCCCCACCCGGGACCCGGAGGAGCTACTGCGCTTTACCGCCGATCCCAGTAAGCTACCCGAGTCCAAGCGGTACAGAATCAACAACACGCTCCGCCAGAACATCAATTTTCTGAACAACCATAGGTTAGATGCAGAAAAAGTCTGGAGGGCTCTTACCGATGAGGCCGAAGAACTACTGCGTCGCAATTCCTCGCGTATGCTGCCCTCTCAACTGGCTGCGTTCGGCCTGTTGTTGAAGCAGGATGGGGTGCATACTGACCGACCCCCCACCGTCACCGAGCTCACGCGAATGGTGGCACTGGTGCAGCGGCTCAGATTTGGGGCAGCGGATGGAAATCTTTCCGTAGACTTGCTGAAAACCGGCTGGATGGGTGGCCCGGAGTCGCGCCTGAAGAAGGGAGAAGGAGAAAGCTGGAACCAAACCGAACAACTTCGCATTGCGGCACAGAACATCGGGATCAGCCTGGAGAGCCTGTGCCAGGCTGTGGCCGAGCACCTGTTGACGCTGGATGCACAGCGTCGAAAGACGCACCTGACCGAGGAGCAACAGGTCCAACTTACACAACTGGCGGCTGGGGTCCACGGACTCCGGGATCTCAGCACCTTGGTAGGCTACTGGCAGCGACTGCACGGTTTCGCGGTCACCGGCTCTAC
>JBEIQS010000063.1:0-27537 GCA_040376425.1 Alphaproteobacteria bacterium | reverse complement strand
TGGACACCCTCGCCAACGCAGTGAAGGTCACCCTCGGCCCCACGGGTCGCAACGTGGTGATCGAGAAGTCCTGGGGCTCCCCCGTGGTGACCAAGGACGGCGTCACCGTGGCCAAGGAAGTCGAGCTGGAAGACAAGTTCGAGAACATGGGCGCTCAGATGGTGAAGGAGGTCGCCTCCAAGACCTCGGACATCGCGGGCGACGGCACCACCACCGCCACCGTGCTGGCTCAGGCCATCTACCGCCAGGGCGTGAAGCTGGTCGCCGCCGGCCACAACCCGATGGACCTCAAGCGCGGCATTGACAAGGCGGTCAGCGCCATCATCGGTGATCTGAACAGCCAGTCCCGCCCTGTGGCGGACCACAAGGAAATCGCCCAGGTCGGCACCATCTCCGCCAACGGCGACGTCGCCATCGGCGACATCATCGCCGAGGCGATGGCCAAGGTCGGCCGCGAAGGTGTGATCACCGTCGAAGAGAACAAGGGTCTGGAGACCGTGCTCAAGACCGTGGACGGCATGCAGTTCGACCGCGGCTACGTCAGCCCCTACTTCGTGACCGACACCGAGCGCATGGAAGTGGCGTTGGAAGAGCCCTTCATCCTCATCCACGAGAAGAAGCTGTCCACCCTGCGGGACATGATCAAGCTGCTCGAGAAGGTCCACCAGGCAGGCAAGCCCCTGCTGATCCTGGCCGAGGATGTCGAGGGCGAGGCCCTGTCCGCCCTGGTGGTGAACAAGCTGCGCGGCACCCTGCAGGTGGCTGCGGTGAAGGCGCCGGGCTTCGGCGATCGCCGCAAGCAGATGCTGGAAGACATCGCGATCCTGACCGATGGCCGTCTGATTGCTGAAGAGCTGGGTCTGAAGCTGGAGAACCTGGGCCTGAACGACCTGGGTCGTGCCAAGCGCGTGGTGATCGGCAAGGACAACACCACCATCATCGACGGCGCCGGCTCCAACGAGGCGATCAAGGCCCGCATCAGCCAGATCCGCGCCCAGATCGACGAGACCACCTCTGACTACGACAAGGAGAAGCTCCAGGAGCGTCTGGCCAAGCTCTCCGGCGGCGTGGCGGTGATTCGGGTTGGCGCAGCCACCGAAGTGGAAATGAAGGAGAAGAAGGCCCGCGTGGAAGACGCGCTGCACGCCACCCGTGCGGCCGTAGAAGCCGGTGTGCTTCCCGGTGGCGGTGTGGCCTACATCCGCGCCCAGGGCGCCCTGGATGGCATCAAGGCCGAAGGTGACCAGCGCTTCGGGGTGGACATCATCCGCCGCTCCGTGGAAGAGCCGCTGCGCCAGATCGTCTCCAATGCAGGCGGCGAGCCCTCCATCACCCTGGAGAAGGTGCGCTCCGGTGGCACCGGTGCCTACGGCTTCAACGCCGCCACTGGCGTCTTCGAAGACCTGTACGCCTCCGGCGTTATCGACCCCACCAAGGTGACCCGCGCCGCACTGGAGAACGCCGCATCCGTGGCCAGCCTGCTGCTCACCACCGAAGCCATGGTGGCCGAGTACGTGGACGACAACAAGGACGACGGCCACTCCCACGCGCACTGAGCGCGGGCGCCCTGGTCTGAAGGCCCCTTTCGGGGGCCCTTCTTGACCCGTCAAGAGGCCCTCCAACCGGATCGTACCTCTTGACCTGTAAAGAGCCCTCGGGAAGCACCCGGGGGCTCTTTCGTTGGGCCTCCCATCCTGCGCCCGGCCGACCGCCGCACGCGCCTCCGGCCGGGAGGACGGGCAGGAACACGGCAAAGCTGGAGAGGCCGAAGTAGAAAGCAGCCGGCGTTGGTCCTGGAGAGGTCAGCCGCAGGCCGGAAAGGAGGACAGAAACCGGCTACTCGGTTGCAGCAGCCGCCGCCCCTCCCTCCCCCGAAATCTCCACAAGGTACCTACGCTTGTGCTTCCCACCAACGGCATGCACAATGCGACGAATCGCATCGGCGTGAATCCCACGTTTGCCGATCACCTTTCCCACATCGGCCGTCGCCACCGTCAGCTCCAGCACCACCGACTGGCTGCCCTCCAGCACGCGCACCCGCACCTGCTCCGGCTGATCCACGATCGCCCGCACGATGGAGGCCAACAGCTCCGTCACTTCATTCAGCTCGTTTCCACTCACTTCGTCACCGATTCTGCAAGAACATGGGGGATTCGCCACGCACGGTCAAGGGATGTCTGCGCTCCAAAGGAAGCCGTGGAGTCAACGTACCACGAACAGGTGCCCCACGGCGCCACCGGAGGACGAAGATGTACACCGAGACCCACTTGCCCAGCATCCAGGCTCCCAACACCCAGGCTTCGGCTTCGGCCGCCTCCTGCACCGTCTACGGACCGGAGGCTCTCCTCAAGCAGCTTGCGCGCTCCGACCGCCGCGCCGCCGTGGAGCTGATGGTCCGGCGCTACCAACCCCGGCTTCTCGCCCATGCCTCGGGCATCCTCCACGACGAAGCGGAAGCCCGCGACGTGGTCCAGGAGGTGATGATCAAGGCCCTGCGCGAGGAGCGGCTCTTCGAGGACGAATTTCGCATTCAAGCCTGGCTCTTCCGGGTGACCCGGAACCTCTGCTTCAACCTGTCCCGCGATCGCCGTCGTCGTCAGGGCCTGCTGGCGGTGAACATCATCACCCGCAGCGCTCAGCCGGACCAGATCGAGCGCCTCTTCGGCGAGGAGCAGAAGGACGAGATGCGGCTGGCATTCGACCAGCTCAGCTCCGAACACCGCGAGATCCTGATGCTGCGCTACTATGAAGACAAGTCCTACGCCGAGATTTCCGACGAGCTTTGCATAAAACTTGGCACCGTGATGAGCCGTCTCTCAAGGGCACGCGATAGATTGCTGTTAGTTCTGGAGGAAGAACCAGAGCTTCGCGCCGCATCGTAAGGGTCAGCATCCATAGCCGTTGACCGGCCCCCCCCTCGGGAATAGGATGCTCTGGAACCAGAAGCCCCTGGACGAGGAACGGTTGGAAGCGAGCGAAGGCGAGAACACCCCCCAGGCCCGATTGCGCCTCCTGAAGCTCCTGGATGAAGGGGACACGGGGTGCCTTATCGGCATTCGTGGCTCGGTGGAGTACCGGGTCTATGTGATGTCGGGCGAGTTGATTGCGGCCTCCGCAGAGTCTGACTCCCGGCGGATGCTGGAATTGCTGCGCAATCGGCGCATCCTTGGTGCAGGTGAAAGTGCAGATTTGCAGCGTCGAATCGCGGCTGGCGAAAGCCTGACCGAGCTGCTGGTGGAGACCGTGGGCGAAGAAGTGCTCTCCCGGATGCTCTTCGAGCGCTTCCGCGAGAATGTCTTTGAGTTCACCTCTTTTGCCAGCAACCTCGCCTATGAGCCGATGGAGGCCATCTTCGTCGACAACATCCAGGTGGGCCACGACTCCCTGGGGCTGCTGGCCGAGCTCGATCGCCTTCGCGATCAACTGGCTGCCGCCGAGCTTTCTCCCGAGCAGGTGTATCGCCGGGGCCGCACCCAGGCCGCCAATACCGACGACATCGCCCTTCTGGACAGCTTTCGCGACCAGATCAGCATCGAAGAGCTCCTTCGCCGCAGCCCTTTTGAGCGCAGCCGCACCCTCTCCATGCTGCTGGACCTGATGCAGCGTGGGGTGCTGGTGGATGTGACCCCGCCCCCGCGCAGCACCGCTCCCCTGCCCCCGGTGGCCACGGACGCCCGCCCCACCCGATCCACCAAGCGTGCCCCCTCGGTGCTTCCGCTGGGGCCCCCCTCTCTGCCGCCACCGGACGAGCTGGAGACACCCACGGCCCCCGGCATTGAGCCGCGCCGCCCCGCGCCCATTCCGCCCCCCGCCGATGCCATCCCCGACGACGAGATGGCCGCCTTCCAGGACAATGAGAAGGTCCGCGAGGGTGGGCTGTTCACCACCGGTGCGCAGCACCTGGAGAAGCTGGAGCTGGGCGATGCCAGCGCCAGCCCCACCGATACCAAGCGTATCCTCGACCCCATCGAGCTGGGCGATGCAGAGGCGCTGGGCAAGGACGGCATCAAGTCGGCCGTCGCGCTGAGCTTCGGCGGGCGACGCCTGGAAGACACCGACCTCACCCGGAAGCTGGACGTGGTGAACGAGGTGCTCACCATCATCGTGGACACCTTGAACGAGGCCCAGCCGGGCCAGGGGAATGCGAAGCTGCAACTGCTCCTGGAAGGGGCACCTGCGCTGTACATCCCGCTGTTCAAGGGCGTAGAAGCCTCGCCCAAAGGCCACCTTCCCGCCGATCCGGTGATCCGCAACCTGCGCCGTCGGCCCGCCGCTGAACAGCGGCAGTTGTTCAACCAGGGGCTCTCCGATCTGATCGATCGTGCTCTGTCGCTGGCCGGGGACACCCTCGAAGAAGACCAGATCGATCCGATGTTGGAGAAGATCGCAGGCTATCAGTCTCGCTTCGGGCTCTAGGCCATGGTTGCGCTGCTGGCGATGCTCGCAGCCCCAGGTGTGTGGGCGGAGGACCTACCGGGAGAGGATCTCCCGGCTGCCCTGCGCCCGGCCATACCCCCACCTCATCCTCGCCCTTCTGTAGCGGATGAGCAGTGGACCATTCCCGAAGTCGTCCTGGGCGCCTTGCGTGCTGCGGAGGATTTGACCCTGGGGCAGCGCTTGGACATCGCCACCCGACCCTTCCTGGGGAAGCTTTACATTATCGATGCCGCGGGTGAGGGAAACAAAGAGGATCCTGACCCTCCCTCCCGCTATGATGTTTTTGATTGCCTGACCTTTGTGGAAGAGGCGATGGCCCTGGCGATGGCGCCGGACCCGCTGTACGCGCCCTCCATCCGCAACCAGCTCCGCTACCGCGGCAGCCCCAGCTACCAGACCCGTCGGCACTTCATGGAAGCGCAGTGGCTCCCAGATGCGGCGTCGGCCGGGCTGATCTCGGACCTGACCGTGGCACTGGGAGCAACCCAATGGCAGCGGAAGGAGCTGAGTCCCCAGCTCTGGAATGGCTGGGGAAAACGGCGCTCCGTCTTCTTCCGTCTGCCGGATGAGCTGCTGCCCTCGGGGGTGTGGGCGCTGCCATTTCTGGACTTGGAGCAGGCTGCCCAGGTTGTTCCCCAACTTCCCGAGGGTGCTCTGATCCTGACCGTCCGTGCCGAACGTAGCTGGCAGCCGACGAACATCAGCCATGTGGGCCTGGTGGTCCGTGGCAAAGACGGACAGCCGTGGATGCGCCATGCCAGCCGCATGGGACGGCAACTGGTCCGGGAGGACCGGCTCTCTTGGTACATTGAGAACCTTCACAGCTACCGCAGGCCGGTGGCGGGCATCTCGGTGTGGATGCCACGCGAGCAGGGCCCGCGCCGCGCCGCCATCCTGTCCGTGGCATCGGCCAGCGAATCACCCACAGATGCGGTACATTAGCAACATGTGGATCCTCCTCGCCTGCAGCGGCATCACCACCGTCCCGGACAAGACCGACAGCCTGCCGCCCCTGGTGGAAAGCGAGGCCGAGACGGGTGGGGGCCCCATCGACTCCGAAAACCACGATGGAAACAAGGCTCCGATCGCGGATGCCGGCTCGGACGTGACGGTTTCGCCGGGCATTGTGGTGCCCTTGGATGGTACCGGCTCCCATGATGCCGATGGGGATCCCCTCACCTACGCCTGGCGCATGACGGACAAGCCCCAGGGATCCAACTCAAACCTCCTGAATCCGCAGCGTTTGGACGCGCAGTTCGTTCCGGACCGGGTGGGCGTCTACACCATCGAGCTGACGGTGAACGACGGTGTGCTCAGCAGCGATCCCGACGAGGTGCTCATCACCGTTGCCGAAGCCAACGGCGACCCGGTGGCAAACGCAGGTCCGGGCCAGACCGTACAGGTGGGCGATCAGGTGGTCCTGGACGGCAGCAGCTCCTACGATCCCGACGGGGATAGCCTTCGCTACACCTGGTCCATGCTCAGCAGCCCTTCCGGCAGCGCAGCCGCATTGAGCAACCCCGGCAGCAGCTCGCCGCGCTTCACCGCAGACCGCCAGGGCACCTACAAGGTCTCCCTTGTGGTCACCGACGGCAACACCAGCTCCTCGCCGGATACCGTGACCATTGAAGCCGTGCGCGGGGACACCGGGGGCGGAGGCGGGGGCAGCTCGGGCTGCTTCGGCTGCGCTGCGGTCGGTGGCGATATCGTGCCCGCTCTGCTGGTTGCACTCGGTAGCTTCTCGGCACTCTGGCGCGGTCGGCGACGCGCCGGTCAATCGTAACCGCAATACGACGGCCCCGACGGAGCATCCTCACCTGAATGAGCATTCATTCAGCAGAAATTAGGGAAATAAGGGGAGTATTTTCAGCACCCTGCAAGGCGCGTGCGGCCCGAGCGCCGCAAGCGCCCTCGGGTGGGCATCGCCCCCGGCAGCGCCCCGCCGGCGCTAAAAGTACCAGCGGCCCCCGGCACGACCGATGCCGTTGGCCAGACACAGGCCGTAGGCAAAGCCGGAGCAACCGTTGACCGGGTACAGGGCGATACCGGCCTCCGCAAAGACCTCGGCGGGGACTGAGTGGAACTGCAGGGCCGCCCCCACGCCGCCATAGGCGCCGATGTGCGGGTAGATGCCGTTGTCCAATCTCCCGTTGTGGTAGCTGGTGATGCCCAGGTCCACGCCCGCAAACCAGAACAGCGGCAACCGTGCCCAGCTCCAGTCCTTGATCTCGTAGAACTCCCCTTCCACCTGGGCCTGTAGTCCACTGACCACCACCGAGGTGCCCAGGAAGGCCGCGATGCCGAGCTTCTGGTTGAAGTAGTACTTCCCCGTCACGGAAATGGCGCCCGGCCAGCCGGTGCTGGCGCCAATGCCAAACAACTCTGTCTTTCCGACTTCGGTGGCCATCGCCAAACCCGAGAGCAGCAGCAGGCTCATATTCTTCTCCCACCATCGCTTAACCGGAAGCAAGGGTGCAGGCCCGCAAATGCGGCCTCCTCCTACTCCCGGTTCTCCTGACTCCGGCTCACCAGCTCTCGCAGCGACCAACCCTCCCGGAGCAGAAACCAAAAACCAACGGCCAAGGTGAAGAAATACTGGGACAAATGCAGCAACACGGCGAAGGCTTTGGCCGCGTCCTCCTGCACCCCAAACACGATGAGTACCGACGAACATGCCGCCTCGTAGGCGCCAAAAAAGCCCGCCGTCGGCAGCACGGTCATACCGGTCAGGGTGATGGTCCACAGGGCAAAGGCCTGATCCAGTCCCGAGGGCATTCCCGGAAAGGCGCGCAGCACCCACCAGACGCCCAGCACCGTCACAGCCCAGATCGCCGCCGACAACGCCAACACCGCCACCAGCACCTGCACCCTCTGCCCGCGCACCGCCTCAAAAAAACGCCGCGCCAACGCGCCACCCGGCAACGGATCGGTGAGGCGCAGCACCCTCTCCCCCAGCGCCAGCACCGCCCCCAAGCCGACGAAGCCCACCACGGTGGCCGCCCCGATCACCCGCTGCCCGGCCAACAGAATATCAGTATCCCAAACTACTAAGGTACCCGAAGGCAGCTCGACCCACAGCGCCACGCCCAACAGCATGGCCAGCAGCATCAACATATCCGCAAGGCGCTCCAGCACAATAACCGCCAGTGCTCCGCCCCAGCTCACCCCCGCCCGCTCGGCCAGCAGGTACGGACGAACAAACTCTCCAATCCGGGCCGGGACCACATGAATCGCCAGGTAGCCGACCGAGAGAATGGACAAGCCCTGCATGGCCGGGACTTTTCCCTGAAGCAGCAGGTGGAAGCGCAGCGCCCGGAGCACATGGGCCAGGCTGTAGAAGGCCAGCGCCGCAGGAACCCAGTCCCAACTGACTCCCGTAAGGCTTTTTTGGGCTTCCTCCCAGTTGAAGTTCCAGAACACCCACACCATGCTGCCCACGGTCAAGAGCAGCACCAGACCCAGCCGCAGTGCGGCGCCCCTCAAGAGCGTCCGCCTTCCGGCCGCAATAGCTGAAGTCCAAGCAAGCTATTTTCCAAGCGCTGCGCGCCGTCGATACCCATCAGCGGCGGTGGGGCGGCGCCGGTCACGTCGGTTCCGAAAATACGATCCCAGAACAGTAGAACATTTCCATAGTTTCCATCGCAGAGAATGCCGTCCCGGGTGTGGTGCCAACTGTGAAAGAGCGGGTTGTTCAGCGCCTTGTGCCAGATCCGCCGCCAGCCGGTGGGCTCCCAGCGCAGGTTGGCGTGTTCAAGCGCATCGAACAGTACTCCGGGCACCATTGCAGCGGGAAGCACCCACTCTGCAAAGCCCTTGGTATCAAAAAGAAAGCCAAACAGGAGTACCGGAAGCAGCCCAAGCTGCACAAAATCGACCAGGTGCATGCGCAGGCCAGAGGTGGCATCCATGGTCTCACTGGAGTGGTGCACCCGGTGGAAGGACCACAAAAAGGGAACCCGATGGTGCGCATAGTGCAGCCAGTACCTGCAGAAGTCGAGGACCAGGAAGCTGAAGAAGAACTGCGCGACCGGGTGGCTCAACCAGGCCATGGGCACCAACCCCAGCTTCCACTCAAAGATGCCCAGCAGGCCCAGACCCAGCCGCACCGGATAGAGCAGCAGCGCATTTCCCAGATTTATCCAGGTGTCCCGGCGCAGCAGCGGCTGCTGCACGCGGGGCCAAAGAAAGCCCGCTGCGGTCCCCCCCACCAATGCCAGCGCCTGCGTGAACAATCCGAGCATTCTCCCCTCTTAAGCGCCTACGGCCCGCCTGTCCCCCTCCAGCACGTAGGCAGAATCACCCCTGCCGCATCCTGTGGCGGTTGGCCTCCCAATCAGTTAGACGCCGCCCCGGAAAAGAGCGGACCATGATCGTCGTCTCCAATGTCTCGAAGGGTTTTGGCGGCCGGATCCTCTTTGAAGAGGTCACCACCAGCTTTGGACCGGGCAAACGCTTCGGCCTGACCGGCCCCAACGGTGCCGGCAAGTCCACGTTCATGAAGATTCTCCTCGGCGAGATCGAGCCGGACAGTGGCACCATCAGCCGCCCGGACCGCCTGGGCTACATCCGCCAGGATCAGGGCGCCTTCGACCATATGCGCGCGATTGACGTGGTAATCTCGGGTAACGTGCGCCTTTGGGATGCGATGCAGCAGAAAGAGGTGCTGCTGGCGAAGGAGGACATGAGCGAGGCCGAAGGCGAGCTTTTGGGCGAGCTGGAGTGTGTGGTCGCCGAGGAGGACGGCTACGCCGCCGAGTCCGACGCGGCGGTGCTCCTGGAGGGTCTGGGCATCCCCCAGAAGATGCAGGAGAAGCCGATGAAGGAGCTGCAGGGTGGCTTCAAAATCCGCGTTCTTCTTGCGCAAGCTATCTTCGGCCGTCCGCAAGCGATGTTACTCGACGAGCCCACCAACCACTTGGACTTGGAGTCCATTCACTGGCTGGAGGACTTCCTCCAGGCCTACGACGGCGCCCTGGTGGTGATCTCCCACGATCGCCACTTTTTGAACACCGTCTGCACCCACATCGCGGACATCGACTACCAGACCATCATCCAGTACACCGGCAATTACGACGACATGGTGCGGATGAAGTCGCAGGTACGCTCGGAAGTCGAAAAGTCCAACGCACGAAAGACCGAGAAGATCAAGCAGCTCCAAGACTTCATCCAGCGCTTCGGCGCCGGTACCCGCTCCACCCAGGCCAGCTCCCGCCGGAAAGAGATGGAGCGCCTGAAGCCTGACGAGATCAAGCGCTCGAATATTGCCCGTCCTTTCATCCGTTTTGAGGTGGACAAGGTCTCCGGGCGCGACGTGCTGGACGTCAAGGGCCTGGCCTGCGGCTATGCCGGAAAGGCTTTGTATTCTGGACTACAACTCTCCGTAAACCGGGGAGATAAGGTCGCGATCATCGGAAAAAACGGCGTTGGCAAGACGACGCTGATGCGCACCCTCGCGGGCGAGCTGCAGCCGGTGAAGGGCAGCATCAAGTGGGGCCACGAGACCAACCCCGGCTACTTCCCCGAAGACCACGACGGCGTGATTCCGCCGGGTTTTACGGTGTTCTCTTGGGTTTTTGAGCAGAAGCCCGACGCGGGCAAGGAGGGAGTTCGCTCGGTTCTGGGCCGGATGCTCTTCTCCGGCGAGGACGGCGATCGCCCCACCGCCACCCTTTCCGGTGGCGAGCGGGTCCGCACCCTTCTGGCCCGCCTGATGCTGCTGCGCTTCAATGTGCTGCTGCTGGACGAACCCACCAACCACATGGATCTGGAAGCCATCTCCGCCCTGCGGGATGGGGTCGAGCAGTACACGGGCACCTGTTTCTTCGTTTCTCATGATCGGGATCTGATCGAAACCGTTGCGACCAAGATAGTTTCCATCGAAGAGGGTAAGATCCAGGTGTTCAACGGGAACTATGCCGACTACCTCAAGCAGCGCTGAGCCCCGGCGAATCTGGCCGCAGCTTCGTGCCCTTTTTGTGGCCTTCCACCTGCTTGCAATCACGCTGGACGCCTCCCCCTCCCCCGCGGCGGGGATGAACCGCGCGGCATGGAAAGAGCCCACGGTGCAGCAGGAGTTCAAAACCTGGTCCAGCGTTCTGGGCGTGGAACAGACTGAATTTGAAACCTTCCTCTGGGATCTTGCTCAGGGCTTCATGGGTCTTCGCAGAACCGTGATGACGCCCTTTTCGCCCTACCTGAACGCCACCGGTAGCGATCAGGCCTGGCAGATGTTTGTGGCCCCCCACCGCTACCCCACCCGGATGCAGCTCCAGGTGAACGGCGATCCTACCAGTGCCGACGGTTTTCGGACGGTTTTTGAGGAGCGGTCCACGGAGTTCACCTGGCGTGCTGAGCGCTTCAACTCCGAGCGCCTGCGCGCCTCGATCTTCCGCTGGGGCTGGCCCAACTACCAGGACGCCTGGAAGCGGGCCTGCAAGGTCTTTGCGCGTGAATTGCTGGCCGAGAACGCCGAAGCGACCTTGGTGCGTTGTCGCATGTTCAAGCAGCGCTCGCCCTCCCCCACGGAGGTGAACGACGGCACCGCCGACGCCGGGAAGTGGGTCTTTGTGCTGCTCGAGAAGCGACCGGAGGCCCCGTGAGCTATTGGCAGCGCTGGGTTCAGCTTCTCGATCGTCAGGAATCGGCCCTTCCCCTCGCCCTGGTGCGCATGGCGGCCAGCCTGATCGTGCTGCTTCATGTCAGCCGAATCTGGATGCGGGGCATCCACCTTTGGGCCTGGGTGGACGACGATTTTGGTGGGCTTCGTAACCTGAATGCGGGCTTCCTGGAGCGTTTTGGGGGCCTGAGTCCGGAAAACGTGCAAATGGTGATGGCGACGACTATTGTCGCCGCGGTTGCGATGTTTTTGGGAATCGGTACACGGGTGGCCTGCCTCGTCACCGCCCTGGGCTACGGCTACCTGGCGGACATCAACGGTCACGCGGGCGGATCTTACGACGAGCTGGTGAAAAACACCCTCTTTCTCCTCGTCCTCTCCGGCTGTGGCCGCGCGCTTTCCCTGGACGAACGGATCCGCCCTACGGATGGGCAGGCGATGGCCTGGCCGCGCTGGCTGATGATTTTCCAGTTGGTGCTGATGTACTGGATGACGGCACTGCAAAAGGTCAGCTCCTCCTGGGTGCCCATTGCCGAGTCGGATGCGCTCTTTTACATCCTCCAGCAGACCACCTGGCAGCGCTTTCCGCTGCCGCTGGAGAGCCTGACCACCATCTACCCGATCACCCGCCTCGCGACTTTTACGGTCTGGACCTGGGAACAGTGCGCGCCCCTGCTGCTGCTGGCCTACTGGTTCCGGGAAACCCACACGCGGCCGGGGCGCCTGCGCGCCCTCTTCAACCGCTATGACTTCCGCTCCATCTACCTTCTTTTTGGCCTGGGAATGCACCTGGGTATCGAAGGCCTGATGGAGGTGGGGCCCTTTTCCTTTGCGAGCCTGACCCTGTACTTCGCCTGCTTCCACCCCGATGAGTGGAGCAGGCTCCGTCAGCGCCTCCTTCCCGCTAGGGGTTCGGGTCGATAACCACCGGCACCTGATCCGCGTGGATGTGCTCGGCCCGGATAAACATGCAGTAGGGCTCGCCGTCGTCGCAGGCTTCACAGGTGACACCGGCGCTGGCAGCGATGTCGCAGACGGCCGATTCTACGCCGGGTTGTGCCACCCATGCGCCAGCGTTCCGGGTGTCCATCAGGCCCCAGGCCTTGCCTTCTCCGATGTAGGAGGCATCCTCGGCGATGGTGCCTTCCAGGTGAAAACCCTGGATGGGAATCGCAATTCCGTTGTAGGACAGCGTAAGGATGTCCGAGGCGGTTACCGAGAAGTAGGGCGAGTCGCTGAAGTCGGCGGCCGGGAAATCCCACGGTACTTCGGTGGTATCCTGGTAGTAGGTGGCATCCGTCTCCTGGTAGAAGCCCAGCGCGCCCAGCAGGTCGATGGTGGTGGCATCGGCGTAGGTGACGCCCACCAAAAGCGGCTGGGTCACATACTGCGAAGCCAGCACATCCAGGAAGGCGGGCTCGGTGATCTCAGCATCGTCCGAGAGACGGAACTTCCAGGTGATATCCTTGAGATCCGTTGGATCCAGGGCGATGGGCGTACCCAAGTGAGATGTAGTAAAGCTTACACTCTTGGTGCTGTCGCAGATGGAGGCCGCAAAAGTGTAGGTGGTGTCCGGGGCCAGTACCATGTCGAAGGTGGCCTTCAGGTTCCCCTCGGACCACGTGGGAGAATAGGGCTCATGCGCCCCACCGCCGAGGGCGAAAACCGCCGTGCTCCCATCCCCGTCGAAGGCGACGGTCACCGCGTCGCGGTAGTACACGCCGGTGGATCCGTCCGCCGGGGTCAGCTCCAGGACCTGGGTGGTGCAGGGGACGCCCGTGTCGCTATCCACGCTATCGCTGTCCTTGCTGTCCTCGCTGTCCACCGCGGTATCGTCACCGGGATCGATCTTCCCGGTGTCGCTGTCCTTGGGGTCCGGCTTGCATGCCGCTGCAACGAGCAGCAGCCATCCCATTCTCACCATGTCTCCTCCTGCCCAGTGGGCTCGGAGGCACCTTACTCGTATTCGGCGGTGATCGACAAGGTGTACCAGTGGAAACGGCTGCCCTTTTCCGCCGGGTTGAAGATCTGGACGTACCAGTCCTGCGACCCTTCGGTCTTGATCTCCACATGCGGATCAAAATCGTAGTCAATTTCACCAGAATAGACCCGCTTGATCAGTGTGCCCGCCGCATCGCGGATGATCATCGTGGTATCCATCGGCGATCCGTAGCGGAAGGCGTCCACGTCCAGGATGATGGCGGTCGCCGTTTCGGGCGTGACGATGTGGTACCAGTCGGTATCCTCGGAGTCTTCGATGATGGCGAAGACCCGCTCGTCGATGGTGAACTCTTCAGCTTTGTCTTGGGTATTGCCATTGGGCTCCACCTCGGTCCGCGACCAGCCCAGGGCAGGCTTGGAGATGGAGGCGCGGAAGTACCAGGCGTATTCCTCGCCGCTCAGCAGCGGATTCCCCTCGGACAACCAGCCGACATAGGTGCCCGGCTCATCCGCCGGAAAGGAGATCCGGGGATCGGTGGAGAGGTAGGAGTCGTAGACACCCACCGAGCGATCGGTGTCGGTCAGCGACAGCACCATGTCGGCCGAGGAGCCTTTCGCGGCCGCCAACACCTCGATGGTGACCCAGCCGGGCTCGGTGGTGGTGAAGCTGTAGAAGTCGGCGTCGGCGACGGTGTCGATGTGCCCACAGATCCACTTCTCCATCGGCATCACTTGCGGCGTACTGACTGTGTTGTTGGGCTCCAGCTCCTGGACATCGCAAAACAGCGGCGGCTGCGACTCGGGCGGCGTGCTGTCGTCGGTGGGCGTGCTCTCTTCGCCCGGGCTGTCCGGGGTCTCGGAGTCTTCTTTCGTGTTATTGTTAGAAGGAGGCAGGGCGACCTTACAGCCTCTGCAGCCCACCAGGAGGATCAGCGGTAGCCAGCGCATCATGTTCTCGTGCTCTTCTTCTGAGGATAGCCGGTAAATAACCGGTTATGCTACCAGAAGGAGGAGAGATGTGGTCACTTCTGATGGCGCTGGCCTGCCAAGACGAGCCCCAGGTCAACCAGCTGTACCCGGACGTGTCCCTGGTTCCTGAGGTTCTGGACTTCGGACAGGTGGTTGTGGACTATCCCAGCACCCTCCCCGTGCTCCTCACCAACACCGGGCAGGCGAAGCTGACGGTCTCCGAGATCACGGTAGTGGGCGAAGATGCTTCGGTCTTCTCGGTCGGTGAGTGGCCGGAAAGCCTGGGGATCGACGAGACGGTGGAGATCCCCATCACCTTCCTCCCGGACAACTATCTGACCTATGCGGCATCCCTTTCGCTGAAGAGCGATGCCCGGGATCAGGAATTCTCCCTGATCACCCTGGCGGGCTCCGGAGTGAAGGCGCCCACACCCGACATTGACGTGGCACCGCCGGTGGTGGATTTTGGGATGGTGGGTCTGTTGCCCTCTTTGTTGTACTTCACCGTGGAGAATGTGGGCGACGGCACCCTGCACATCTCCGACATTCAGCAGGAGCGCTCGGGTGCATTCACCGTCATCTCGGACCGTAGCTTCAGCTTGGAACCCGGCGATTCCACCAATGTGATGGTGAACTACCAGGCCACCTCCACCGAGGGGGACAACGGTCTGGTGAAGATCCTGTCGGACGATCCGGACGAGGCCACGGCAGAAGTGATTCTTCTCGGCAATGGCGGCGGTGATTTTGACTATCCTGTGGCGGTGATCGACGGGCCCTCCACCACTGAGCCCCGCCAGACGGTGAACATCAGCGGTATCAACTCCTACGATCCCGACGGCGACCCCATCGCCGAGTACGAGTGGAAGCTGGTGCCTCCGGAAGGTTCGGCCGCGACCCTGACCGCGTTGAACTCCGCCTCCTACCTGCCTACTGATATCGCTGGTGTCTACACCGTGCAGTTGCGCGTGAAGTCCAACGAGGATGTGTGGAGCGCGCCCGCCATCCTGGAGATCGACGCGATCCCCCAGGAATTGCTGCATGTGGAGCTGTTCTGGGACGGCTCAGGTGCCGATCTGGACCTGCACGTGGCCCAGAACAACGGCGGCATGTTTGTGTTGCCCGACGACTGCAACTATTGTAACCAGACGCCCTCTTGGGGCGGGACCGGCACCGCCGATGACCCCACCCTGGATCTGGACGATCGCTACGGCTACGGCCCCGAAAACATCAACGTAGATGTGCCCGCGGTAGACTCCTACCGCATCCGCGCCCACTATTTTGTAGAAAATGGGGACGGAACGGTGGTTGCGACCGTTAAGGTCTACCTGTACGGGGTGGAGGAGGCCTCCTTCTCCCGGGTGTTGGACTACAACCAGGTCTGGGACGTGGCCCGCATTTCCTGGAGCGGAGATCCAGGTACCACCTACGTGATTGAAGACTCGGAGCCTCTGTATGAACCCGATCACCGGTCCTGCTACACCCCCTGATCTGTCGATGCTGCAGATTGCCATCGGCAATGTGCACCTGGACCTGGGCGCCGGACGCCGTGGGGTGGATATGGGCCCCTCGGCCATCCATCTTGCGGGTTTGAAGGCGGGGATGCAGGAGCTGGGCCATCGTGTGGTGGACAACTTCGCCATCAGCTCGCTGACGCCGGAAATGACGGACTTCGGCAACCCCTCCTCGCGCTATCTCACCGAGATCGCCGATGCCTGCCGTCGTCTCGCCGACCGGGTGGAGACGTCGATGGAGCAGGGCCGGTTTCCGGTGATTCTGGGCGGAGATCATTCGGTGGCCATCGGGACGGTATCGGGCATTGCCCGCTACTGGCGGAAGCGGGGGCGCCGCATCGGCGTGGTGTGGGTGGATGCGCACACCGACATGAACACCCCGGCCACCTCCCCTTCCGGCAACATCCACGGGATGCCCCTGGCCGTGCTGTTGGGCTACGGCGCACCGGAGCTGGTGGCCATTGCTGGGGATCAACCTGCGCTGGATCCGCGCCATGTCTGCGTGATCGGCGCGCGGGATGTCGACGCCACCGAGCGCGAGCTGGTGCGCGAAGCGGGTGTGCGGGTCTTCACCATGAGCGAGCTGGACGAGCGCGGCACCGCCGTTTGTGTACGCGAGGCCGTGGAGCGGGCCTGCGACGGCACGGTGGGGGTCCACCTGTCCTTTGATCTGGACGGGGTGGATCCGCAGCATGCCCCTGGCGTGGGGACGCCGGTGCCCGGTGGTCTGAACCTGCGGGAGAGCCACCTGATCTGCGAAAAGATGGCGGATACTGGGAAGCTCCTGGGCGTGGAGATGGTGGAGCTGAATCCGGTGCTGGATGCGCAGAATGTGACGGGGAAGCTGGCGGTTTGGTTGATTTTGTCGGCGTTGGGGAAGAAGATTTTGTAGTCGGGACTACACGCCTTTTGGTATTCTCTGCTACAAATACACCCTCATTCGGTCCTCGGCCGTTCCATGCCTCAGCTTCCGTCCAGGGCCGTACAGCCCGGGTCGGGTTGGTCAGAGGAGACAAAGTCGGCGGTGGAGTCATCGGTGTCCAAGAGCCGGTTGTCCGCATCTCGCAGGCGCCGCACCGACTCGCCCGTGTAGGTGCCTGAAACATGGATGAAGCCGGCATCGATCTCCGGATGCAGGCGCTTGAAGGCACCACTTTCAGCATCCATCAGAGCCTCCATGGTATCCACCACGGCCTCCGCTGGGGCCAAGGTGTACCAGCTCGTGGGCTCCAGGAGCGCATCCTCTACCGGCGCCATCACCACCATGGTGGGCCCGAACACCGTCACCAGCCAGTCCACCCCTCCGGTAAAAAACACCTGCTCCAGGTTGGGCACCACCGCGTCGTCCACATCGTCCCCACCGGGAAGATAGGTTTCAAAGTCCGCATCCCAAAGGTCCACCTCTGAGTAGGGCGCATGTTGACCGGCATCCTGCGCAATCAGCAGGCAACCACCGGGGGGAACCAGGTAGTCTTCGGCCGCACCGGGGATACGCCACAGGTTGGAGAAGGCCACCCGCGTCGGGTCCTCCGCGTAGGCATTCGGCGTGTTTCCGCTGTTGATTTCCCCCGCAAGACCATGGAGATTGCCAACGAGCAGCCCGCCCGCCGCGACCGGGGCCGCTCCGATGTTCCGAAGGCGGATGAACTGATCGCTGAAGTAGTGATCCCGCCCGCCTGCGGGGGGCGAGCCCGCGTAGAAAACCTCCTCGATCAGAAGCTTTCCCTGTGGGGAAGTCGGCTCCACGGGTGCAGGCTCAGACTCCAGAACTTTGTCTTCTGGCACCGTACATCCGCCGATGACCCCCATCCACAGAAGCAGAGTTTGTCGACCCGTCTTTCCGGTACTGCGAATCAGTTGCATATGCATCTTTGTCTCATATCTATGGATGGTGCCGGGCGCAAAGAGGGCCGGGTTCCCCGGGCGCCCCCCCTCAGCTACTCGCCGAGCTGTAGTGCCGCAGCGCGCGGGTCCAGCAGAAGCGGCTGAGCAGCAGCGCTCCGAGGGCCACGGCCAGCACCAACGGGACGCCCCCCTCCTCCATTTTTCCCAGAAGGGCCATCGCCGGGTAGGAGGTGACCAGCGCGACCGGGAGCAGTACCGTAAACACAATCCGCACCCAGCCCCGGTACAGCGTGATCGGCCAACGTCCCGCGTCAGCGGCGGAGGACAGCAGGTAGCGCAGGTTGTCCACCCGCACAAACCAGAAGCTGGTGCAGATGGCCATCAGCCACAGGCTGTACATGGCGGCCAGTCCGGCGCAGAACAGGAAGAAGGCAAGGATCACCCCGCCGAAGCTCACCGGGGGAAGCTGCGGCAGGCACCACAGGAACAGGGCAGCGGCCCCCACCAGATCCCAGAGCCGGGTGGGATCCACCCGCTGCAGGGTTCCGATAAGCTGCGCATCCACTGGTTTGACCAGCATAAAATCCAGGGTACCATTGCGCACCCCCTCCACCACCGCGCCCAGGTTGGGCTCCACCAGTGCCCCCATCAGCCCGGTCATCACCATAAAAAAAACCACCACCACCGTGGCTTCTCCGCGCGACCACCCATCCAGTGTGCTGCTGTGGTCAAACAAAAAAATCAGCGGAAGTGCAACACCCGCCGTGTTGCAGGCCCCGATCACCATACTGATCAGGAAATTGCTTTGATACTGGAGAGTACTCATCAGTGCGACCCGCAGCAGGCCCCCCATGACTTCAAGGCTCCGGTTCATGCGCCGAAGGCCCCGTAGCGTCGCAGACCCACCCTCCACAATCCAGCTGCTCCAAGGCCGAGAATCAAAAGCCACCCTACCTGCGTCAAGAGTACCGGGCCGGCAGCGGTGCTGCCCAACAGCACTTCGATGGGTGCCCCCAAGGTAGAGCGAAAAGGAAGGTACGCCGAGACATCTTGAATCGCCTGGGGCAACAGCGAGGCGGGCACCAGATAGCCGGAGAGCACCCCCCACACCATAAACCAGGCCTGATACAGCCCCAAGGTCTGGTCCAGCCAGAATGCCAGCATGCCGAAGATACACTGTACGACAAAAACCAACAGCAACCCCAGAAAGGTGGACACCATACCCAACAAAAAATTTTCAAGAGTGGGTACAAAAAGCAATTCAGGTCGCCACGCCACCAGGATAGCCAGCACGGGCGAGAGCACCAACATCCGCAATGGCCAGGCCGCCAGGGTCTCCGCCAGGTTCCACCACATCGGGGCCACCGGTCGCAGCAGCCAGCCCGACAGCGTTCCCTGCCGGATCAGGTTGTTCAACTCCCACACCAGCCACACCGATGTCAGGTGCCGAACCACCAGGTTGACGGTGAAGTACCGGGCAAATTCCACCTGCCCATAGCCACCTACGGGCCCGTTCGCGGCGGCGGCATCCCACAGCACCAGCATCACCAGTGGCATGGTCGCGGAAAGTACCCAGATCACCATCTCTGCTTGATAGGCCAGGATATCCGCAAAGCCGACGCGCAGCATCGTGGGGAAGGCGCGGACAATCCGGAGGAAGCTATCGATCACAGAGCTTTGCCCTCAAAAACCCGCGCGATCACCTCCTCCAGCGGCGGAGCTTCCACATCGAACTCCGCCAGCGGTGCCACCTGCAGGAGCTGGGCGATACGCCCGTTGGCCTCGGCGGCAGGTACCGTCGCCACCATTTTTCCTTCGTTCTCCACAAAACCCAGGGGAAGCAGCGCAGGAAGAATGGACTTGACCACAATCTTCCGCTCCGGCGCAACGGTCCGGGAGAGCTGATCACGGCTGCCATCGTAGCGAAGCTGGCCCTTGTCGATGATCAGCAGGCGTGGGGTGATGGCTTCAATGTCCTGCATATAGTGCGACGTGAGCAGGATGGTGGCCCCAAAACGCTGGTTACAATCCAGAATAAAGCTGCGCACCTGCGCCTGCATGGTGACGTCCAGCCCGATGGTGGGCTCGTCCAGGAACAGGATCGAGGGCCGATGCACCAGCGCCGCCACCAGCTCACACTTCATCCGCTCGCCCAGGGACAGGTTGCGAACGGGTTTGTCGATCACCGAATCCAGCGCCAACATCGCCACCAGCTCGTCCATATTACGGCGAAACGATGCCCGGTCCACACCAAAAAGTGCGCGATTCAGCTCGAATGTCTCACGAGCGGGCAGATCCCAGAGGAGCTGCTGCTTCTGCCCCATCACCAGGGTGATCTGCTGCAGAAGGGCCGCCTCCCGCTGCTGAGGCACCTTCCCCAACACCCGACACTCTCCCGACGTGGGATGCAGCAGCCCCGCCAGCATCTTCAGGGTTGTCGTCTTTCCGGCGCCATTTGGACCCAGAAAACCAACCCTCTCCCCAGGCTGAATCGAAAAGCTGATACCCCGCACCGCCTCGACTGCCCGCTGCTGTCGGTTCCACAGGGCCCGAATCGACCCCGCCAACCCCTCTCCCTTTATTGGAACAAAAAAGGTTTTCGTAAGATTGCGGACCTCAATCATCGGCTACCAGCTGATCCGTCCCGCACGCTGGTCGCTGTCCGCCTGGGATCCCTGCACCCACTCGTCGGCCCCACCCACGGTGTAGTGAAGCGCCCAGGCGATGGTGTAGTCGGCGATGAGCTGCTGCCGGGTGGCGTCGTGCGTCGCAAGGCAACCCAGCTCGCAGAGCAGATCCGTCACCGACTCAAAGTCGCAGTGGTTGGCGTTGGTGACGTCGACCACCCAGCTCGGGCCCCCCAGCAGGGCCGCCATCGTGGCGCCGCTGCCTTGCGAGTTGCACAGGCTGTCCACCCCCAGCAGGGCCAGCGTGGGCGCCGTCACCAGCGGCGCCGCTGTGGTGCCCAGGCTCCCGTTGTCCACCGGATCCAGGCCCACAACCGCATCCACAGAGACCATACCCGCCCCGATAAAAGTGGCCAGACCTCCTGCAGAGTGCCCGACCAACACCGACTGGGTCGAGACACTACCCGCATAGCGCTGCTGGGTGCCGGGAAGGAAGTCCACCGCAATCGCTTCGCCATTGGCCGCGTGGTCGGAGAAAGTGGGCATGTTGGGCACCGCCACCACAAAACCCCAGGAGGCGGCCTGTTCCGCCGCAACGAGATGGTTGGCGTTGCTGCGCGCAAAGCCGTGCGACCACACGATCACCGGCGCGCTGCTGACGCCGGTGGGCACATACCAGACGACATCGCTGCCGTTGATCTGGCCGGTCTCCTTGGTGGTGGCATAGGGGCCTTCCCCGCCGGTATAGGCGGGGTCGGCATCCGCATCGCTGTCGGTGTCCGCGTCGGTGTCGCTGTCGGTGTCGCTGTCGGTATCCGTATCGGTATCCGTATCGGTGTCGGTATCCGTATCGGTGTCCGTTTCGGAGTCCGTCTTGGACTCCTCCACCACCGGCTGAGATTCTTGGGGAACTTTGTCATCCGGATTACAGGCGAAGATCCACAGCAGCACAGGCACCTCTCCGCGCATCCTATCACTGTCCCAAGCCGACCGCAGGCTCAGCGCGCTTTCCGATGCACCCGCTTCTTCATCCAGGCTTCACCCGGCGAAGCAAAGCCGGCTTTGCGCTCTTTCTTCTTCTGTCCGGCCCGCTGCGGATTCACGCCGCGCGCCAGCTCCCGCAGCCGTGTCACCTCTTCGGCGGTCAACATGCGGAACTGCCCGACTGGCAGATCGCGGACGGAGATCGTCGCAAAAGAAACACGCTTGAGCTTGCTGACCGGGTGACCGATCGCCGCAAACATCCGGCGTACCAGCCGGTTCCGGCCCTCGGTGACGGTCAGCTCCAGCCAGGTATTGCCGCCGTCGGTGCTCTCCACAATCCGCACCTTTGCCGGGGCGGTCTTGCCGTCCTCCAAGTGCACACCGCTCTCAAGCTGGGCCAACTTCCGCTCGTTGGGCTCCTTCCACACTTTCACCAGGTAGCGCTTGGGAATCTCGCGGGAGGGATGGGTCAGCGAGTGGGCAAGCGCCCCGTCGTTGGTGAGCAGCAGCGCGCCTTCGGTGTTGATGTCCAGACGGCCCACCGGCTCCACCCGCTCGGGCAGCTCGGGCAGCAGCTCCAGCACGGACCGGCGCCCATCGGGGTCAGCTCGACTTACGATGTAGCCAGTCGGCTTATTCAGAAGGTAGTAGGCTTTCCGGGGGGTGGTGGGCGTCAGCTTCCCGTCCACATAGATGCGCTCGTGGTCGGGGTCCACCGGGTGACCGGGGTGCCGGACCACCTCTCCGTCCACCTCGACCAGACCCTTTTCAATCAGCTTTTCCGCTTCCCGACGAGAGGCGATGCCCCGCGCAGCCAGCACTTTGGCAAGCCGCTGTTTTCCATCTACTTCCATGATCTCTCCGGCCGCGTCACCGCGGGCGTTCGGGTGAGGAAAGCCCACCGCGGGCGGCGGCTAACCCGTCCAACCCGAAAATGCCAGCTTTTACAGCACAACCCGCTTCACGGCGGGGGCTTCGGCCAGATCCAGCCACTCGCCCCGGCTACCATCCGATTGGATCACAAAGGCCGTCGGCGTACCAAAAGTTTCGGGAGATCGGGTAAAACCGGCACTCATCACGCGGGTTCCATCGGCCAGCTCCAGGCGGGTGCCCGGCGGAAAGGCACCCATCACATTCACGAAAGCCTGAAAAAGCAGCGGATCGTAGCGGGTATTGGAGCCGGCCTGCATCTGCCGCAGCGCCAGTGCCGGCGACAGGGCCATCCCCCCCGGCCGAACGAGGTTGTCGAAGTCCTCGGCGATGCGAACGATGCGGGCCAGCAGACTGGGCTTTCCTCCCTCATCGTTGAAGTCCACATGGTGCTCCAGACAGCAAAGCGCACGACGGATCTTCGCCTCGTGGAAGCCGCGCTGCTTCAGGATCAGCCGCGCGCCCGCCGCCATGTGCCGCTCATACGGGGGCGCAAAGCCCGCTTCTCCATCCTCACCTCCCTCCCGCGCCGCGTAGCCCACATCATGGAACATGGCGGACACCCCCAGATCCTGCAGGTCCGCCTCCGAAAGGCCCAGGGCCTTGCCCAGCAGCACCGAAAGCTGCGTCACCCGCCAGGTATGGGTTGAGTAGGCGGAGGCTCCAGGAATTTCCTCTACCGGCGTACTGTTTCCCGCCTCCAACATCTCCGCAACCAGACGACGTACGGGCAGAGGGTTGGGCAGCCGATTCATAGACAGGTTTTCGCAGGAGGACTCCAACACACTGACCGCTTGCGACGCGATGGCGGAGGCCGCGCGGGGTAGTGCTGCACCTTCCTCGCCGGCAACATGGAAGCGGAAGACCCCGAAAAGCTCCACGGTGGACAGGCCGGCCGCGTTCATGCGGGCCTGGAGTGCCAGACGGGGCTGGGAGGCCGCCGGAGCCGCAGCGAGCGCGCCGATAAAAGAGCGCCAACCGGCCTCCTGCAGCGGCTGGTGGAAGGAGACGCCCCCCACCCCGTGCCGACGCAGATCCATCCCCAGCGACGGCACGCCCTCCGCCTGCTCGTCCAGACGGATGCGCACGTCGTTCAGGTAGATCTGGTCTTCCACCGCCACGATGTGCAAGGCACCCAGCAGGTTGTAGAGGCTCTGGATCGTGGACTCCAACTGCGACACCGGGTCGTCGAAGGCGTGGTTGTCCAGTGCGTGGGTGCGGGTCAGCCGCAGCGAGGCCTGCACCAGACGCACAAAACGCTCGCCCCCATCGCGCACCTGCCCGGCGAGCTCTTTGTCCTCACCCGCGCGTGCACGGTCCAGCGCCTTGCTGAGCGATTCTTGTGCCTGTTCAAGATCATCCATACCAACCTCTCAGGTCGCTCCGAGCTGCCGCTTCCGGCGACGCACCAACACAGCGACACAGTGCTGGCGCAGATCTTCGTCTACCCGATCAAAAAGGCCCCGGATCAGAGGCTCGACTTCCCCTGGCAAAACGGCAAGGCCGCTCACCGCCCCCCACCATTGGATTCTCTGCCCTGGAAGAGCCATAAAGCGCCCGATCATCCCCTTGGGAGTGACCCACTTGGTGAACAGCGCCCGCGTCCGCTCCGGCTCCAACTTCGCCATCGCCACGCCCAAGGCGTCGGCCTCCGCCTCGGAGGGGTGCCCGCGCTCCAGGCGCTCGCTCAGCAGGCCGAAGCAGCCCACATCCCCTTTGTTCACCAGACTGGTGATGGCACGCCGCCGAAGATCCTCCTCCGAGCTGCGCAACATCCGTCGCAGGGCGTCGTTCACGGCCTCGCCCTCAGCCTGATCCAGCAGACGGTGGACTTCCAGCCGCAGCTCCAGCTCCGGGTGGTCCGCCACCTTCAGCGCGGCCTCCACGGCCTTCTCAGGTGCAGCTTCTTCCAGCACTTTCAACAACTCGCGCGACAGAGACGCGTCGGCTCCGTTCATACCGTCGATCAGCGCCGAGACGTTGCCGGCACAGAATCGCACCAGGAGCTTGCGGAGTACACGGCGTTGACTCTCTCCTTTTTCTGTAGCGAGTAGTCGCACCAAGGAGCGCACGTGTTCGCCGGGCAGGCTCTCCAGCAGGGCCACCAGCTCCGGTGGCGCATCCTCCACTCCCTTGCCCACGGTATGAAGGATCTTCTTCAGGCTGGACTCAGAAGCGAAACCATTTAGGTACTTCTTTCGATGATCCTCAGGTAAGTTCTGAAGGATTTCAATCAAGCCTCGCAGCCACTGAAGCTGCCCGTCGGCGAGGAGAAAGTCGCGCACCTCCTCCACCAAGGGCAGCACATCCTCCAGGCTGGTGGGATCGGTGGGGTCGTTGGCCACGTCCAGCATCCGCCGGACCAGGCGCAGGCACTGGCTGGGAAGGGTGGCAGAATTATCGTGAAGCTTGACCAGAACGCTGGGAGGGAGGGGGATGTACTTGATGGGTTTGGCACCCAAAAGCGGCGGAAAAGGCCGATCCCAGTCGTTGGGGATCTCCACCCGCATCCCCTGGCGCTCCTCGGACTGGGGGGTCGACAGGCCGGGCTCTCCTCCCTCTCCCGCCTCGCCACCTTCCCCGCCCTCTGGCCCACCATCTTCATCGGGAACAAAGCCTTCTACCGCGCTGATCTGGATCCGGGTGAAGCCGGCCTTCCACAACAGCGTGACGATGTCATCCTCCTGCTGGCGCACGCCGGTGTAGCGGATCGACAGGATTTCCAGCAGCTTTTGCAGCTCCTCCCAAGGCACTTCGGGAAGAATCGTCAGCTTGCGAACCCCATCGCGGAACAGACGGAAAGCCAGCGAGCGGCCGCGATCACGCTCCAGGTACACCACCTCTCCAAAGCGGACCATCTCAAAGGGGCGCACATCGAGGGCCAGTGTTCCGTGGCTCAAGGCCCGCCCCACCTCTTCCCGATAGCTCTCCAAAAAGGCCCGAATCGCGGCGTTGTGGGGCTCATAGATCAAAAAGGAGCGGGCAGCACGGGAGAGGGCACGCAGGGCCGCATTGGCGGCGCTGGCCCCCGGACTGCCGCCAAGGCTCTGCTCCTCGGCCAGCTCGGTGGGTACGTCTGGGGATTCAACCCCTTCGGGCAGCTCGGTAGACATGGCCGCAGCATAGATCCAGGCCCGCCCACAAAGCAATGACCGTTCGCTCTGCAATGCAATTTCTGCCGCCTGCGGCGGATAGGAGGCGGCACCAGAAAAAAAACGGGGTTAGGCAAACGGCACCATGATCTTGTTCCTTCTTGCGTGCAGCCCTGCGGACCCCTGGGCCGCAGCCTACCCCGTAGAGTCCCTGGATCAGACCATCGGTGGCCCCAAAGCCACCCTGGATATTGGGGATTTTGTACTGGAGAATGACCGGATCCGCGTGGGCGTTTTGGGACCGCGCTACTCGCTGGGCCCCAGTCCCTACGGCGGCACCGTGGCCGACGTGGACCTACAGCGCAGCGAGCCCGCCTACGGCGGTGGGCATGGCCGCGATGCCTTTGCGGAAATGTTTGCAACCGTAAATATGAACTTGGTCGCGGCAGAGAGTGAAGGCAACGTAAGTATCATTTCTGATGGCAGCGACGGCAAAGCCATCGTGCGTGCCGACGGGACCGGCAAGGCCTTCCTGTCGCTGTTGGATGCCCTCTGGAACATCGTGGACCAGCCAGACTTCCGCATCACGACGGACTATGTGCTGGAGCCCGGGGTTCCCGCCCTGAAGTTGATCACCACCGCCTCCTTTTCGGAGGTGGGGAGCGAGCTCCCCGCAGCCACGGCAACCCCCGGAGCCACCGAGGACCTGCCGCTGCTGAACCTCGCCTTGTTCGATGGCTTTTCCTTCGGAGACTTCTACCTGCAGGGCGGCAGCGTGGACGTGTTCACGCCGGGCCTGGGCTTCGACGAGGACAGCGCCGTCTTTAAGGCCATGGTGTTGGAAGGCAAAAACACCTTTCAGGAACCCTTTGTCGTACCCTTCGTGGCCGGCGTGGCCGACGGGGTCAGCTACGCCGTGGCCAGTCCCGGCGGCCAGCTCTTCATTCCCCTCTACACATCCTCTCAGACCGCCATTTTCGGCGCGGGAATCGCCGGAGATCCGTGCGACGAGGATGCCGAAGTGCCCGGTGTGGACTGCGAAGAGAACCGCTTCCCGGCCTCCGCCTCCTACAGCTATGAGCGCTATCTGGGCGTTGGAAAGGGCGATGTGGGCAGTGCGCTGGATAGCCTGATCGAAGCCATGGCCACCCCGCACGGCGATATTGCCGGTTTTGTGGTGGAGGAGGGCACCGGCGTCGCGCTCTCCAAGGTGTCGGTGTTGGTCTACCAGAAAGGTGCGGACTACGCCTGGTCTCAGTGGCTGACCGATGTGGGCGACGACAGCCAACTCGACGGCTCCTTCGGCGGCCACCTGCCGCCGGGCGACTACGAGCTGCAGGTCCACGCGCGCGGGCGCCCCAATGGGCTTCGGGTTCCCGTTACTGTCAGCGAGGGCAAAGAGATCAAGCTCACCCTCAGTGCGCCCCGCCCCGGCTCGGTGCGGCTGACGGTGGTGGACGAAACCGGACGCTCCGTTCCTTCCAAAGTGACCATCTACCCGGAAGAGGGAGGCGTTCCCCTGCGGCCGGACAAGGGCGACCCCTACATCGCCGGGAACCCGTCGGAAGTGTGGTGCCTGCCCTACGGTGAAGCGCTGGTGGTGCTGCCTCCCGGCAACTACCACGCCATCGCATCGCGCGGGACCGAGTACGAGCTGGACGAGTCCGGCACTTTCACCGTGGTCCAGAATGGCGTGGTGGATGTGCCGCTGCAGGTGGTGCGCTCGGTGCCCTCGCCCGGTTGGGTGACCGCCGACTTCCACGTACATGCGGCCAATTCCTTCGACTCCGGCACCACGTTGAACGATCGTGTGGTCACGATGGTGGCCGAGGGTGTGGAGTTCTTCACCTCCTCCGACCACGACTTCATCACCGACTACGCGCCGGTGGTAGAGGATCTGGGCCTGGAACCCTGGGTAAAGACCGGCGTGGGCCTGGAAACCACCACGCTGGAGGTGGGCCACTTCATCGGCTTCCCCCTGGAGAACGACACCATCGCCCGGGGGGGCCTGGCCTTTGACTGGACGGGCCTGAAACCGGAGGAGATCCTGACCGAACTCCAGGAGCTGGGTCGGGATGGGGTCAGCCCGGTCCGCATGGTGGCCCATCCCCGCGACGGTATTCTGGGCTACTTCGACCAATACGGCTACAACCCCTACAGTGGCGAGGTGGAGACCCCCCTCACCGCGCTCACCAACCCGATCCTGGCCAAGGACAACTTCACCCTTGAATTCGACGCCCTGGAGCTGCTGAACGGCAAGCGCTACGACTTTATGCGCACGCCCACGCAGGGGGAGATGAACGACTACGCGGCCCAGACCGGTGTGGATGCCTACGACTTCTCCGAGCGCACGGCCGTAGAGCAAAAAGGCCTGTCGGAAGGGACGATCAGCCTGGCCTATGGCCAGCTTGGCCAGATCGACGACTGGTTCACGCTGCTGAACCTGGGGCACCGCATCACCGCCCTGGCCAACTCCGACACCCACGGAAAGTTCTCGATCGAGGCGGGCTGCCCCCACAACTATGTGGCGGTGGACATCGACGACCCCCTGGCCCTGGATGCCGTCCAGATCGCCGAGGCGGTCA
>JBEIQS010000090.1:0-22938 GCA_040376425.1 Alphaproteobacteria bacterium | reverse complement strand
CCCTGCATGCCCGGGGACAGCCCTGTGCCAGAGCCCACCCTCCGTCGCAACCAGTACACGCTCTGAGTACACACCCAGCAAAAAGCCGGGTCACCTTTCGGTGAAACCCGGCTTTGAAAGGGCACTCCCCCTCCGTGACTTGAACACGGGACCCTCTGATTAACAGTCAGATGCTCTAACCAACTGAGCTAAGGAGGAACGACGGGGCCCTATTAGCCGATCCCCTCTTCTCCGTCCACCCCTCCCACCAGATTTGTATCTCAGACTACTTTGTTGCAGCCACCACCGGCTCGGTCAGCAGTGCTCCCAGCGACTCGATTCCGGGAACCCGTGCCAGCCTTTGCCGCATTCTCTCCCTCCATGCAGGATCTTCCTGGCTCATCGCTGCAAGCGCCAGCGGTACCCGCCACGCCGGGTCCACCTGCCCCAGCAGGCTCACCACCATCAGCACCTGCCCCGCCCGCTCCTTCTGCCCCATCCATCCCTGAAGCGTCGACATCACCAGTGGGTCCGCCGGAAAACGCTCGATCAAACAGGCGGTTGCTGTCATCGGCAGACCGGGGGGCAGCTCGTTGGGGCCCGTCAGGGCCAACAACCCGTCCCTCAACTCTTCATTGGCCTCCCCCAGATCCTTACAGTTTATCGGGTCCCTCTGCGAAAGTGTGTGCCGAAGATCAGCCGCCAACGCGATCGAAAGAAGAAAAAACATCATTCCACCCCCAAAAAGAGGTTCAGTACACCACCCTGCTGCTCGGTCAGCTTCTCCTGGCGGGTACAACGTGTCTGCGTCTCACAGATCGGATAGGGAAACATAAGGTTGGTACCCAGCTTTTCTTCGCAGGCACTTTGCGACTGACAGGCGGGGGTGTCGCTCAAGGCATCCCAGTACTCGTACCCGTCCTCCACCGGGTGGTACAGCCCCAGGTAGTGCCCGACCTCGTGCGCCATGGTCTCTGCCAATCCTTCCTGGTCTGAAGCGGAAAACTCTCCGTCCGCGCCCGCGCAGGTGAGCCAGCTCACCGCCACGATAGACCGGTTGGAAGCCACCAACGCACCAGGGATACCGCCCGCTTCTCCGTACAGCCACCGGTCGTCGTCGATTCGATCGCCCACCACCACCACGACCTCCTTCTCCTCTACACCGGCGTAGAAGGTCTTGTAGGCCTCCATCCCCACCGAGCTGCTGGGAAGTGCAGGGTCCACGTCGATGGTGGTATACCGTACCTCCAGGCTCACCCCGATGGCCCCAAAAAGCTCCTTCCACCGCTCCACTCCCGCTTCGATCGCCGTGCTGACGATCGGGTCCTGGTCCAGCCCGGTCGCGTAGGCCACGACCACCTTCAGCGTTCCCTTCGCAGGATCCAGCTCCTGCCGCTGCATGATCGTCGCCTCTACCGGAATGTTGCCTTGGTAGTTGTAGTTTTTATTGACGGTGCCCACCGACAGAATGTAGTCCCCCTTCTTCAGCAGCCCGTCCTCGGCCCGCACCGGCCAGTTCAAGGTGGTCAGGTTGTCGTAGACGTAGATCGCATCCGTCAACGAGTCGTCGCTTTCGTACCAAAGCTCCCAGTCCAACAATGCCGTGCCGTCGGTATCGTACAGGTACTCGGTAGAGATCAGGCCACCGTCCGGTCGAATCGCGTTGACTTGAACGACGGAGTCGTCCTCCTCGATGCGGATCGGGATCTGCAAGGTGCCGTCTCTTCCGCTGGTACCCGAGAAGGTGCTGGTTCCCGGCGCCACTTCCGAGATCTCTCCCCCCATGCTGTCGGTGTCCTCACGCAGCTTTTGGGGTTCGTTGTCGTCCGCACAGGCGAGCAGCAGCAGCAACATGGTGATCTCTCAACCCCTTCAGTCTACCCCTTTCTTCCCTCGCCCGCGACCACCTTCTGGAGCTGCCTTTGGTAGACGCTACCGCGCGAGTTTGGCGATCAGCGCGGGTGCATAGCCTGCGGGCAATTCCAGGCCCGCCAGCAACAGAAGGGTTCCTCCAATCGAGGCAATTCCGGCATCTGCGGCGTCTGTAAGCTGCCACTGTTGCCCGGGGTCCCACAGGTAGAAGGGCACCGGGTTCAACGAGTGGCTGCTCTTGGGCTTGGTATGCCCATCCACCAGGATCGGATTGCCTTTTTTGTCCAGCTCCACCATCTCGTCGGCATTGCCGTGGTCGGCCGTGACCAGCAGCACCGCCCCCACCTCCTGGCAGGCGGCCCAAAGCTGCCCCACGCAGTGATCCACACACTCGACCGCTGCGACGGTGGCGTCAAAATTTCCGGTATGTCCAACCATATCGCCGTTCGCCAGGTTCAGGCGGATGTGGTCGAACTTCCCGCTCTGCAGGGCCTGGATGGCCACATCGGTGATGCGCTGGGCCTTCATCTCCGGAGCCTGATCGAAGGGGATGCGATCCGAAAAAATCTCTTCGTACTGTTCTTTTTCTTCGTCGATCCGGCCGGAGCGGTTGCCGTTGAAGAAGTAGGTGACGTGCCCGTACTTCTGGGTCTCCGAGATCACGAAGGAGCGCCGGCCCGCCTCGGCGAGGTAGCCTCCGACGGTGCGGTCAATCACTGGCGGATTCACGAGGAAATTTCTGGGGATTTTGAGGTCACCGTCGTACTGCATCATGCCCGCAAAAAAGACCCGGGGGCGGGTGCCCCGGTCGAAGGGGGAGAAGTCCTCCTCCTCGAAGGCGCGCGAGATCTCGATGGCCCGGTCCCCCCGAAAATTGAAGAGGACCACCCCATCTCCGTCCTCAATTCGGCCGACGGGACCGTTGGTATCCTGTACTACAAATGTGGGCAGCCATTGGTCCGTTACCTTGGGATCCTCTGCGTACAAGGTACGGATTGCGGCAGAGGCCGAAGCGAAGGGCCTCCCCTCTCCCTGCACATGGCAGCGCCAGCCCCGCTCCACCATGGACCAGTCCGCCTCGTAGCGATCCATGGTGATCAGCATTCTTCCGCCGCCAGAGGCGATTTTGGCGTCCGGTAGGGCCGCCAGCTCGGCCTCCAGCGGCTCGATCCAGGTCAGCGCCGACCGCTCGGACACGTCCCGCCCATCGGTCAGCGCGTGGACCCTGATTTTTGTTATCCCATCGCGATGAGCGGCTTGTATCAGCGCGCGCAGGTGGGCGACGTGGGAGTGGACGTTTCCATCGCTGACCAGCCCGATCAGGTGCAGGGTCTTGCAGCCCATCAGCCGCTTCCAGCTTTGTCCTTCAAACAAAGCACCACTGCCGATGGCCTGGTCCACCAGCGACGCCCCCTGCTCGATCACACGCCCGGCCCCAAAAGCGTTGTGGCCCACCTCTGAGTTGCCCATATCGGCATCTGAGGGCAGTCCCACGGCCGTTCCGTGCGCCCGCAGCAGTCGGAAGAGCGCTTCTGCCTTCAGACGGTCCAGCGTGGGCGTCTTGGCTATAAACACTGCGTCACTATTGTCACGCCGACCCCAGCCTACGCCGTCCAGGATACAGAACACCACGGGCGGCAAACGATTCGGATTCTTCATCCCCGCCTTCTATCCTGGCAGGGAGGTCGCGCCGAGGGGGCTGGTCTGGTGGAAGCTCATCGGCTGGGGTAGCCCCTTTACGGGGGCCTCGAAGGCCTGTACGTTCAGGTTTCGGTCCTTCAGTAGTTTTTGTACGCGCGGCTCACTGTGAACACTTTCGGTCCAGATGACCGAGCCACCTTCCGCCTTTCCCTGGGCCCGGGCGGCCAGATTGACGGTTCCTCCGAAATAGTCCAGTCCGGCGTTGTCGGTGTGGACCGCCATGGCCGGCCCGTAGTGGATGCCCACCTTCAGGCCAGGTCGTCGGTTGAAAGCCCAGCTTCCCACCCAGGCATCGAAGCTCTGGAGCATCTGGAAGGCCGCCTGCATGGCCTGATCGGGCTGGTGGAAGGCGGCCATCAGCGCGTCTCCGATGGTCTTGACGCACACCCCGCCGTTTTCCGTGACCGCCCGCGATAGAATCGCAAAGTGCTCATGGACAAAGCGGAAGGCAGATGCATCCCCCTGTTCGTGATACAAGGCGGCTGATCCGGTCAGATCGGTGAACAGAATCGCAACCGCTTGCACGCTGATACGGATGTCCGGGGCCAGCACCTGGGGCCCGAAGCGTTCTCGATACTCGGGCATGGTCGCCAGAAAGGCGGCAGAGGTGCCCTGTGGTCCGCTCCGGCGCAGCGCAAGGTCCACCCGCACCCGATCCCGACTCGGATTTTGGAGCGTGAACTCCACTTTTCCAGCCTTCAACATCGCACTCGGGGGAGCCTCCACGCTGGACCACTGCCAGCTCGCCTCCCCCTCCTCCCCCACCTCCAACCGTTGATCCGGCTTGGCGCCACCGATGCCAAGCTTGCAGCTTCCTGCGGGAAGCTCCAGCGAAAAACGCTCTTCCGCGCCGGGTTGTAGGATCATCATCGCCAGCACTTCCGGGCGGCCCGCGGGGTACAGGGTACAAAACGCCTGCTCGGCGCCGCTCCGCAGCTCGGCGGGCGCGGCGAACAGGATCTCTACCGTACTCTCCAGATCCGTTTGGAACCCGATTCTACAAGAGCTACAATCAGCATGATCGGCAAGATTGGACAGGCTCCGACCCATCGAAACACCCCCCTGGCAGCGGGGGCAGCGCACCGACCAGTACAGCTCAAACACTCCCGCCTGCGTACCCTCCAAAAAGCTGACAAGCAGATCTCGGGGGTTTATCAGCCACTTCTGAGCCAGCACCGAAGGCCGCAGCTCCTGGAGCTCCCAAGGGCGCGCCTGCTCGAACAGGGTGGTCACGGCGGTGGCCACCCGGTCGGAGACCCCACGCTCCCGCCAGCGCCGCAGCGCCGCCTGCACTCCCTCGGAGAGCCGACGTAGCGCCGGACCTTTTTGGGCCTGACCTGGGCCGGGTAGCTCCTGAAGAAGCCGGTTCCAACGCGACAGGTTCCGCTCCTGTATCATTCGGACGGGCAGGCTGACCAGCCGGTAGGAGGGGGACAGCTCCAACCGGATGCCTGCACGCACGCCGTCGCCATCGGGTGTCAGCACGGCTTCGTAGTGGGAACGTTGAAGCAGAGGCCCCTGGATCTCGCGGATCTGCCGAAAGCGCTGGCCGTGGACCCAGTACAGATCCACCTCTTGGAACTGGTGGCGGATCGGGCCGGGGCCGTTGATCACCCCGCGCAGCTCGGGAAAGCCCTCAGGATCGGCATGGATTGTGTAGTCGAGCGGCGGATTCGTCGCAACACGATTGAGAAAATCGGAGTCCCCCACCAGCCTCCAGGCGGCAGCCGCATCGGCAGGGGGGCCTTGAATCTGAAGCTTCATCCAACCTTCCGAGGGGATAGGAGCACGCCGGTCGCGCCCAGCAGGGTCACAAAAAGAATTCCGCCGATCCAGATCGCCGAAGAGAGGCCACCATGGAGCATCTCTCCATAGCGCCACAGCGCACCCCCCTGGAGGATCCCCAATAAAAGCAGGGGGGCAAATACGGGGCGGTTACGATGATAGTCGGCCTCCCAAGTGGCCCGGGCGGTCACCAGTCCCAGCCCCACCAGCCAACAACCGAAGTAGGGTTCGGTAAAGCTTTTGTAGGTAGAACCTTCAGGATTCAACGTCCACGGCCAGAGCGCCCCCGCCTGTTGTGGAAACAGCATCAGCGCCAGACCATAGGCAAGAAAGGTGGTTGCCACAACTGCCAGGCCACCCACCAGAAAAATTGGGAGAGGAGCAGCTTTTTCCGGATCAGATCCCGGAATTTTGCGCTGCTGCACCCACATCCAGCCCAGCAGCGGGGGTACGGCAAGGTAGGTGGCAATCCACACCCATGCCTGCCACCTCCCGAGGTTGTAGCTGTCGATATTCTGGAAAGTGGGAATGTTGGTCAGCGTGGTGAAGGCCAGCACCCCCAGCACCGCCACCCGACCTTCGGTCCAATTCCGGGCCCGGGCGCTGTTCCACTCGGCCAGACCGGCGGCCCAGTAGCAGGCGCCGAGGGTAGCGGCGGTCAGCGGCGGGTCTACCGTCCAGGCGAAGTATCTGGCGGTCTCGGTCGAAAAAACGTAGAGCGGCAGGCCGGCGATCAGGACAAAAGCGGCGGCCATATAGAGCACCGCCCGCATTCCCGGGTGGAGAGGTGGGGCTTCGCTGGGAGGGATTGGCAAGGGGAACACCGGGGGCTTTGGGGGATGTTATCACAGCCCCAGCCGGATAGACTCCGCCGTATGGCCACCTCTCTGCTTTCCCTTCGGGTCAACGGCGAGGAGCAGCTTCTGGCTGCTCCCGATCACTGGACATTGTTGGAGCTGCTCCGCTACCGCCTGCGGCTTACCGGCTCCAAGCAGGGCTGCGACAAGGGCGACTGCGGCGCCTGTACCGTTCTGGTGAATGGGCAGCCCACGTTGTCCTGTATTACCCTTGGGAAAAGCTGTGAAGGGGCGGAGATCACCACCATCGAAGGTGTGGCCTCTCCCGATGGCCCGTCGCCCCTTCAGCGGGCCTTTGATGTAACCGGTGCCCTCCAATGTGGCTTCTGTCAGCCGGGGATGATCCTCTCGGCTCAGGCCCTGTTGGACAAAAATCCCTGCCCCTCCGATGCGGAGATGCGCGAAGCGCTTTCCGGCAACCTCTGCCGCTGCACCGGCTACACCAAGATCTATGAGGCGATCAAGCTTGCTTCTGGACAAGGTGGCGTGCTTCCCGGCGGCAAGGAGGCCCTGACCGGGCCGGTTCCCACCTGCTTCGGCCCCCCCGCTGCGGGGATGAATGTGGTGGGCGCGCGGGGGCGCAAGGCAGACTCCATCCGCAAGGCCACAGGAGAGGCGATCTATGCGGATGATATTGCCCTTCCCCGGATGCTGCACGGCAAGCTCTTGCGCTCTCCCTACGCACACGCACGCCTGAAGCGGGTTGACACGTCAAGGGCCGAAGCGCTGCCCGGCGTCTATGCGGTGGCAACCGGAAAGGACGCGCCGGTGCGTTTTGGGATTATTCCCTGGACTCCCGACGAGTACGCTCTTGCGGTGGACAAGGTGCGCTATGTGGGCGACCCGGTGGCGGCAGTGGCGGCGGTGGACGAGGAGACGGCGATCCGGGCGCTGGATTTGATCGATGTGGAGTACGAGGTACTCCCGGCCATGCTGGATCTCCAAAAAGCCCTGGATCCCGGCGCCCCCTTGGTGCATGACGTGGACTGGAAGGACCGCCCCCGCGAGGACAACCTCTGCAAAGAGGTGGACCTGAGTTTTGGAGAGGTGGCCGCCGCCCTCACTTCGTCGGATGCGGTTGTGGAAAACGACTGGTTCTACGAGGGCTCCACCCACGCCCCTATCGAGCCGCACTGCGCGGTGGCCTCCTGGTCCCCCGATGGCCAGCTTACGCTCTGGTCGGCTTCTCAGGTCACCCACTACCTGCACCGCGAGCTCTCCAAGGTATTGGGCATTCCGAGCGAAAAAATCCGCGTCATCCAGCCGGCGCTCGGTGGCGCCTTCGGCGGCAAGTCCGAGCCCTTCTCTCTGGAGTTCGCCTCGGCAATTCTGGCGAAGAAGGCAGGACGCCCGGTAAAAATCCTCTACACCCGCGAAGAGGTGTTTTATGCGCACCGGGGTCGCCACCCGATGGCGATGCACTTCAAGGTAGCAGGAAACAAGGATGGCACGATTACTGCGGTGGAAAGCGATATTCTGATCGATGGGGGTGCCTACCACTCCTTCGGCCTGATCACCACCTACTATGCGGGACAACTGTTGCCCGGTCCCGTAAACTTCGGTAGCTACCACTTTCGCGCCAAGCGGGTGTACACCAACAAACCTGCCTGTGGCCCCAAGCGCGGCCACGGCTCGGTACAGCCGCGCTTCGCCTTCGAGGGAGCGCTGGACGAACTTGCGGAAAAGTTGGGTATCGATCCGGTGGACATCCGCCTCCGCAATGCGATGGTCAGCGGCCAGAAGACCGTGAACGGCCAGCACCTGCCCAGCACCGGGCTGAAGGAGTGCCTGGATGCGGTGGTCGCTTCCTCCGGTTGGCGAGAGCGGAGGGGGAAGCTGCCTTCCGGTCGGGGGTTGGGCGTGGCCTGCTCCATGTACATCTCCGGCACTGCCTACCCCATCTACCCCAACGAGATGCCGCAGTCGGGTGTGATCGTAAAGGGCGATCGTTCCGGCAAGCTGACGGTGACCTGCGGGGCCAACGACATCGGCCAGGGCTCCGATGGGATGTTGGCCTACATCATCGCCGAAGAAACGGGGATTTCCCCGGACGATATCTTGGTTGTATCGGCGGATACAGATTTGACGCCGGTGGATCTGGGCGCCTATTCGAGTCGCATCACCTATATGGCAGGTATCGCCGCACAGGAAGCGGGACATAAACTGCGCGAAAAACTCGTAGCGGCGGTGGCGGCCAAGTGGGGGGTGCCTCCTGCGCAGGTGGGGGTAAGTTTTGGTGCCTACTACGACCGGGAACAGCCCGGCAAACAGGTATCGGGTCGGGATGCTCTGGTGCTGGCAGAGGCGGCCGCGGGGGTGCCGCTGGTGGAGAGTGGCGGCTATCGCACCCGGAAGGTGGGGGCGGACTATCGGGGCGGGACCATCGGGGCCTCTCCGGCCTATTCCACCACCGCCCACATTGCGGAGGTGAGCGTTGACCGCGAAACGGGCGTGGTGACTGTGGAAAAGGTGTGGGTGGCCCACGACTGCGGGCGGGCCATCAACCCACAGCTTGTAGAGGGGCAGATCGAGGGCAGCGTCTACATGGGCTATGCGGAAGCCCTGATGGAAGCGCACACCTTTGATGAGCGCGGCCTGCATACCGGCCCGAACCTGTTGGACTACCGCCTCCCCACCTCCAAGGACACGCCCGACATTTTTGCACGGATCATCGAGACCCTGGACCCCGGTGGCCCTTATGGTGCCAAAGAGGCCGGGGAAGGTCCGCTTCATCCTATCATTCCGGCGATTGCCAACGCCATCTATGATGCGGTGGGGGTGCGTATGCGCCGCCTGCCCTTCACCCCCGAGCGCGTGCTGGAAGCCCTGCGCGCCCGCGACGCTGCCAACCAGGCAGCGGTGTAGGAGTTTCCATGCTGAGAATGGACGATTTTTCGGTGGTGGTCGCAAAAAGTTATGCCGAGGCGGCGGCCGCCTGGAGCCCCGAGGCCATGTATGTGGCCGGGGGCACCGACCTGCTCCCCAACCTGAAGCACCGCCTCTTCCACCCCAAGACCCTGATTCATATCGGTGGAATTCCGGGAGAGGTGGTGGAGGAGGACGGCGCCATTCGGATTGGGGCCGGGGCCAGGCTCTCCCAGCTCGCGGCGCACCCGCTCCTTCTCCAGAAGCTGGGTCCCCTGGCGACGGCGGCGGGTCTGGTGGCCGGGCCGCAGATCCGCAACATGGGCACACTCGGCGGTAATATTTTGTTGGATACCCGGTGTCTCTACTATAATCAGACGGAGTTCTGGCGGAAGTCGCTGGGCTACTGCCTGAAGGCCGAGGGAAGCTGGTGTCATGTGGTGGGGGGCCCCAAGACCTGCGTGGCCACCCAGAGCAGCGATACCGTTCCGGTGCTTCTCTGTCTGGATGCGGAGATTTTTTTGGTGGGGCCCGGCGGAGAACGGAGCCTGAAGCTGCGGGATCTGTATCGCTACAATGGGATGGACCACCTGAGCATCGCCAAGGGCGAGCTGCTGACGTCGGTGCGGATTCCGCTGCCGGGAACGGGCTTCCGGGGTAGCTATCAAAAACTGCGCACCCGCGCCTCGATCGACTATCCGCAGCTTTCCGTCGCCTTTACAGGGTGTTTCGACGGCGATGTGCCCCTGAGCTTGGAAGGGGTGATCGGGGCCGTCAACCCTCAGCCCAAGCCCCTGAAGGGCCTGGATAGCTACCTGGGTCGGCCCTTGGACGACGCGTCCATCGACGCGATCGCGGCGCAGGTCTACAAGAGCACCCGTCCGCAGGGAAGTGTGCATGGTGACACAAACTGGCGCCGCCAGATGGCGGTGGTCTACACCCGACGGGCCTTGCAGGCTCTCAAGGCGGCAGAATGAGCGGGTTCCTCCAGGGAAAAATCGGTGGGAGAGCCGTACATCGGCTGGGCCTGGCCATCAACTACGGCATCGATGCGCCTGGCTTTGAAAAAGCCCTGGATCTGGGTATCAACTACCTGTTCTACACGGCCCTGCGCACCGGGGCTCTGCTGCCCACCTTGCAGTCTGCCATCAAAAAAGACCGGGAAAAGCTGGTGATCGCTACGGGCCCCATGTTCGGCTACTTTCCGGGCATGGTGCGGAGCGGCTGCGAAGCGGCCCTGCGCAACTTGGGGACGGACTACCTGGATATCTTCCAGCTCTACTGGCTGGGGATCAGCTCGGCCTGGACCGAGGGGGTGGTGGAGGAGCTGCAGAAGCTGCGGGAAGAGGGGAAGGTGCGCATGCTGGGGGTGTCCATTCACGACCGCCCTCGTGCCGCGAAGTTGGCAGAGGATTCCCCACTGGACATGTTGATGCTGCGCTACAACGCGGCACATCCAGGGGCCGAGCGCGACATCTTTCCGCACCTTGCCCGTCGGCAGCCCGCGGTGGTGGCCTACACAGCCACAAGCTGGGGGCGCCTGCTGAAGCGGCCCTCGGGCTGGAGCAAGGCGATGCCCACGGCCGCGGACTGCTACCGCTTCTGCCTGAGCAGCCCGCATGTGAACGTGACACTCTGCGGTCCCAAAAACCTCGCCCAGCTCCAGGAGAACTTGACCGGCCTGGAGAGGGGACCCCTGGACCCCGACGAGCAGGCCTGGATGCGAGAATTCGGGCGGGTGGTGCATGGCTGAGGCGGTTCGCCCCATGACCCGCCTTCTCGCTCTGGTCCTCCCTGCCCTGATTCTCCTTGGGGTGGGTCATATTTTGACGCAACCCCTTGCCTGGGAGCCCTCTGCCAAGGCCCGGGCGCTGGATCAACTGGCGAAAAAGGGCTCCTACGATGTGGTGGTGGTCGGCCCGTCCATCGCGGGCTCCGACATCCACCCCGCACTCTTGGGCCGCCAATTGGGGCCCGACTACCGCCGTGTCCTGGTGCTTGCGCACGAAGGCAGCACCGCCCCCACCTGGTATGCGATGCTCAAAGACCGGGCCTATAAGAACGGCCTTCGTCCCAAGGTGGTGGTGATCTCTGGGGTGCTCAACGGGCTCTTGACCACCTGGATCGCCCCCAGCCAGCGCGCCGCCATCCTGGCGCACCTGCCCGAGCCGGATGCGGTGCTTCTCAAAAAAACCTGGGGTTCTTCGCGCTCTCCCACGATGGATCGCGCCTTGGAGCACCGTGCCTCGCTGCGCGCACCGGTGCTCTCCTTCTTCCGCCTCCTCCTCCCCTCCCTGGCCCTTCCCAGCGCGGGCACCCGCACCGACGAGGCGGGCATGGCCGTCTTCGGGGATCGGCACACCCTGGTCGACCGCCTGCTTCCGGGCGTGGAGGAGCAGGCCGCTTTTGAACCTACCTCCTGGATGAACCTGGATCCCGCCGACTCGCTGATCCCCGACATCGCCGCATTGATCCGCGCCCACGGCGCCATTCCGCTGGTGGCCCTTCCGCCCATTCGCGCCTCCCAGAAGCAGTACCACCAGCTCTCTCCCGAGGGAGAACGCCGACTGATCCAGTTTCTCAATGCGGAGGGAGTGGGCCTGGTGGACCTCCGCCATGCCGCCTTCAGCGATGCGATGTTTCGCGATGGCCTGCATATGAACCAGCAGGGGCAACAGCGCTTTACGACACTTCTCGCGGAGCAGATGATCGGGCTGGGCCTGAAGGAGGGCCGCTTTGACCCGGTGATCGAGCCGATTGAGCCGCGGGCGGTGGAGCGGGTGGGTAGCCCACCTGTGCTGGAGGTCACCCGCCTTCTCCCTGGAAAACAGCCCTGCTCTCAGGTGATGGCGGTTCCGGCCCTGGCCGGGCTCTCCCAGCGCGGCCTGTGGGCGCGCGGCAACGCGCTGGTGGCCCCGCTCCAGGTCTTCCAGGACCAGACCGCGCTTCAACGCCAGGATGCCAAGACGCCGCAGGATGTGGATTGTAAAGGCAGCTATATGGTATTGGAAGGTCAGATCTCGGCCTCCGGGGCGCGCCCGCGCGGGGAGCTGACCGTGGCGTGGGATCCCGCAGTACCCATTCAAAACTCTTGGGGTATTCGGCAGTATTGGGTGTTGCCGGGCACGTCGTTGCGCTGGTCCTTTGACCGTCGCTGGGGTACCCGCGATGCCTATCGTGTGGAGGTGTCGGCAATTCGGCAGGGGGAAGGTGGTGGAACCCTGCGGGTGGGGAGTACCGTCGTTCCGCTGGAGCCCGTGGTGGATCGCTGGGAGGCGGCCATCGAGGTGGATCCGACCGAGCAATGGGACATTGAAGTACAGGCGGATCCCGGAACCTTTCTGGTCGTGCGTCGCCTGGCGCTGACCCATGGCAGCCAACAGATGGTGCTGGTGAAGGAGGAGCGCCCGGCGGCGGTGGCGCTTTTGGGGGCGGGCTATCAGGTGGAGGGAGGAACGCTGGAGCTTCCCACCCAGATCTTGTCCGATGCTCCGGAAAGCCACCAGCAGATCCAGTCCCCCTTCCGCAACGAGCTGGGCTGCTCGCCGCTGCGGGTGCTTGCGGACGGCGTGGCCCTGCCCCGTCCGGCAAAAGACTTTTTTACTCTCCCCTTTCCACGGGACGACGGGGCCACGCACCTGGGCGACCGGCTCTGGTTTCACGAGGAAGGTGCCACAGAGCTTCAGTTGGCCTACGATCCGGAGCGCCTGTGCTGGTCGCTTGCGGGTCAGCTCTGGCTCTATCCGGGCGACAAGGTTGTCCAGGAGTTAAGCACTCTTCTGCGGCGGACCCGATCCGCCATCCAGCGATTGGACCTGCGCGTGCGCAGCAACAGCCTGCCTCCCGAGGGCAGCCGCCTGAGCCTGAGCCTCCTGGTGGATGGCCGCCTCCACCTTCGTCGGGAGCTGGAGCTGCACGATTTGGAGGAACTGGAGGTGATTGCCGTGGATCCTCCTCTTCCACCGCAGGTGCCCGTACAGGTGGAAATCCAGACCACCGAAGGCACGCCGCCCCTGCTGGTCGGGTTGACGGGTCAAGAGGGGTGAAGGCGGGCGGCGGGAAGGGCGGGATAGCCGCGGCCTCGCGCCCATTGCCGTGATGGTGTGTGGGGCCTCCACCATGATTCTGAAAGAAGCTGCTATACTCAGGGGATATGGGTCGGGTCCTCCATGGTTTCAGCGCTCAAGCGCTCCAGCTTCCGCCTTCGGCGGTGGTGGGTCGAAGCGTTCAGGCGCACATACGGGTCGATCGGCCAGAGGTTTCCCGCTTTCATCTTATGATTTCGTGGGGTGCTGGAGAGTGGGTGGTGCGCTCTATCAGCCCTGTGGGTCTCTACCTCAACGGAGTGCGTCTTCCCTCCTTTGAAGATCGTGTGTTACAAGTTGGCGATTGCCTGGGTCTGGGTCGTCCGGAGATGGACCTTCAGCTCCAGAGTGCCCAGCCGCCGCGCGTGTTTGCCCGAAACCGGGAAAATGGGGAAGAACGCTGGGAAAGTAGTGAAGGACTGCTGCTGCCGCAGGGGCTGGTTCGGCTGGATTTGGAGCAGGGCTGGGTGATCGAGGGGGACAGGGGCAGCAGGCCGCTCAGTCCTCCTGCCGGCGAGCGCAGTGGTGGCGGAAGTCCAGCGATCGACCTGGATTCCTGGGAGCTGTTCCTGCCCGAGCTGGATGCCCGCACCCGGCACGGTCTTGTGGCCCTGGCCGCCCTGCGGCTCCACCTCGCCAGCGGCGAGAACCTGGAGCACGTCTCCGCGCGAATTCACGGCGCCACGATCGAGCAGGATTTTGGGATACACGCGGAGTTCTGGCCACTGCTGTTGCTGGCACGCGCCCGAGAATCGGAGGCGGAGGGCTGGGTGGAGGTGGAGCGCCTGATGCGCCAATCCGGCCTGACACGAAAGTGTTTGGATGTCTACCTGGGGCGGGTGCGACGGCACCTGCTGCTGGCGGGGGTACACGACGCCGAAAATATCATTGAGTCACGACGTGGAGAGCGTCGGATTGGAATCGAAACACACCAGATTGTTGAGGAGCGCCTCTGATCGAAGCTCAAACTCTCCCGGTGGCCGAGCGCCCCGTTCCGGCCTGGAAGGTGGGCCCCTACCAGCTTCAGCGGCGCCTGGGGGCCGGCGGTGGGGGCGAGGTGTGGGAGGCCACCAGCCCCCATGGGGAAAAACTCGCCGTCAAAATACTTCCGCTTCAGAGCGCCGAGGACCAACAGCGGGCACGGACCGAGGTTGCGGCACTGCGATGGCTGCGGCTGCCCGGAGTAGTATCCTTTCGCGACGAGGGGATGACACAAAACTGCTATTGGGTGGCGATGGATCTGGTAGAGGGCAGCTCCTTCCCGGATCTCCACTCGCCGCTGCCTTGGGCACAACTGAAGCCTCTCGCGTTGCGACTGTTGGGCCTGCTGGAGGATGTGCACCGGGCCGGGATTCTCCACCGCGATCTCAAGCCTGCAAACGTGCGTGTCGACAGGACGGGGGCGCTGTGGCTCATCGACTTCGGCATTGCCGCCGGCCGCGCGTTGGATCCCGCGGCGGCCAAACGTCACGCTGGAACTCCCCGCTATGTTGCACCAGAATGCCTGCATACTGCCACGCCGTCCGTCGCCAGTGACCTGTATGCGGTCGGGGTGATGCTTCGGGAAGCGTTGGAAGGCTACCCCGTACCTGCCGACGTCGCCGATGTGATTACAAAAATGATCCATCCGGATCCGCAGCAGCGCCCCCCTTCTGCAGGCCATGTGGCGGTACGTCTGGGGGCCCGGGAGCAGCCCATTCCGGACGATGTCGTACCCCGGGATCTGTTCGCGGGCCCCCAGCACTACCTGCACCTTCCCGAGCTGGGTGCACAGCGTCTCCAGGCAGAAAGTGGTGGAGATTCAACACGTTATCCGGAAATTTTCCTGCGATGGGAGCGCCTGGGCTACGGTCACTGGGAACAGGGACACTTCGCGCTGGACCGGTTTCGGCTGGCAGAGTGGGGGGAGGAGGAGGAGGAGCGTCTGGGCGCCGCGCTGGCGCTGGGTGCCGCACCGGAGTGGGTTCAACAAAAAAGCCTGGAGTTGGCACAGCGGCGCCTGGACCTTGGTCATGCCGAGGCGGCCTTGTTGCTGTGTGAACGCTCTCTGGAGCTGGCCGAGGGCACCACCGAGCTTGGTCTGCTTGCCGCCGAGGCTGCCACCCGCCTGGAATCTCCGGCGGCCTTCAGTCGTGCGATTTGTCTGTTACGACGCTGTCGTCCGGACCCGCTGCTGGTCGAGGTGGATCTGCTGCTGCAGGCCAGCGAGCGGGTGCAGACCGGCCAACGTCGCGAGGCCGTACCGCTGCTGGATCAGATGCTGCTCACCCTCCCCGAGAGCCTGGAAATCTGGCGACAGGCCACCTACCTTCAGGCGCGCCGTGGCACCGAAGCCGAAGAGGCCACTCTGGAAGGATTGGTAAGCTGGACTACGGAGGGTCCGATGCGGCTCGCCCGGTGGCAGGGCTGGCTGGGGAACCTGCGCTATCGCCAAGGCTGCTACCAGGAGGCTGCGGACTTACAAAAATCTTCCGCGGCGGGGCGGCGGAGTCCGGACAGCCGTATCGCGGCGCTGCGGGCCGCCGCCGCGGCCTTGATCGAGGTTCCTGATCTGGCCGAAGCCCGGCGCCTCTCTGCGGAGGTCCGTAGCCAAGCGGCCCTGTTGGGTCTGCCCACGGTGGAGGCCCACGCCGAGTGGGTGGAGCGTGTGGCCGCGTACCGGATGGGGGATCCTCTTCCGGCCGACCCCGAGCGGGTGGCGGCCGCACTGGTGGTAAGCCCAACTCTCGGGGCCCTGCACGCGATGCAGGAGGGCACCTCGGCGTGGCGGGCGGGAGAGCTTGCTTTGGCCCTCACACTCACGACGCAGGCGGTGGCACAGCTCCGGCGTTTGGGTCTCCACCCCACGGCCGCGTTGGCCCAGAGCCTCCAGCTTGCGTTGGGCAACCCAAGGGAGGGGGAGGTGGAGGGTCTGGCGGAGGAGCTTTTGGCTTTGGAAGAGGTAGATCTGAGCTTGCAGGGGCTGGCACTTTTGTCAGTTCATCGGCCCGGAGCTTGGGTCGATGCAGCACGGCGCCTGCTTCGTCACCGTCCTGAGCAGGGCTGGGCGCAGCGGTTGGATGTGCTGTCGTATGACGAATGTCGTGCGCGGTGCGGTCTGTAAACGGACGGGCGCTTGGCAGCGCCAATCATCATTCTGTCGCGACTGCTGTTGTGGTTTGTTGGCGGACGGGTTGAAATAGGTGGCTACACTACCCATCCTCAACGGAGCCCAGATGCCCTACAACACCCAAATTCACATCGGTGGCCCAAACCAAGGCACCATCAACATCTATACCGGCGCGGGGCTGGGTGGGGGTGTTCTGCCCTCCATCACGCGCGGAGGCTTGGCGAGTGCGCCGCAGATCGATGTGGGCACCTCCAACCTGACCGACCCCAACACCGGTACAGATGTGGGGCGGGTTTTTGTCTATCACCAGGCCGGGCAGCCCTGGGTGGAGCAGTGGGTGATCTGGGACAGCAGTTTTCTGGGCGGCACCGGGGAGGTGGCTATCCAATGGAGCCGTGCTGCGGACCCCTGGCCGACGGAGCGGCAGAATATCCTGAACTTGAACCGTCCCTATGTCAAGTATGCACAGATGACGTGTAGCTATGACCCCATTCCCGGCTCTGCCCCGGCAGCAGCCCCCAACCTGGTTGGCACCAAGCGCTACAACGTGCTGAACGGCACCGGTACGCTCGCCAAAAAGGGAGAGATGTTCCGGGAAATCACCGGCTCTGGGACCGTGGATCATTGGCGGCTGTGGTCCGGCTACATCAAGCCGGCCGCAGTCTACGGTGGCGGCGGTGCCAAGACCATCCTGGACAGCATCACGCCGGTGAACAACCTGGCCGATTTTCACGATGACAACAAAAATAAGGGTGGAGATTATGTAAGGGTGGCCTATAGTTGGGGGCCCCTGTGATGGAGGAACTTCCCGAGGCGGTGGGGTTGGCCCCCTGCCTGCATGTGGCGCTGCATCCGGGGGAGGGCAGGCTGCTGGAGCTGGCCTGGGGAAAGCCCCTGCGGGATTGGCTGCGGGCGTGTGGGGTGGCCGCGCGCGTACGTCCGATCTTTCCCGACCTTGATCCAACAGATTTGCGGCCTGAGAACCTCGGGCTGTTCCGCTGGCACCGGGTTCTGCTCCCCCATGACCAGGATCTGGCCTGGCTGTACCTGGCCTTGCAGGCGCCGGGAGGGCCGGCCGCCGTGGTGCGGTTGGTGCCGACAGCGGTCGAGCCCCCCGCCAACTGGAGCCTGACCCCGGCCAAACCAGGCGTTTCTCGCGGTAGTCCCGGAGTTGGGTGGCACAAGCTGCACGCCCACCACCGCCGTGCGGCGCCCGAAGGTACGGGGCGTGCGCGCGGGGCCGGCGCCGACGGGTCGGGCATCGCACTGGCCGACGTGGAGCATGGATGGGGCCTTCAAGGGCCATTTTTACGGCACCCCTACCTCCGGCACCTTCGCCCGGTGCTCCTGGGCGAGCCCAGCCACTCCGAAGGGCAGATCCATGGCACCCGCAGCCTGGGTGTGATCTATAGCGAAGATCAGGATCCCCCCGCGGAAGCCGTGGGTGTTGCGCGTGGAGAGGGGCCACTTCTGCTGTTGGGGAACCGGCTTCCCGTCGCGGGTGGGGTGGAAGTGCAGACCACGGCGGATCAGATCGGGCGGGCATTGGTGGAGCTGCCGCCGGGTAGCATCCTGCTGGTGGAGGCGCAGACGGTGGAGGCCGCGCTGACCGGCACCGGCAGCCACGTTCCGGCCGAGTACGAGGATCCGGTCTACGACGCGGTCTGTGCGGCCACCGCCCGGGGTATCATTGTGGTGGCAGCGGCGGGCAATGGTCATTTTATGCGCGGTGCAACCGACCTGGACCAGATCCGCCTTGTGGATGGACGTCTGGCCTTTCAGCGATCCTCTGGCGACTCCGGAGCGATTTTGGTCGGGGCCGGACGCCTTCAGGGCGGCCAGTGGCTACGGCAGGGCTTCAGTAATTACGGAAGTCGGGTGGACTGTTTTGCGGCGGGAGAGGGGGTCCTCAGCACCTCACGCGGGCCGGTGCAGCCCGCCGGCGGGGACGAAGACTGCCTGTGCGATGATTTTGGCGGGACCTCCGCTGCGGCCGCGATCATTGCCGGGGTGGCGCGGGTGCTTCAGGGCATGGCCTGGAGCGGCGGTGGGGCCCTCTTGAGCCCGGGCGGCATGCGGCGTCTGCTCGCCGATCCCCAGCTTGGAACGTCCTGTGCCGCTGGGGAGGGCATCGGTGTCATGCCCGACCTGGATCGACTGGCGGCCCGGCTGCCCCACCTGCCTCCCACCGACTTCCTTTGATCTGTCGTTTCGATGTTTCTTGCTTTATGGAGATTTGATGTATCGTCTTCTTCCCCTCTTCCTCCTCCTATCCTGCGATAAACCGGATCCAAAGACGGAGCAGCCCCCCTACCAGGACGACGACGGCGACGGTCTGTCCGTTGAAGACGGCGACTGCAACGACGAGGATAGCAGCATCTCCCCTCAAGCCGCCGAAGTCTGCGACGGCATCGATCAGAACTGTGATGGACAGGCTGATGAAGGGGTGCTCCTCACCTATTATACCGATGGGGATGCAGATGGCTATGGGAGCGGTGAGGTGCCCGCCTGCACCGCCCCGACCGGAAGCAGCACCGAAGGTGGGGACTGTGATGACAGTAATCCGGACATTTCTCCGGCTGCTGCCGAGATCTGCGACGGCGCGGACAACAACTGCGATGGTCAGGTGGACGATGGCGCCACCGACGCACCGACCTGGTATGCCGACCAGGACGGCGATGGCGCTGGCGATCCCGGCACCTCCACGGTGGACTGCGCCCAGCCCGCCGGTTTTGTATCAGGAAATACAGACTGCAATGACCAGGAGGCCGACATCCACCCCGGTGCCTCCGAGATCTGCGACGGCGTGGACAACAACTGCGATGGGAGTACCGATGGCAGCGACGCCATCGACCTGTCTACCTGGTACGCCGATCAGGACGGCGACGGCTTCGGAGACCCCGCCCGCTCCACCCGCGCCTGCACCCCACCGGCTCAAACGGTATCATAAAATACAGACTGCAACGACCAGGAGGCCGACATCCACCCCGGTGCCTCCGAGATCTGCGACGGCGTGGACAACAACTGCGATGGAAGTACCGATGGCAGCGACGCCGCGGATGCCACCTTTTGGTACCTTGATGCCGACGGTGACCAGTACGGCGACCCCAACAGCGGCTTCTACACCTGCACCGCGCCGGCAAACTATGTAGTCGACAATACTGACTGTGGGGATGCGGATGCCGCCGTGTACCCCGGCGCACCCGAGAGTTGTGATGGGATTGACCAGGATTGTAGTGGGGCTATTGACGACTCCAGTGTTCCATTGTGTGACGACGGAAACGCCTGCACCCTGGACATCTGCGATGGCTCCAACGGATGCAGTGCCACCGTCGATTCCTCGCTCTGCCCGCTGAGCACCTACAGCAGCCAGACTGACTTTGAGGCTCGCACCTGCGGCAGCTTCACCGTATTGAGCTTCCAGGGCGCCACCGAGCTGAACGGCGTGGCCGTGAACGACGCGTCCATCGTCCCCTCCTACACCAGCCAGGGCGTCACCTTCCTGCCCTTTGGGACCTCCGCCGTCTACCCCTACGTCTCCCGCGGCCAGCAGGGTCAGATCGCGCTGCCCAACCACGATGGCTTGATTGCCAACAACAACTCGCCGTACCCAACCTCAGATCTGGATGGACGGGCCATCAAAGGGGAGTTTGTCAACACCACCTACTCCGTGGGCGTGTGGACGAACATGGGCGACGGGGGGCACTTGGATGCCTACGATGCCAATGGCACACTGATCGGCAGCGCCAACGTGTCTTCGGGGGGCTTCGGTGGCATCGTTTCGCCGGTTCCGATCGCCAGCTTCGCCATGGTCTGCACCTTCAACGGGGACATCAACTTCGGTATCTATGATCTCCAGTTCTCGGACTGTATCCAGTAGAAGGCCTAGGCTTGCTCGGAGAGAGGGGACGGTCGGGGTTCAGATCCGCCCTGCCCCTCTCGAAAGCGTTGTATTTTATTATACCGTTTTTCGGCGTAGGGGGACCAGGTACGGCGGGTCACGGCGATCTGGCGCAGAAAGCGCCCCAGCACTTCCGGGGTGAACAACACCTCCAAGGCTGGGATTCGTGGAACGAGCACTGCCGCCAGGGCATCGGGGGCGCGACAGTCGGAAAAGATCACCCACCACAGCTCCCCCTCCTCCTCGACCAGATCCAGCGGGTACAAGCGGCAGTCCAGCGGACGAAGGCTGTACTGCGTGCAGTGGGTGCCACTCAGGCAGGAGCAGGGTTCTCCCGCCAGAAAGGGCACTCCCTCCACGATCTCCAGCGGTGCAACCGGACGCAGGAGCGCCTCCTCCTCCTCCTGCAGCCATGGGTTGCTACAGCAGATCCCGCAGGTCGCGCAGCCGTCGTAGGAAGCACCTTCCAAGGCGGCATAGAGCCGCTCCAGGGGCGTCACCGCTGCTGGTACCGGTACAGCTCGGAGTTGAGGCTGGCCCTGGGATTCCGCAGCACTTCGAGGCGGTCCACGTAGAGCGCCACCGCCTCCACCGGCTCCTCGTAGCCCTTGACCTCTCTCGCGCGCGGGCCGTCGATCTGAGTGCCCGGTAGTGGAGTCGCCTTGATCAGCTCCCATGTTGCCGCCCCCATCATCACATGCCCGATCGGACAGATGGACTCCATCCGATTGGCGAGATTGGTTGTCTCCCCGATAGACGTGAACTCCAACTTCTCGTCACAGCCGATGGCACCCACCATCATCGTTCCGGAGTTCACGCCCACGCGCATCTCAAAAACCAGCTTTCCAGCAGCACGCCTCTCCGCATTGAAGCTGCGCAAGCGCCGCTGCATCTCGATGCTGCACTGCACTGCGCGCAGGGCGTGATCGGCCCCTTTCACCGGCGTTCCGAACAACGCCACGATGGCGTCGCCGATGTATTTGTCTGGAAAGCCGCCCCACTTCTTGATGATGGGCACCAGGATGCCAAAGTAGTCATTCAGCGCCGAGACCACCTCGGATGCCGAACGCTCTCGCGTCAAGGTGGAAAATCCAACAAAGTCCGTAAAGAGGACCGAGGCGGTCACCTCGTCGCCGCCCAGCTCCAGTCCCTTCTCCGCAGCCTGCCCCGCTAGCTCCTTGGAGAGCAGCTTTTCCAGGGTGGCCAGCAGGTTTGCCCGCTCCGAAAGGCCGCGAACCATTTTATTGAAGGTCTGGATCAAGGTAATAAACTCTCCCTGCCCAACCGTTGGTACGGTGTAGGAGTAGTCCAAATCCAGCACCGCCTGCGCGCCGCGTTGCAGCTCCAACACCGGCCGGCTTACCCAAAGGGACAGCCGCTGCGCGACCAACCAGGCGATCAGGCCCACCATCAGCAGCCCGGCGACCACACTTGCGGTCGCGCGTCCCATCAGCGAACGCACGGCGGTTGCGTCGATATCCATCGTCAGCGTAATGTATTGGCGTGGCACCGGCTCGCGGCTTGTCCATACGGAAAACCAGCTTCCCCACTCATCTACCTCAAAGAGTGGCAATAGCGGCGCGTGCAGAGGGTTGTGCGCGTAGCCACCCGGTCGTCCGCCCAGCTCGGGCAGGTAGGAGGCCCGCCAGAACTCGCCGTCGCCAACCACATAGCGTTGGCCGGGATAGATCGGATCCTGCCACCAGTGATGTGCGCCCCCCACAAAGGCGATCGAGTCGTGGAAAAAACCGCTCGGAGCTTTCCCCGTATCCACGGTCAGGTACACATCGTCGGTCACCAGGTTCACCTGCTGCGTGGCTGCATGGGCCTGTTGAAGGCCCCGCTGTACCCGCCAAAATGCCGCCACTTCCGCCGGGCTTTCGCTGCGCGATGCCAACCAGGCCACCCAGGTCTGGCAGATCGTGACCAGGGCCGCCGGGTCCATCTCAGAGGACTCCTCGGCGACCCTGCTGCGGATGGCTACTTCCTCCGGGCAGCTTCCGTATTCCGCGGCCAACAGAAAAGCCCCCGCGGTTTCAGGCTGGTCCGGCACGACCGGACCGGCCCGCACGACTGCCAGTGCAAGTTCGCTGGAGACCTTCAGGTCATCCAGGTTTATCCCTTCAATAGACCCTGCCAATACACCGTTGGACCGGTCGATCATCCGGTCCAGAGAAGCCCACGGCTCCCCCATCACCAGAAAGCCCAGAGGTAGACACACCACGCCCAATAGCATAAACAGCCATCGGTTCAATACCACCCGAAAGGGCACCAGCCTCCCTGCTTCACCCTCCATCTCGGCTCCACGCATGCGCGGCTAACCCGGCTTTTTTGAGGGGGCCACCGAAAAGCCCGGGTCATGCGGTGTTCCAGGTGGCTGTGTGCCATGCCGGGTCCCTATCGGTCCGGTCGCACCGATCCTGTTTGTCCGGCCCGCAGACGGTCGTGAACATAAATCATGAGCCCGTCCTTGGGGGGGTGAGTGGATCTGCGACCTCACAGCCACGCAGTACGCTCCGCTTCAAGCCGCATTCGGACGGGTGCATCGGGGTCCCACATCAGCTATGTTCCAAGGATGATGTTGCTCTTCATTGGATGTAGGGCGTTCCCGGAATCTGGCCCATCCGCGATCGAGGATGCTCCGGAGCGGTACCCCAACATTGTCCTTAGGGCCTTCCCGAAAATTAGTTATCCAATTTGACCATTGACGTGTCAAGTGTGCTATCTTGAAGCATGACTCCTCTTGACCAGATCCGTACCCGCTACGAAGCCATGAGCCCGTTT
>JBEIQS010000058.1:0-29281 GCA_040376425.1 Alphaproteobacteria bacterium | reverse complement strand
GCCTACGAGATGAAACAGTTTGCCATGCACAGCCTGGGCATTCCCGAAGACCAGATCCTGATCGACCCCTACGCCCGCCACTCCACGACCAACCTGCGGAATGCCGGCCGGTTCATGAAGGCGTTCGGCTATAAGAAGGCCACCATTGTCACCAGCTTTGATCAGGCTTTCTACTACGGCTTCCAGATCATCAGCAGCTTTGAGCTGCGGTGCCGTGCGGAGCTGGGCTACAGCCTGGGCGAGATGAAGGCGCTGGAGCTGGATCTCTCGCGCATCTCCTTCCAACCCTCGGAGGATGTGGATCGCCCTGGTAGCGATCCGCTGGACCCCTGAGGCGTTAAGCTCCCAGCATGGCACTGGAGCTTTCCGGAGTGGCGGTCACCGCAGGCAAGGCCACCCTGCTGCAGGGCCTGGATCTGTGCCTGGGGCCTGGACAACTGGTGGGCCTGATCGGGCCCTCAGGTGCCGGTAAAAGTACCTTAATCAAGGTTTTATTGGGAATCCGGGAAGCGACGACGGGCAGCGTGCGGCTGAACGGACAGCCGGTGCAGGCCGCAGGCCCGGTGGGCTACGTCCCCCAGGACGATGCCCTCCACGGCAGCCTTCGGGTCCGGGATGCGCTGGGCTTTGCCGCCGAGCTGCGGATGCCCACCTGGACAGAGGCCGCACGCGCCTCGCGGGTGGAACAGGTGATCCAGCAGGTCGGCCTGGAAGAACGCCAGACCGTTGCCATCCACCGCCTCTCGGGCGGCCAGCGGAAGCGGGTGAGTGTGGCAATGGAGCTGCTCACCAGCCCGCCGGTGCTGATCCTGGACGAGCCCACCTCGGGCCTGGACCCCGGTATGGAAGCCAAGATGATGGAGCTCTTCCAGGCCGTCGCCCAAGCCGGACGTATCGTGCTGGTCTCCACCCACGCGATGCAGAGCCTGGACCGCTGCTCCCGCCTTCTGGTGCTGATGCAGGGGCGGATGATCTTTGGGGGAAGCCCGGAACAGGCGCCAGACTGGTTCGGGGCCCGCAGCCTGAATGGCATTTTTGATCAGCTCCCGACGCAGTCCCCAGAGACCTGGGCGCGCAAGTGGACGGCGGGCGGCGCCGCCCTGGCCCGGAGCACCCCAGTCCAGCTTTCCGCACACCTGACGGCGGCAGGGGCTGATACACGCACGAGTGATACACGCGCAAGTGATACACGCGCGAGTTATACACGCGCGAGTGATACACGCGCGAGTGATACACGAACGGGTCGTGATCCGGCGCTTCTGAAACAGCTTGCCGAGCTGAAAGCGGCCCGGGAGAAGAAGGGATGAGCCCGGTCCCCGCGCGCAGCCGTCCCCCCGAGCGCCCGGCGCTGCGACAGGTCGATGTATTGACCCGTCGTTATTGGGCTTGTACCCTGGGGGATCCTGTCACATTGCTGCTTTTGCTCGCACAGGCACCCTTCATCGGCTACCTGTGTACCCTGGTGTGGGGCTCCATCGAAAAAGATACGCCCTCCCTCTATTTTGTGCTCTGCCTGTCGGCGGTTTGGTTCGGATGTATCAACGCCTGCCGGGAAGTGGTGAAGGAGCGGGCGATTCTGGAGCGGGAGCGCTTCTTCGGGCTGTCGCTGGGGGCCTATGTGCAGTCCAAGGTGCGGGTGCTCTCGGCCATCGGCGCGCTGCAGGTGCTGATGCTGTTGATGGCGGTAGAATGGAAAATTGCATTGAACGGGAACTTCTGGCTGCAACTGGTGGCGCTCTGGGGCGCCAGCTTGTGCGGGACCGGGCTGGGGCTGCTGGTGTCGGCCTTCTCCAAGAGCCAGGAGCGCGCGGTGGGGGCCATTCCGCTGCTCATCCTCCCGCAGATCCTCTTCTCCGAATTCTCCATTCCAAAAGACTCTTTTTCGACCACCGTCCAATGGGCCGAGCGGGCCATGCCGGTGCACTGGGCCTTTGAGATCTTCCAGCAGGCGGCGTCCACCGAAATGGACGGCTGGATACTGATCGGGGCGCTCTGTATGCTTCCGCTCTATGCTGGGGCCCTGGGCCTCTTGACCACGACGGCCCTTTTGCCACGGAGAGAGCTATGAAAGGCGCTGCCTATCTGCTTCTTTTTCTGATCCTCGCTGCGGGTGTGTATGCAGGGGGCGCCCACTTTTCGGGGGGGGCCTGGCCCACCTTCGGCCTGCCGCTGGGTGGCGCGATGGGTGAGCTGCGGCATCTATGCAGGTCCTACTGGGAAGATATCCAGTTCAAGGACTTCAAGAAGGCGGCGCAATACCATGATCCGAGCGTGCAGGAGACGGTGGATATTCCGTACCTTTTGGAGAGAACCTTCCTCCAAAAACCGGAATTTTTGGACCTGATGGAGTACGAAGTGGTGTTTGTGGACATCGACTCCACAGAGCTGCGCGGGCGGGCGCGGACACGGGTGCGGATCAAGGATCTGGCCCAGGAAAAGGTCCGCGATCAGGAGGTGATGCTGTACTTCAAGCGGAAGAGTACGGCGGATCCCTGGTACATGGATCTGGAGACCAGCCTGCGCAGCCTGCAGGGCGAAGAAGGCAAAAAACACTGATCCAGGCGCGATGGGGTGGGATCCGGATGTCGCAGCCTCCCCCGTTGCCCGCCGTGCTACTTTCCGAAAAAGGAGCTGGACATGCTGAGCCTTTGCCTGACCTTGTTTGCTGCTGCACAGACCCCCAACACCAGTGGCTTGGAGCTGCGGGGGGAAGGTCGCAGCCTGCGGTTGGTGGATGCAACCGGCGACGCCCTGACCAACGAGCAGGCGCTTCGTGCCCTTGGGCGCGAGGATCTTGCGGAGCTGGCGCGTCGGCATCGGAACCTCGTCAAGGCCGGCTCCATCGCCTTGTGGAGCGGGGGCGGTCTGCTGGTGTTGGCGGGAAACAGCCTGAACAGCGTGAACACGCTGAGTGCTCCCAATTCTGGCAGCGACCTGACCGGTCCTGCGGTCATGGGGACGGGATTGGCGGCAGTCGGAGGTGGCTTCGTCCTGTACTTTGCGGATCCCAAAAAGCCGCTGACCGCCTGGATAGATCCGCTCGAAATCGAGGCGATTCTCACGGCACAAGCCGATGCACCGGTCAGCAGCTCCCCTCCCCTGCCAGGCTACTCCACCAGCCGGCCGGAGGGGGAAGGGAGCCTGTGGATCGACGAGGAGGGGGTGCTGCGCATGGGCAGCCGTCGGGTGGGCATCGAGTCCGCCACGCGGCTGTTCAACGACGACGTGATGGCCGACCGCTACGAGGAGACGCGGGCGCGCGACAAGGCCCTGTGGATCCCGGTGACGGCCATAGGCGGGGTGGCGGCCCTGGGCGGCACAACCAGTGCGTTGTTGGGGTTGGTCCTTATGATCGGTGCGGGGGTGGGAGGGGACGACGACATGGCCACGCGCGGGATGCTGTTGTTTTTTGGCGGGGGCGCAGCAGCAACGATGGGCTTCGGTGGCGTGGCGGCCGGCACCACCGGCCTGATCGTTACCGCGGTCAAGCACAACCGGGCGGAGTTCTACTACAGCCCCGAAGAACTACGGCAACGTGTGGATGCCTACAATAAAGATGCGCCCCTCCCCCCGGGGGTGATGCCGCTGCCCGAGGCCAGGCTGCAGGTCATGCCCATGCTGGGCCTGGGCATCGTCGGGATTCAGGGTACATTTTGAGCGATCACCCGCGACGGAAGGTGTAGAGATGTTGGCACGCCAGCTAGGTCCATGGAAAGTTTCTGCATTGGGATTGGGCGGAATGCCGATGTCCCTCGACAATCGCCCGCCCGAGCCCGACGCGATCGCACTGATCCATGCGGCCTTGGATGGGGGAATCACCCTGATCGATACGGCAGATGTCTACTGCATCGACCACCGGGACATCGGTCACAACGAGCGACTCATCGCCAAGGCGCTGCGCAGCCGCAGTGATCGCGACCACATCCTGGTGGCGACCAAAGGGGGGCTGGAGCGCCCCGGCGGTGACTGGACCTGCAATGGGCGCCCCGAGCACATGATCGCCGCCTGCAACGCCAGCTTGGCCGCACTCGGGATGGAGCGGATCGCGCTGTATCAGATCCACGCCCCGGACGACGACGTTCCCTGGGCGGAGACGGTGGGTGCGGTGGCTCGGCTGCGCGAGGCCGGCAAGGTCGCGGAAGTGGGCCTTTCCAACGTGACGGTGGCGCAGATCGCGGAGGCGCGGGCGCTGCTGCCGGTGGTGTCGGTGCAGAACCGCTGCCACTTTCTGGACCGGAGCGCTTGGGACGAAGGCGTGATCGACTACTGCACCCAGGAAAACATCTGCTTCCTGGCCTATTCTCCGGTGGGCGGCAGCGGGGACTACGCCGAGATCGGTGCGGATCCGCAGCTCAATGCCGTGGCGCGTGCGCACGGGGCCAGCCCCTACGAGGTGGCCCTGGCCTGGCTGCTGAGCAAGAGCCCGGTGATCCTCCCGATCCCCGGCGCCAGCCGCATGAGCAGCCTGCGGTCGATTTTGCGGGCCGGGGAGCTGGTTTTGGGAGAGAGGGATCTGGCTCAACTGGGGTGATACAAATACAATTGTATCACAATTGTGACTGTATAATATCTATATATTTGATACATACAAATCGTCAGATACGACGAATGTGGTCATGCCTGCACCTTGCGCGGGCACACGGGGCCTCCTGGAAGCACCGTGTTTGCCGGAAGGTATGAAAAAACCGCTTGCCGACTACGGTCGAGCGATACACCCACAATGTATCATCATGTATCACTGCCGGGGGAGCACCGCCGCCGCCTCCCCCCAACCCCCTATCGCCGCGCCCGCACCAGCGCGGGCAGGGCCGCAGGAACCAGGGTGGCCACGGCCGCCACGCCCACCCGCTCCCAGGCCTCTACGTCCGCGCGGATCGCTTCCTCAGACCAGGGGAGCAGGCTGAGCGCCAGCCCCGAAGCACTGATCAGACCGAGGACGGCGATGCTGGTAAAGAACAGGTCCAAAGTGAGTGCGTCCATGTTTTCTCCTTCATACGCGGGGCAGGTTACCAGGGCTCCCGGCCAGCGAGAGCCCCTTGCGTTGAACGTGTTTTCAGGTTAGCTGAACATCCGAAAGGCTGCAAGTCTTTTCAGGTCAACACCCCCAAAAAATTTCCATAATCGAGGCAGATGAGCAGATATGGACGAAAAGCAGTTGAACAAAGCCCAGAAGTTCGTGCGGATTTTGGAGCTGATTCAGCGCCCCGGTGGGGTAGCGGCGCAAGAGCTGATCGATCGCTTTGAGGTGGATTCCCGCACGCTTCGCCGCTATTTCTCGGATCTCAAGGAGATGGGTGTCCCCTTGAAGGAGGAATCCTCTTCCGGCGAGCGCCTCCTCGCGGTGGATCCCACCTACGCGCGTACCGGCGTCCACCTGACCCTGGCGGAAGTCCTCTCCCTCCACTTTGGCCGCACGTTGTTCACCTTCCTGGACGGCACCTCCTTCGCCTCGGAGATGGACGGCGCGATCGAGCGGCTGACCCCCGCGATCAGCCGCTTCACCCAGGACATCACCCGCGACCTGGACCGCAAGTTCATGGCCGTGGGCGAACACGCCAAGGACTACACCGGCGAGGGGGACCTGCTGGACGAGATCGTCAGCTCCCTGCTCTACAACAACCCCGCGGATGCCGAATACCGTCGTATCCGCTCGGTGTCGAAGTTCTACCGCTTGGAGCCGCTGACCCTGGCCACCTACCGGCAGGGGCTCTACCTTTTTGCCCGCGATGTGGGCGAGCAGAAGGTGAAGTGCTTTGCGGTGGAACGCTTCGTACGCTACTCCCGCCTTCGTCGCGAGCGATTTGAGTACCCGGAAAGCTACGACCCCCACGACGAAACGTCCAGCGCCTTCGGAATCACCGGGGGCCCCCCGGAAGATGTGGTGGCGGTGTTCACCCCCACGGTGGCCCCCTATGTGCGCGAGCGGCAGTGGCACCGTACCCAGCGCCTGGAGATCCAGGACGACGGCGGTATCCGCCTGTGGCTGAAGGTTTCGGTTTCGCCCGAATTGAAGGAGTGGCTTCTGGGCTTTGGGCCCGAGGCCAAGGTGGAGTCCCCGCCCGCGCTGGTGGAGTGGGTGCGCGATGCCCACCGCGCCGCCCTGGACCGCTACAAATGAAGATTCCCGAGCGCGATGTCCTTCCCACACTGCTGCTCCCCGAAGACCCCAGCGCTCAGGATGAGTCGCTGCTTCCTCCTCTGACCCAGAAGGAAGCCCGCCTCTTCCATCAGCGCCTTGCGCCCTGCCTCTCCGGAAAGCTGCCCTGGGATCCCTCGCTGCTGGAGGCGGCGGAGCTGCTCCGCCTCAACCAGCCCTTCGGAAACCTGCCCCCTCCCCCCGAGCTGGAAGTTCCGCTGTCGGATGAGACGCTCTCCGATCTCTGCGAGGACTACAACCCGGACGCCGGGGTGATGGGTGAGCGCATCACCGGCGATGCCTATGCCCCCTTCGACAGCCGTGTGGGCGCCGCCCTGCTCTTTGTACCCACGCTTTGGCGCGGCCAGCGCGGTGTGGATTGTTGGGCCCAGGAAGCAGGAGATCCCGTCCTCAAGCGCGCGGTTCAGGCCCTGGATCGGAGCCCGCCTTGGCTCTACGCCGGCGACCGGCCGCTGCGCTGGGGTGAGAGCGGCACGGAGTCCCTTTGGGTGGGGCGCGCCTACCGCCATGGTGGTGCATTCTGCGCAATCACCGCCTGGAATCTCCCGTCGGACCTGCCCCTGGAAAATCTGTATCGCAGAATACAAGGCGAACTATGGAGCTTTCGCCTGTGGCATCCCGGAGCCTCACTGGCCGAGATGCTGCGCCTGCGCCCGGAGTTGGTCTATCGCTCCGCCCTGGAGCTCGTGCGGCGCCATGCCACCCCCGCTTGCCGTCCGGCGCCCGCCGGTGTACCGTCTAGCACCTGAGGTTGCCGATGTTGTTCTGGTTGCTGGCCTGTGGCGGTCCCCCCGTCGAGTTGGAGTTCAGCCCTGATCCCCTGGACTTTGGCGAGGTGCCCTATACCTCGGACATGCCGGATGGGGGCTTCGCGCAGAAGGAGCTTTCTATCACCAACATCGGCGAGGGGGAGTTCAACCTGAGCCTCGCCGCCCACGACGAAGCCTGGTTCTGCGTAGAAGGCATCCCGGACACCAACGTGGTCACCGAGCTGGGTCTGTTGAACCCCGGCTCCACCTACCTGCTGCAGGTGGGCATCTGTGACCATGCGCCCGGCACCTTTGACTCCGACCAGGAGCTGGAGCTCGCCTTCCTCACCGATGGCGAGCCCGTCCGATTTGCCCTGAAAGTGCTCATCCACCCGCTGTTGGTGGTGGAGTAGCACTCGGCCGGGAAGGCGCCCTTCCACCAGCCGGAAGATCCCCATCCCCGCCAACATGGCGGCCACAAAGATCACCGCCGGGGTGCCCAGACCCACCATAGACACGACCGCCGGGCCCGGACAAAAGCCGGCGATGCCCCAGCCCGCGCCGAACAGCACGGCCCCCACCACCAGGCGCCAGTCGATGTCGGTGCGGGTGGGAAGCTGAAAGCGACCGCCAAGGAGGGGTTCTTTCCGTCCCATGATCAGGCGGTACACCACCGTGTTCACGCCGATGGCGCCCACCATCACCATCGCCAGACTGGGATCCCAGTTCCCGAAGAAGTCCAGGAAGCCAATCACTTTGTGGGGCTGGGTCATTCCCGCCACCGCCAGGCCGATCGAGAAGAGCAGCCCAGCCAAACCTGCCAGCAGATCCTGTCTCATGCGCCCCCCATCAGCAGCCGGGTGACCACAACGGTCGCCGCACCCGCCGCAATAAATGTGACTGTGGAAACCAACGAGCGTACCGAGAGCCTGCTGTTTCCGCAGACCCCGTGGCCGCTGGTGCAGCCGCTACCCAGCCGGGTTCCAAACCCCACCAGCAGTCCCGCCACCACCAGAAGCGCCGGGGCCCGGATCATGTCCGACTGGAAGGCCTGCGGGGCGGCCAAGGACATACCGACTCCGCCTGCAACCAGCCCGCCTACGAAGAAGAGCCGCCACCGCGCGTCGCCGGGTGTGGGTGCCAGCAGGGCACCGATGATCCCGCCGATACCCGCAATCCGCCCGTTGAAGGCCAACATCAACGATGTGGACAATCCGATAATCAGCCCGCCAATCAGTGCGGGCAAAGGTGTAAAGTTTTCCACCGTCCCCTCCTAAAGCTGCTTGAAAGCCATGTACGCTGCCATTCCCAGAACAAAGATCCCAAAGGCCCGGCGGAGCTGCTCCTGCGGCACCGCCTTGGAAAGCGCGCCGCCGATGACTGATCCGAGCACCGCACTGCCGCTCAGCTCTGCCGCCAGCACATAGTCCACTTGAACATGGGTCATATGCCCGACAAAACCCGAGAGTGACTGCAGGGTAATCACCAAAAGCGAGCTGCCCACTGCTTTCCGCATCGGAAGCCCACCCAAGAGCGTGAGCGCGGGCACGACCAAAAATCCGCCGCCGGCGCCCACCATTCCCGCCACGATGCCCACCCCGAGCCCCTGTGCGAGCACCTTCAGCACCGGCACTGTGGCGACCGGCCCGTTGCCCTCCTTCCGACCTCGCAACATCACCACCGCCGTTCCCACCATCATCAGGAGGAAGGCCCGGATCAACCACTCCGCCGGCACCCAGTCCGCCGCGATCCCGCCCAGAAAGGCCCCCACCGAGCTGGCCGCCGCAAAGAGCAGGCCGATGCGCCAGACCACATTGCCGCCACGCGCATGGGGAATCAGCGCAAAGGCACTGGTTACGCCCACAATCAACAGCGAGGTGGCAATGGCCGCCTTTTCCTCCATCTCCAGCACATAGATCAGGATGGGCAAGGTCAGGATCGATCCGCCCCCTCCCAACAGTCCCAGGGACAACCCGATCAGGACCGCCAACAACAAGCCGAGTATCAACATAGAGCACCCCCGTAGCGACTGAGTAGAATCAACCCTGGGGAGTTGCTTCAATCCGTCCGCAGGCAAGGTTGGCAGGCAGCGCTCGATCGATCTGCTTGGGATAGGCCAGCTTCAGGTTGGCCATGATCTCCACAAACTCCTCCTCGGTCTTGCCACCACCTAAACGTGCGTTGATCGCCCGTTCTTCGCCAATGGTGGACACGGTGCGGCCCTTGTAGTCGTGCCCCGGGTAGACCAGGGTATCAGGGGGCAGCGTGAAGAGGCGCTGGTTGACGCTGTGGTAGAGCGTATGGGAGCTTCCCTGCTGGAAATCCGTGCGACCACAGCCACCAATCAGCAGCGTGTCGCCGGTGAAGACCCGGTCGTCCATCACATAGGACACACAGCCGAAGGTGTGGCCAGGCGTAGAGCGTACCTCCAACTTGATAGCGCCAAGCTCAATTACCTGGCCATCGTCTACAGAAATATCGGCGCAGGCCGCGCCCGCGTCGGCCTTCACCACGCTGCGGCTCCCAAGGCGCTCCCGCAGATCGGCCGCGGCGGTCACATGGTCCGCATGTACGTGGGTCTCCAACGTATAGACCAGCTTCAACGATAGGGATTCCAATAGGCGCTGGTAGCTTTCCACATGCTCCAACACCGGGTCGATGAGCAGGGCCTGACCGGTCTCTGCATCGCCCAACAGGTAGGTGTAGGTGGACGAAGCGGGGTCGAAGAGCTGGCGGAAGATCATAGGAGCCTCTGTTTGCTCTCTCCTACGCAGCTTTCGTGCCAACTGCCGCCGAATCCAAACTATTCAGCTTTTCCCGATCGTGGGAGGTGGCTGCCTTACCATTTCCGCCAGCCAATTCCGCGCCCACGTTTCAGAATGTTTCAGATTTGTTTCACATACGGTTCAAGGCCGCGTTTCATTGCTTGTTTCAAATTCAGGTGCGGGGGCCTCCAGCCGCAGGCGCAGCTCGGGCCAGGCTTCGTCCCCCGGCCAGCGCCGCTCCGCCTCCTCCAGCAAGCGGCGGGCCTCCTCCACCCCCCCCAGGCCCAACAGCCGCTGGATGCGCACGGCGGCATGGATGGGGTCACGGGGGCCCTCAGGCCCCGCAAGCTGAGCCTCCAAGCCGGCCCGCTCCAGCGGTAACTTTCCGGTGGACTTCAGCTCCGCGAGCACCTGCCTCGCAAAGTTGCTGCGTCCCTGGGCCATCGCCTCTCGCGCCAGCAACCAGAGCCCGTTGGGGTTTCCCTGCACCTTGCTGAGCGCAAGCTGCTCCTGCTGCTCCCGCTCCGCCATCCGCTCCTGCGAGGCACGCTTCAGGATCCGCAGCGCCTCCTCTCCGCGCTGGCTGCTCCAGATCCGGGGCAGAAACAACACAAACACACCCAGTGCGCACAGCGCCACCACGCCGGGCGCCGGGTGTAGCCCCAGCACCCCCAGAATCTGCTCTATCATCCCGGGTTGAGCGCCCACTACCAGGCTTCCCGCATGCCGATGAAGTTGTAGGGATAGCCCCAATCCGGCGCCGAGACATCGGTCAGGCTCTTCAGCTCCTCGGCAGAGAGCTTCAGCGACGCCGCCCGCAGGTTGTCAGCAAGCTGGGCCCGGTCCCGAACCCCCAGGATGATGCTGGAGACTTCGCTGCGCGCCAGCAACCAGGCCAGGGCCACCGAGCCAGCCGTGCTGTCATGGGCGGCGGCGATGGCTTCGCATCGGGCCAGAATGGCCCAATTGCGGTCGTTGTCCAAGGACTTCATGCTGTCCTTCCAGGCCTCCAGCCGGCTGCCCGGTGGAGGAGCCTGACCACGCTTGTACTTGCCGGACAAAAATCCACGGGCCAGCGGCGACCAGACCAGCGTACCCAGGCCAAAGCGTTTGCATGCGGGCACCACCTCGCGCTCGGCATCGCGGGTGACCAGCGACCACTGGAGTTGTATGGAGGCGTAGCTGTGGCTGCGCAGCCGATCCGCCGCCCAGAGCGACTCCACCAGGCGGTAGCCGGTGTAGTTGGAACAGCCGATATACCGGACTTTTCCGCTGGTGACCAGATCATCCAGCGCGCGCAGGGTCTCCTCGATGGGGACGGTGCCGTCCTGCATATGCACCTGGTACAGGTCGATGTAGTCGGTGCGCAGACGCCGTAAGGAGTCCTCGCATGCCTTCAAGATATGCTTTCTGGAAAGACCAGAATCATGCGGTCCCACCTTGCGGGTCCCAAAGCCGATCGGGAAACGGCACTTGGTGGCCAACACCACCTCTTCCCGACGCCCCTCCAGCCAGACCCCCAGAAGCTCCTCGCTGCGCCCCTCTGAGTAGACGTTGGCGGTATCGATCAGGTTGATCCCTGCTTCCAGGGAGGCATCCAACACCGCGCGCGCCTCGTCATCCGGCGAGGTGACGCCCTTCATAAAGGTGGTGGACTCTCCAAAAGTCATCGCGCCGAGGCTCATCGCACTCACCCGCAGACCGGTCTTGCCCAGGGGACGCAGCTCCATGTTGATTCGCTCCAAGAGCGGGCAAAATAGGCACCGACGGTGAAGCGAAAAGGACGAATCTACGCTCAGGTGGGGGAGGCGGTCAGGAAGAGGTGGGACCAGCTCCCCAGCAGCAGCCAAAGCTCGCGTTCCTCCAAGGGAGAGAGCTTTTTGGGGATGTCAAAGGGGCTCAAGAAGCGGCGGAGGGCAGGCAGGTCCTCCTCGGCATAGCGGAGCTGATCCAGATGAGCCACGGTTGGATTTTCCGCCTCTCTCCATCGGTCCATCGCCGGTCCGTGCACCATGCCAGTGCCGATGGGGGTCAGGCCCCAGGCCCCCTCCTCCTCCAGCGGCTCGGCCAACGGCGCCCAGGCAGCCACCTCCATGGCCAGCGTACCCAGCTCGGGGTGGCGTTGGCCATAGCGCAGCGGCGCGAAGAGGTGAGAATAGAAGGGGTTGGCGGCTTGCTCTCCCAGCTCCAGGGCCTCGGTGGGCTCCCGATCCTGTGTCTCCAGGGGCGGGAGAGGAGGTAGCGTCCAGACCTCTTCGGATCCGCCCAGAAGCACACCTGCTTCCCTCATTTTTTGCAGGCGCCCCGCAGAAATGCCAGAGCGATCTCCACGATCCAGCGCCCGCAGCTCGGCGCCGGTCAGAAACATGCTCCCCTCCCCCAGGCGGTTGCCAAGCTCCACACCGATCAGGCGCCCGAAGGCCGCTTGCAGGCTGCTGCCTCGTCGCAATGCGGGATGGATGGTTTCCTCCGTCGGCTGCCGTCCCGCGCCCTTTTTCACCAGGATCGGCACCAGGTTTCCCCGCAGCTCCTGCCAGAGATCCGCGTAGTGCAGCAATTGCGGCCCGCTCCATGTGGAAAGCCGCAGGCTCTGGCCGATCACCTCGGGCCGTGCCCAGGGCCGATGGAACCAGTAGCCCACTTCCAGACCGGCCTGATCGACCAGCTCTGCAAGGTGCAAGGCGGTAAAGCCGCGGTCACCGGCGTGGAGAAAGGCGTCTACAATGCCCGCCTCCGTCTGCGCGTCGAAGTAGCTTTCAAAGGCATAGCGGAGCGGGTGGCCCTTGGGCAGCGCCCGCGCGATCGCCCGGAGCTTTTTGGGATCTTCGGCTCGCGGTGGGATCATTCCCAGCAGCCTTGCTACGCGTTGAAGCTGGAACACCCTCCGTCGCGAAAACCAGGGGTAGACCATCAGGCGCAGGATTCCGTCGGGTGCCAAGCGGTCCGCAAGGCGACGCAGCGCCCGGGCCGGATCGCTCAGGTTCATCAGCACGCCGTAGCACTCGATCCAGTCAAAAGGCCCAGAAGGAAGCTCCTCTTCCAGGTCAATGTGCTGGAATTTGACCCGCGCGACACCGTTCAGGCGGCAGCGCCAACGCGCCCGATCCAGGCTGCTCTGGGAGAGGTCCGTAGCCAGAATCTCTGCCTTGGGGTTTGCTTTTCCCAGAAGGTAGGGCTGCATGGTGCCGCAGCCGGCGATCCAGATCCGGCCCGGCCCTGCCCCGGGCAGGCCAACCCGCGCCCGCAGATGGTGCAGGTGGAGCTGAAACAGCTCCAAACCGCGGACTCGGCCCCACAGCGGCACCTGGGGATAGGGCCACCGTTGGTACTGAGCCTGGATCAGCGCGCTCATTCGCTGGTTTCGATGCGCTCCGTCTGCAGGAAGGTGATGGCCTGACGCAGCGCCCGCTGCCCCTCTGCCGTGCCCCCCCCGAAGAAGGAGTGTTCTTCGTCAAACTGGGTCAATCCCGCTGTGAACATGCCATCCGGCGTGGCGAGGTTTTCCACCGCGGGCGCCGCCTGAAGCTCCAACCCGTTGATCGGCTCCAATTCCGGCTCCAGCATCGGCAGGCCGATGGAGCGCACCATCACCTCGGTGGTCTGGTTGTAGACCGTGGTGTCGTGGATGGCCTCCTGCACCAGCAGCGGACGCACAGGCGAGCGCTGCACCACCCGGGCCGCAGCAATCGCGGGGTCCCCCTCATCCACAATCGTCTGCGCCAAGGCCGAGAAGAGCTCGATCTCCTGCTGGCCGTCGACGGGGTCAAAGAAAATGTTCATCAACGCCGAGTAGGCCACGTTGGCGCGAACGATCTCCACCAGGCGGCCCCCCGGCACGTTCAGGACGCAGCGGTCCAGGGTGGGATTCAACGGGCAGGAGGACGCACCGATGATTCCCCCCAGCGAAATCCCGAAATAGCTGCGATCGTCGGGGTTGAGCAGAAAGCCCTCGGACCAGACTCCGTCAGGAGCGTGATCCACCAGTGCCTCCAGCAAGCCCATATGATCCGCCGAGGTTTGACGCAGGTTGTCCCGCGCCGTCTCCACATGCCAACGGTCAAAATCGATGCCGAAGAAGGCGGAGGTGGTGTTGCCGGAGTGGGGCCGTGAGCCATGCACCACCGCGTCAATGGCGATGGCCGCATAGCCGGCGCGCACAAAATTGCGGCCAATGCCCAACATCGACTCCTTGTCCCCGCCCAAGCCGTGCTGAATGACCATCATCGGTGCAGCGGTCTCCCGCGCCGTATCAGGCACCAACAGCCAAAATTCCAGGTCTTCCGTTCCCTGCTGCACAGAAGCCCTTGACGCGTCAAGCTCAAATGGCCCCTCGCTGCTCTGCCACTTCGGCATGACGACGTGGCCGGTGAGTACAAAGCCCACGCCATCGCCACAGTAGCCGCTCTTGTCGCTGATGGCGCAGTCCACCACCTCCTCCACCACCATGCTGTCCCCGTCGATCAGCTCCGGCATGACCGCCGCGAGCGCATCCACCGTCTGCGCCTCCTGCTCCAAGGACCGCGTGGTGAAGGGGATCACCACCGCGGCCTCCACCCCCAAGCTCTGCACGGCGGCCTCGGCCCCAGCGATCTCCGCAGCGAAGGCGTCGCCCGCGGCCTTGCTGGCTTCATAGTCCGGCCCTCCCGAGAAACAGCCGGTTGTCGGCAGGTCTTTGCGAAGGACCGTCGCGTGCAGATGGTTGGGCTCCAGCGCCCGGTCAGGCCAGAGCACCAGCGTTTTTCCGCCGTTCACCACCGCAAGTCGCGAGCGTACGATGTGGTTATCGCTAAGGTCCATGAGGAAGATCGGCGCGTTGCTGTCCTCTGATACGGTGCCATAGCTGGCCCCATCGCTGCCCCCGTCCAGGGCCACCACCACCGGTGCAAGCCGGGAGAAGCCATCCAACCCGGCCAACTGAGCGGCATCAATCGCCGCTTCTCCACCCTTGGTCAGGGGCATGATCTCCTGGGGCAGGTTCAGCTCCAGCCCGGTGGCCGTCGCGGCGCCACGGGTTACCAGGGCATTGCTGGGAAAAGGGAGGATCCCCGACCATACCGGGTGGGTGCAGCTATCGTCCTGCACCACGGGCGTGGACTCTTTGGGGTCATCGGAGGGCGGACATGCAAGGAGGAGAAGCAACCACATGCCGCTCGTTTAACCGACCCGGGCGCGGGATCGGGTTCCCGGGCCGGGTGTTCTCAACGCGAGTACGATCATTTCGTGACAGCACCGGCAGAGCGGCTACAAGAGGAGGGACTTCTCCTGAAAAGGAGATCACCACCTCCGTCGCTTTCACGCCGCTGAATGAGGGCTCATTCAGCGAGGAGGGGGGAGAGAGCTTGCTCTCTTCCCCCTCCCCGCGTTTGAGAGCGCGCCAAGCCGGTTGCCCACGCCGGGTTAGACTCTCCGTGCATCTGGTTTGTCCGCCATGTCTGAAGGCCGCCTGCTGCTGATCGAAGACGATGAACGCCTGGGTGCATTGGTGGCGGACTACCTGCAAAAGGCCGGCTTTACGGTCGAAGTCGAGCGGGATGGCCGGCGGGGACGCCAGCGGGTGCTGGAGCATCCACCCGACCTCCTCATCCTCGACCTGCTACTTCCGGGCGAAGATGGCCTGAGTATCTGCCGTGCGGTACGCCCCCACTTTCGCGGCCCCATCCTGATGCTGACCGCACAAGGGGAGGAGATTGACCAGGTTCTGGGACTGGAAATGGGCGCGGATGACTACATCGCCAAGCCCGCCAGCCCGCGGCTCCTGTTGGCGCGCATCCGGGCCCTGCTGCGTCGCCCCGCATCTGCGCCGGTCAACAAGGTGGAAGATCGACTTTTATCCATTGATAGCAGCCGGCGCGAGGTGCGCGCCCGGGGTCAGGTGCTGGAGCTGACCACCGCCGAGTTTGACCTGCTCTGGTGCCTGGCCTCGCGCGCGGGGCGGCCGGTGGACCGGCAGACGCTGTTCACCGAGCTGCGCGGCATCGACTATGATGGTCTGGATCGCTCGATGGATGTGCGTCTGTCCCAGTTGAGGAAGAAGCTGGAAGACTTTACGGGCGACCCGGATATCATCAAGACCGTGCGCGGCACCGGCTACCAGTACACCGGTGGGGCATGACCCGTCTTTTCCTTCGCTTCTACCTGGCGATGGGCGCGGTGGTGGTGATCCTGGGGCTGGTCTTCCTGGTCTGGGCACAGCCGCAGGAGGAGCTGCCCGAGCGCCTGCAGTCAGTGGCGGAGGCGCCCACGAAGGTGGCCGGCCGGCTGGCGCTGGCTACCGATCCGGAGTCCCGGGAGGCCGCGGCAGCGGAGCTCAGCGACTATTTTGCGGCGCCGGTCACGGTGGAGCCGCTGGCGCGGGTTCAGGCCAGCCTGGGCAGCCTGGAGCGGGAGCGCCTGCAGCGCGGCGAGCCGGTGGTGGCGCAAAGTCCGGCGGGGGTGGCGCTCTATGTGCGGGTGCCGGACCAGCCCTTTGTCGCAGTGATGCAGCCGCAGTCGCCCCGCCTCTGGCGCAGCTCGCTCTTGCTACCCGCCCTGATCCTGGGCTTGGGACTTTCCGTTTTTGCGACCCTCTGGCCTCTGCAGCGGCAGTTGGTGCTGCTGTCGGCGGCGGCCCGGCGCCTGGGCGCGGGCGAGCTGGAGGCGCGCGCCGTGGTCACCACCGAGGACGAGGCGGGGCGTCTTGCCCAGACCTTTAACAGTATGGCTGACCAGGTCGCGCGGCTGATCAAGGCGCGAGAAGAGCTTTTATTGGCGGTCTCGCACGAGCTGAGAACGCCGGTTGCCCGTGTCCGCTTTGCGGTAGAGCTGTTGGCGGATGCACCGGATGCTGCCGATCGCCTGCAGCAGGCCGAAGCGATCCAACAGGATCTTCAAGAGCTGGACGAGCTGATCTCGGAATTGCTGACCTACGCCAGCCTGGAAGGCGGGCGGCAGCCGCAGCGGGAGGCCCTGCACCTGGACCACTTTCTGGGAGCGCGGGTGGAGGAGGAGGCGCGTATTCGCGCCTCGGTGACCATCGATCTGATCGCCTTCCCCTTGGAGATTCAAGCCGATGCCCTGCTGTTGAAACGTGCGCTCTCCAACCTGTTGGCAAATGCGGTGCGCTACGGACGAAACCACATCCGCGTGGGCATGGAGCAGCAGCGCACCACCGTGCAGATCTGGGTGGAGGACGACGGTCCCGGCATTCCGGTGGAGGACCGCGAGCGCGTTTTTGAGCGCCTCGTACGCCTGGATCAGACCCGCAGCCGCGACACGGGCGGCGTGGGCCTGGGCCTGGCGCTGGCGCGTCGGATCGCGCGCGCACACGGCGGCGAGTTGGTGGCCGAGCAGGGTGATCTCGGGGGAGCCCGCCTGCGGATGACCCTGCCGCTCTGAGGCTGCGGGCAGAGGCTTACATGCGCTCACAATCGCGCACAGAAGTGCAACGGTGTACGTGCAGGCGATGCCGTACATTCAGGGCAGGAGGTAGGGATGAGAGAGCAGCTACAGCACCTCGCGATCAGCCCCAGCGGCTTTGTCTTTGACCCCATGACCGGGGCCACCTTCACGGCCAACCGCAGTGCGATGGTGCTTCTGGAGGGGATCCGCGATGGGAAAAGCCTGGAAGAGCTGACCAGCACCCTGGAAAAGGGCTTTGAGCAGCGCGGGGCCGACCTGCGCCGGGATGTGCTGGAGTTCGTCCGCTCTCTTCAGGATGAGGGTCTGCTACCCCGCGAATTTGAGCTGGAGTAAGCCATGAAGCCCTTTTCCGCCCATGTGGCCGTGACTGGCCTGAATGCCACGGACAACCCCGGTCCCGGCGTGGCCGTGGCCCGCGCCCTGCGCCAAGACCCCTCCTTCAACGGGCAGATCATCGGCCTGGCCTACGACGTGATGGACCCCGGCATCTACCACAGTGGCCTGTTCGACGCCTGCTTCCTCATCCCCTACCCTTCTGCAGGTCGGGAGGCCCTTTTTGAGCGTCTCGCCTACATTCAGCAGCAGGTGGGCATCGACGTGCTGATCCCGAATTTGGACAGCGAGCTACCCGCGCTGTTGGACCAGGAAAGCCGCCTGGAAGCCATGGGAATCCGCACTTTCCTGCCCACACGCGACGCCTACGACCGCCGCACCAAGGCGCGGCTGGACGAGCTGCGCGAGCAGCACGGGGTGGCCGTACCGATGTCTGAGACCCTCTCCGATGTCACGCCGCTCTATGCGATGGCCGGTCGGATGAGCTTTCCGCTGGCGGTGAAAGGGGTCTTTTACGGAGCGGAGATCTGCCACTCCCTGGACGAGGCGGTGACCGCCTTCTACAAAGCCGCCGCCACCTGGGGTCTGCCAATCATCGTCCAGGAATTTGTGCCCGGCGAAGAGTTCAACGTCTGCGCGGTGGGAGACGGCACCGGCGCCCTGGTGGGTGCAGTGGCGATGAAAAAGCTGGTTCTGACCGACAAAGGCAAGGGCTGGGCGGGGGTGACCATCCAGGACCCGCGCCTGACCCAGCTTGCCGCACAGGTGGTGGGGGCCCTGAAGTGGCGCGGCCCCTGTGAGATCGAAGCCAAGCTGCACCCCAAGAAGGGCTACCAACTTTTAGAGGTGAATCCCCGCTTTCCCGCCTGGTGCTACCTGACCGCAGGGGCCGGGCAGAACCAGATCAGCGCGGTGGCGCGCCTCGCGGTCGGCGAGGCCATCCCGCCGCTGCCCGCCGCGCGGGTGGGCACCACCTTCATCCGCATCTCTCTGGACCAGATCGTCGAACTTTCCCAGTTGGAAGCTATCTCAACCCGTGGCGAAATCCTCCCCGAAGCCCTCCTGGAGACCGCATGAGCAGCCGCCCTGTCTACGAGACCCCCAGCCTTCAACGCCACCGCTCTGGCACCATGAACAAAATGGGCGGGATCCCTGCCCTTCGCCCCATCTCGCGTATCGAGGGCGTAGAGGTGGAGGATCTGGTGGCCAACTATGGCTCCCCGCTGTTTGTGTACAGCGAACGCAGCATTGTGGAGCGCTACCAACAGCTCCGCGATCAGTTGGAGCGGCGCTGGCCCAAGGTGCAGCTCGCCTGGTCCTACAAGACCTGCTACCTGGATGCGATCTGCCGCATCTACCACCGTGAAGGATCCTGGGCAGAAGCCGTTTCTGACATGGAAGTGGAGAAGGCCCTGCGCAATGGCGTGCCGATGGACCAGGTGATCTTCAACGGCCCCCACAAGACCGATGCCAGCATCCTGGCGGCACTTCGCGGTGGTGCCAAGGTGAACCTCGATAATTTCGACGAAATGGCACGGGTCGAGAAGCTGTCGGAGGGGGCCGGGTTGGAGGCTTCGGTGGGGCTGCGGCTGAACCTTGCGGCAGGCTCCATCCCCCGCTGGGATCGTTTCGGCTTCAACCTGGACAGTGGCCAGGCCTGGGATGCCGTGCGGCGCATGTTGGGCGCGGGAAAGCTGCGGCTGGCCGGGCTGCACTGCCACCTGGGCACCTTCATCCTGGACACGGCTGCCTATGGGGAGGCAACAAAAAAAATCGTCGCCTTTGCAAACCGCTTGAAGAAAGAGCTGGGCATCGTGCTGGAGTACATCGACCTGGGCGGCGGCTTTGCCAGCAAGGCCCGGCTGAAGTCCTCCTACCTGCCGCCCGAGGAGATCACCCCCTCCGCGTCCCAGTACGCCGAGGCCATCGGCGACGCTCTTGGTGAGCTGGACTACAGTCCCGACCAGTTGCCGACGCTTTTCCTGGAGACCGGGCGGGGCCTGATCGACGAGGCGGGCACGCTGATTGCCACGGTGCTGGCCAACAAGCGCCTTGCGGACGGGCGACGCGCGGTCGTGTTGGATGCGGGGGTGAACCTGCTCTACACCTCCACCTGGTACCGGCACGAGGTGGTGCCCACCGCGCCCACCTCCGGCGCCCCGGAGCCGACGGTGCTCTTTGGTCCCCTGTGTATGAACATCGACGTGGTGGGTGAAAATCTGATGCTCCCCCCGCTGGAAGTGGGGAGTCGGGTACTGATCCGGCCGGTGGGCGCCTACAACGTGACCCAGTCCATGCAGTTCATCCACCTGCGTCCGGCCGTGGTGCTGGTCGGCCAGGGCGGACAGGTGGGCGTGATCCGGCGGGCAGAAACTCTGGAAGACCTTACCATTGGTGAGCAGGTGCCGGAGTGGATCGGCCGATGAGGCGCCTCCTCCACAGCTACAGCGCGGTGCTGTTCTGCCAGTCGCAGCCGGTGGGCGCACTGCTGCTGCTGGCGACGATGGTTGTGCCCGAAGTGGGCCTTTCCGGCCTGTATTGGGTGGTTGCCTCGCTGGGCTTTGCCACGGCGCTCGGGTTGGACCGCGACGCGCTGGAGGCGGGTACCTGGAGCTACTCTGCGCTTCTGACGGGCCTTTTGGTGGGAGCCTGGTACCCTTGGGGCTGGACCGTGGCATTGGTGGGACTGGTGGGCGCGCTGGGCAGCGTGCTGCTGCAGGCGGCCCTGGGGGGGGGCGCTGCGCACCCACCTGGGGCTTCCCGCCTTGTCCCTCCCCTTTGTGGGGCTTTCGTGGCTGCTGATCGGCGGTACGGCGCAGCTTGCCGGGGTGGAGCTGCGCACGGAGCGTGCCTGGGGCGCCGTGCAGGCAGGCGAGGATCTGCTGAGCGCCTTTGGGGCGATTTTTGCGGTTCCGAATATGGTTTCGGGCGGTCTGGTGCTGGCAGCCCTGGCGCTGTGGAGTCGGATCGCAACTGTACACGCACTGATCGGGCTGGGAGTGGGCAGCGGGCTGGTGGCCGCCCTGCGCGGGATGCCGCTGGGCTTGGATCCCCTCACCCTCTCCTTTAACTGTATTTTCACCAGCATCGCTCTGGGGTCCGTTTTTGTTCTTCCGGGCTCGGCCTCCCTTGTGCTGTCGGCGGCCGGCGCGCTGCTGGCAGGGGCGGTCTCGGTGGGTGTCGCCCGGCCGCTGGCGGCTGTGGGCCTGAGTCCGCTGGCCCTCCCCTTCAACCTGGTGGTTCTGGGCACTCTGTACGCTTTTGCCTTCCGACGGGCCGACGCGCAGCCCCGGCTTGTGGGCCTGCCCGGCCCCTCGCCAGAGGCCGCCCTGCGCAGCTTCCAGACCCGGCAGCGGCGCTTTGGGGTGCGGGTGCCCATCCGGCTGCGCCTACCCTTTCGGGGCACCTGGCTGTGCACACAGGGCAACAACGGCGCACACACGCACCAGGGCTTGTGGGCGGACGGGCTGGATTTTGAGGTGGTGGATGCCGAAGGAAAACGTCACAGCAATGCGGGCAGCAAGCTGTCTGACTGGCACTGCTACGGCTTGCCGGTGTGCGCGCCCGCGGTGGGCACGGTGGTGGAGGTGGTGGATGGGCTGCCCGACAACGCCATCGGCAACGTGGATACGCTTTCGCCCTGGGGAAACCTGGTGATTCTCCAACACGGTCCCGGGCTGTTCAGCGTGGTGGCCCACCTACAGCCGCGGTCGATCCGGGTGAAAAAGGGCGAGGTGGTCAGCGACGGGCAGGAGCTGGGGCGCTGCGGCTCATCTGGCCGATCTCCGGCTCCGCACCTTCACTTTCAGCTCCAACCTACCGCCGCCATCGGCGACCGCACCCTGCCCGTGGCCTTCCATGGCACGGTGCGCCTGGGGGATGTGGCTGAAGTTTCAGCCGAATACTGCCCGAAAGAGGGGGACAAGGTAGCGAATGTGCAGGTGGACCCGGCGCTGGTGCGGGCGCTGGCGCTGCCGCCAAGTCGGAAGCTCAGCACGGTGCTGCGGAAGGGAGAGGAGGTACGAAGCGAAGAGTTGCTGAGCGAGGTGGACAGCGTGGGCGGGCGGAGCCTGGTGAGCATCGGGCGGCCAGGGCGGCTCTGGTTTGACAGTCGGGAAGACACTTTTGTTTGCTACCACTACGAAGGGCCGCAGGAAGGGGCACTCTTTGTGATTGCCTGTGCGATGTCCCGGTTGCCCCTGTGCGGAAGTCGGCTGCAGTGGACCGACCACCTGGACGCGCGGCAGCTTGGTGGGGTGGGCTGGTGGGAAGATCTGCGCGGGCTGGTTTTGCCGCCCACCAGCCTGGGGCTGCGCTACACCCTGGCCGAAGAGGATGGGATCCCCACGCTACGTAGCAGCTCGGAAGGGCCTAATCCACGAATTGTAAGTAAGACTACACTATCCCGGCAGCGGGGGATCGAGCGGATCCAGCTCCGATTGGATGGGGTGGACATGGAGCTCCAATGTTTGTCCTGATCCTGTGTGCTTGGGCGGGGGAGCTGGAGGATGCGCGGGCAGCGGCGCAGCGCTATCCGGGGGACTACGGCTCGCAGCTTCGGCTGGCGCAGGTGGCCACCGACCCGAAAGAGGCCTTGGAGGCATGGAAGCAGGCGTGGTCGCTGTCCGGGGGCAACCTGGAGGTCTACCCGGGGCTGGTGCAGGCGGCGCTGGTGGCGGGAGATGTGGGCCTGGCCCGAGAAGTTGCCGAGGAAGCCGTGGCGAAGGAGCCGGAGAGTGCGGTTGCCTGGCGACTGCAGGCACTTGCGCTGGCCACCCCCAAGGGGTTGGAGGCCGCCGACTGGGCCACCGTCCACAGCCAGAACGCCGTGCGTGCAGCGCTGATCCGCGAGCCGGAGGGCCTGTGGTCGGACTGCTTGCGGGCCTGGAACCGGCTGCGGCTGGGGGACCTGCCAGGGGTGCGGCAGGTGGGAGCGCAGGGGAACTGCGCACCTGATCTCGACGACAAAGCGACACTTTCGGCTGGTCTCTTCCTGAGCGGAACGATGGCGAACGGGCAGAGCCTGGGGGGCAGCGGGGCACTGTGGGCCGGAGCCACCGTGAAGCAGGGCCTGAGTCTGGAGCTTCTGGGCCGCTATTCAGCCTTTCTGGTTGTAGGGGGTGGGGGAGGAGGCGGCGGCGCCGTGTACGGCAGGGTGGGCTACGGCCGGGGCCTCGTGGGCGGCTCCGTCTTCGGAGGAGGCAGTTTGGGAACTTCCGGTGGCAGTGTGGAGCCACCGGCCGGTACCGACGAGCCCGCCTTTGTCAGCACCGCTAGCCAGACCGGCACGGTAGGGGTGCAACTCTGGGCGAAGTACGGGCTTTCCCTCCACCTGGAGGGACTGTTGAGTCGGGGAAGCAATACGGAGCGCGCGGAGGTACCGGAGGATCTGCCCGCCGGGGCGCCGGCACCGCCTGCGGACTTCACCTACGCCGAGCGAAGCTGGCAGCTCTCAGCCGGGGTGGGGGTGCCGATTCTACGCGGACTTCACCTGGAACTTGACGGACAACTCAGCGATTTCTACCAGGAAAACAACTCAGGAAATCTGCTCAGCTACGTGAGTATTCCGACCGAGTACGGTCCGCTGGGCCTGGGATCGGCCGCGCTGCACTACCAGCGCACCGGGTTGGACCTGGTGGTCGGCGGCCGCTTCGGGAAGGAGGTCAACCCCTTCCGGGTTCAGAGCCTGCTGTACTACGACTTGGATCGCCCCTTTGGAAGCTCATTCTTCGCGGAGGGCAGCGTCCGGCTCGCCCCACCGCTGTGGCTCAACCTCGGCTACGACTATCTGAGCCTGCCGGAGACGGCGGCGGAAGAGAGCAGCAACCTGCATATGGCTACCCTTGGACTTGTCTTTACCCCAGGAGCATTCTGATGTTTCCTCGTCTGTTGTTGATCCTCTCGGCGATGGTGCTGCTGAGCCCACCCGCCCTTGCCGCTGGAAGCTCCTCGGAGCGCTACCAGGAAAGCTATGCGTTGGAGGCTGCATATTCCTACCAACGTGCGCTGGAGAAGCTGGACGGCATCACCCCCACGGGGGCGGACGCCTGGCTCCTGCCGCTGAGGCGCGGCTGGCTGCTCTACCTGCTGGGCCGCTACGAGGAGTCGGTGGTGGCCTACGATCAAGCTGCCAAAGCGGCCCTTCCCGGCTCCCTGGAGGCAACCCTGGGCCGCAGCCTGCCCCTGATGGCCCTGAAGCGCTGGGCGGAAGCCGAGCGCGACTGCCGTGCGGTTCTGAAGGCGACGCCCGGCAGCTACACCGCTCAGAGCCGTCTGGCCTATGTGCTCTACAATAGCGGCAAGTATGGGGATGCGGGCACAGAGTACGCCGCCCTGGTCACCGCGTGGCCTTCCGACGTGGAGATGCGCGCGGGCCTGGGTTGGGCCCTTCTGAAGCAGGGCAAAACGGCCGAAGCCAAGGCAGCTTTTGAGCTGGTGCTGTACCTGGTGCCGGATCATTCCTCGGCGCGGGAGGGGATGGCGTTGGTGAGGTGAGGGGGATGGCTCCTCCGCCGGAGTGAGGCCGTCGTGCACATCTATTCACGACGTGACTCTCCACAGAGTCACTACCTCAAAATCCCCCTACTACCATGGATCCCTCCACGCCACCCCAAGGCCAAGTTCCACGTTCCGCACCGGGATGTGCAGGCCCACGCCCAGCCCGGTACTCACAAACCGCAGCAGGCGTTGGCCACGGAAGGTCGCGTACCAGCCCGCCACCGTGGGGAGCCGAAGCCCCCTTCAGAACAGAGACGACTCCCGACGTGACTCGGATCAGAGTCACGTCGGGAGTCTAAGCTCTGACTTCCATTCCTACTCAGTCGCCTCCACCACCACCGCTGATGGCGGCCACCGCCGCGGCCCCGCGAGAGATGATGTCCAGCCGCAGCTTCTCCCGCATCTCGGGGTGCTCAACCAGATAGGTCATCGCCTTGTCGCGGCCCTGGCCGATGCGCTCCTCGCCGCACGCAAACCACGAGCCCGACTTCCGCACGATGCCGAGTTCCACGCCCAGGTCGATCAACTCGCCAGACTGGTTGATGCCCTTGCCGTAGATGATGTCGAACTCCACCTGCCGGAAGGGAGGGGCCAGCTTGTTCTTGACCACCTTCACGCGGGTGCGGTTGCCCACCGCTTCGTCCCCTTGCTTGATGGAGCCGATTCGCCGGATATCCAGGCGCACCGAGGAGTAAAACTTCAGCGCGTTGCCGCCGGTGGTGGTCTCCGGCGAGCCGAACATCACCCCGATCTTCATACGCACCTGGTTGATGAAGATCATGGAGGTGTTGGACTTGTGGATGGAGGCGGTCAGCTTCCGCAAGGCCTGGCTCATCAGCCGCGCCTGCGAGCCGGGCTGCACGTCGCCCATTTCGCCATCCAGCTCGGCCTTGGGCACCAGGGCCGCGACCGAGTCCACAATCAGCACGTCCACCGCACCGGAGCGCACCAGGGTGTCCGCGATCTCCAGGGCCTGCTCGCCGGTGTCCGGCTGCGAAATCAACAGCTCGTCCACGTTCACGCCCAGCGCCCGGGCATAGTTGATGTCCAACGCGTGCTCCGCGTCGATAAAGGCACAGACGCCGCCCTTCTTCTGGGCCTCGGCGATGATGTGCAGGGTGAGCGTGGTCTTACCAGAAGACTCCGGCCCGTAGATCTCGATCACGCGGCCACGCGGGATACCGCCGATGCCCAGGGCGAGGTCCAGGCTGATGGAGCCGGTGGAGATGGTGCCGATCTGCACCTGCTCCGCGCCGTTCATCCGCATGATGGAGCCGCGGCCGTACTGCCGTTCAATAGAGGCGACGGCGGCTTCGAGGGCTTTGCTGCGATCAGGATCGAGAGACATGGGAACTCCGGGTGTTGAAAAGGGAGAGGGCGAGCCTTCGCTCAAGGAAGCCGGACAGCCCGCCCGGCACGTCTTATGAATAGCCCATCCCTGGACAACCGACAAGGGGGGTCTGCCAAAAAATGTCCAATAGGATGACCGGTGTTCAGGTAGAAAGCAGACACCTGCGCAGGAGTTCCAGTGCGGCGCCCACCGAGAAGCGCATCACCCGCTCCCGATCTCCGGGAAGAAGCAGCTTTCGATGAGTTGTTTTTTCGGAAGTGGCCACTGCGATGTGGACGGTGCCCACCGGCTTCTCCGGACTCCCCCCATCGGGCCCGGCAATGCCGGTCACCGCTACGCCCAGGTCGCTGCCCACCGCCCGCCGGATGCCCTCGGCGAGCTGTCGCGCGACGGCCTCGCTCACGGCACCTTCGGCCGCCAGAACCTCTGGGTCGACGCCGCAGGCACGCACCTTTTCGGCATTGGAGTACACCAAGGCGCCCCCCATAAAATAGGCTGAGGCCCCCGGCTTCACCGTCAGAGCCGCGGCAAGGCGGCCCGCGGTGCAGGACTCCGCCACCGCCACCGTCTTCCCCTGCTCCCGCAGAAGGCCGGCGACCACCTCTTCCAGGGGTCCACAATCCACGCCAAAAAGCTCCTTCCCCAGGCGGTTTTTGGCATCCTCCAGCGGACCCGCGCCGTCCGCATCTGGCTCCAGCTCCAGCTTGACGTGCACTTCCGGCATGGCGGCGCGATAGCCCACCACCACACCAGGCCAGGAGAAACCTGCCATTCTTTCGTTCGCCACCGACTCTGCCAGGCCCATGCAGCGCAGTACATGCCGCCGACGTGGCCGCAATCCCAGCCGCTTCTGCACCGCCGGATTCACGGAGGCGGCGAACATCTTCTTCATTTCCCCGGGCACACCAGGCAGGAAAAAGACCACACTCTTCCCCGTGTCTACCGAAAATCCGGGCGCGGTGCCCCAGGGATTTTCGATCAGCTCCGCCCGGTCCGGCCGCAGTGCCTGCAGATAACATCCCGGCGTCATGGGTCGGCCAAAACGGGCATAGCGCGCGGCGATCTGCTCCAAGGCTACAGGGTCCTGGATCAGTGGCATCCCGAAGACCCTCGCAGCCACCTCTCGGCTCAGATCATCGGTGGTGGGGCCGAGCCCGCCTGTAACCACGACTACATCTGATCGGGCAGCGGCTTCCGCCAAAGCCGCGCATAAGGCGTCGAAATCGTCGCCAACGGTGGAAAGCCGCCCCGGGCGCAAGCCAAGCTCAAAAAACTGCTGGCACAGCCATGCGGAGTTGGTATCGACGATGTCGCCGGAGACGACTTCGTTGCCGGTGGAGAGGAGATCGAAGCTGGGCATCTCCTTTCCTTATCCACACCCACCGCTCAGGGAAGGTCGAAGATCAGAAACTCGGCCAGATCCACACCTTCCAGGGGGATGGGCGCACCGTCACTGGTTGAAACAGCGTCCCCCGGCCCAAGGAGCTGGCCGTCCACCTTCATGCTCCCGCGCGCCACATGGAGCCATGTGCTACGCCCTTTAGGTGGTGTCCAAAGCTGCTTTTCTCCATTTCCCAGCAGACTTGCATACAGACGAAGGTCGGACTGAATCGATACGCTGCCCTCCTCCCCCGTCTCCGAAGCGATGAGATGCAGCGTTCCACGGCGTTCTTCCTTGGAAAAGTGCCTCTGCTCATAGCCGGAAGGCAGGTTGTGTGCCCGGGGGAGGATCCAGATCTGCAAGAAGTGGACCTTCTCCGTCTGAGACGCGTTGAACTCCGAGTGCTGCACGCCAGTACCGGCGCTCATCCGCTGCACATCGCCCGGCCGCATCACCGAGCCGTTGCCCATCGAGTCCCGATGCTGCAGGCCACCCGCCAGCACATAGGAGAGGATCTCCATGTCCCGGTGGCCGTGGGTTCCAAAGCCCTTCCCCGGTGCCACCCGATCCTCGTTGATCACCCGCAGCGTTCGAAAGCCCATATGTTTGGGATCGTGATAGCCCGCAAAGGAGAAGGTATGGTAGGAATCCAGCCAGCCATGATCGGCGTGGCCACGTTCGTTGGCGCGACGGACAGTCAGCATGTTGACCTCAGCAGCGTCCATGTAATCCCCACCTTTCCGGCGAACACGGCGAGGCTGTCACCAGAGGTCACGGACTCAGTGTCGGTGCTCAGGGGCAAGTGCGGCGAACCAATGCCGCGGGCCCACCAGACCGATGCTGCCCAGCACCATCAGCCCCAACACCACCGCCGCCGCCAACTCTCCCGGAGGGTGGTCAAGAAGAGGAAGATGATCCAGGTGGAGTCCAGTACCCGAGGGCAGCCACCTGCCCAGCAGCAGCGCCAGGGCCACCGCCGCCCCCAGGCTACCCAGCAGCAGGCTGGGGCCTCGCCAGCCACGGTGCTTCCAGGATGCCTGAAAGAAGGAAAAACGGTAGAGAGATGCCAACAATGGAACGGCGATCACGCCCTCGATCGGCAGTCCTTTGCCCCCCAGTACCGTCGCAAGTGGCAATGCTGCCAGAGGTGCGAGCTGAGACAGCAGCGCCACTCCGGCCACTGCGGTCAACGCTCCGGGAAAAATCAAGCTCCCCGGCGGTAAAAACGCCTCAGCATAGGCGGCCAACCCCAGACCCACCACCCACCAGGGCCCTTGCTCCACCAGCCTTCGCTCCAGCTCGCCCCGCCACCCCTGCTCCGGCGCCGGATGAGGAGGATGATCCCGCCATGGGTTCTCCACCTCTCTCCAATTCCCCCCCAACCAGGCACTCCCCCCTGCCAGCAGCACCGCCAGCCCCACCATCCATAAAAAGGCCTGCAAACCCAGTAAAACGATTCCAAAACAAACCACTTCAGGACGAAGCAGAGCCCCCACCAGCGTCCCAAACGATCCCGCCTCCAAACGCTCGAAGCGCCGTCGCAGCGGTACGCCCACCAGCAGGCCCACCAGCAGTGCCGGAGCAGTCTCCACCCCCAGCTCTGCCGCAGCATCCAGGATAGACAAGCGACTATCCGGCGTTGTTCCAGCAAATGTCAGGTCCATCCAGCCAAGGGGCAGCAGCATTCCCCCGGCCATCGCCGCCAATTCCGTCAAGCGAGTGCCGACGGTTCGGGGGGGGTCCGTCTCCAGCCCGTGTCCCAGAACATGAAGGAGAAAGCCTCCCAAAATCGCCTGCAGCCAGGGATCAATCCCCTCGGGGGCCCCCTGAGTGGCCCCACTACCCGCGACCACCCCGACTGCCGTGAGCAGCAGCAGTCCCAGGCCCCGCCATAGCGCGGCACGCGGCCCCAGCCGAGCCGAATAGCCCAAGGTGGAGGCGGCCACCAGCGGAGCGGAGTGAGCGGCGATCGACAGAGTCACCGAGGACTGCTGGCCCGCCACTCCGATGCCGAAGCCATCCACCGCCTGGTGCAACAGCAGCCCAAGGTAGCCGATCTCCAGCGTCAAAATCCCAGGGGAAAGTCTTGAGATCCGTGCAACACCGAACTCTATCAGCCCGGGGGCCAGCACCGAGGCCACAAAGGCGACCAGCGCCCAGGGGCCCAGCTCGCTGGCGGCCGCCGGCAACATCTCCAGCAGTACCACCACCAGCGCCGCGGCCAGAGCAAAGGTGCGCGTCGGCCCGACCACTCCCGCCCCAACCGGGGGCAGGAGAGCCACCCCCACCCCCAACAGCACCGGGAGCAGCGCACCGACCAGGCTCAAAACCATGCGGCGGTCTATCGTATCCCGATTGCAGGTGCAGGCTAGATGTAGCGTTCTTTCAGAAGTAGCGGATCACCTGGGGCATGGCCTGGATGCGTGCATAGACCTCCAGCACCTGCTCCGCCGATTGGCAAGGCAGGGTCAACCGCAAGGACAGGTAGGTTCCCTTTCGAGAAAAGACAGAGACCACGCGGCCATCCAGGTCTGCCAGCCCCAGGAACTCACCGAGCGAAGCCAACACTGCGTCCACGTCCCCCTGATCGGAGCGCACGATCACCTGGAAGAAGTGGTCCGAAGGAAAGGAGTGGTGAGCGGATAGAAG
>JBEIQS010000109.1:0-19447 GCA_040376425.1 Alphaproteobacteria bacterium | reverse complement strand
GAGCAGGACAGCCTCAGAAAACTTAGGATCTTTGGTCCGTTCTGCGTGGCGCCACAGCGTCCAGAGGTTCGTGGGGCTCGGAAATTTCGGAGCTCCGCGAAAACCGCCCTGAACGGGGTCGATGCGGTCACGCAGGAATTCGGCCCCCGCGTGGAGCTGCTCCGCTCCGGGACGTTCCCCCTCTTCCCCACCCGAAAAGAGCTCGGCGAGCGCATCCCGGATGGCCCCTGCCGTGCGCTCCACCTCGGGTCGCTGCTCGCGCCAGACCCGCTCCACATGAGAGAGGAGCTGGGAGAAGGAGGGCAGGTTGTGCCGCGGCTGATCGGGAAAGTAGGTGCCCGTCAAAAAGGGACGGCCGTCCGGGGTCAAAAAGGCGGTCAGCGGCCAGCCTCCGGACCGACGCTGCAACTGCACAGCGCTCTGGTACAGGTTGTCGATGTCTGGTCTTTCTTCGCGATCCACCTTGATGTTCACGAAGTACCGGTTCATGAGCGCGGCGGTGGCGGGGTCCTCAAAGGACTCCCGCTCCATCACATGGCACCAGTGGCAAGCCGAGTAACCCACGGACAAAAGAATAGGTTTATCTTCTTCTTTTGAGCGCCGCAGCGCTTCCTCTCCCCAGGGATACCACTCCACCGGGTTGTGGGCATGTTGCAACAGGTAGGGGCTTTTTTCAGCCGCGAGACGGTTGGGCATGTGGGCTTCCCGAAGGAGAGCTCACATCTTGACGCAGACCGCCGAGCCGACCACCTGTACCGGGTAGGACGGTACCAGGGCATACGGATTCGTCTTGCAGGCGCCGTCGCGAACGTCAAAAGTCCAGCCGTGGTAGGGACAGGAGACGATGTGACCGTCCAGCGTTCCCTCCCCCAGAGGCCCATCCGCATGCGGGCACTTGTTGGAGATCGCAAAATACTCGTTGCCCACCCGCGCCACCGCAATTGCGGTGCCGCCGATGATCACCTCGATGATTTTACCTGGTTCCAGGGCATCTTTGTGCAGTACCACTTCATAACCGGCGGGCGGCGTCACGTCCCGTGGCGCTTCCCGATTCAGGCGCAGCGCCTTTTCCGCAGGCTCGTGTGTTGCGGAGCTTGGCAACGGCGGCTCAGCACCGGTACCTCCGGAGGAATTGCCGTTGCCCGAAGAGGTCTCCTTCTTCAAACCCAGAATCCCCCGGAGCTGCGCACGGAGGCCATCGGGACGTCCCACCAGCAGCGTCTTGAGCAGGCCCACCTTTCCTCCACGTTGTTGAGCAGGTATCTCGGTTCGGTGGCTCCCGCCACGGCGCCGGCAGGATACATTCGGCATTCGCCGGTACCGATAGCCTTGGGTACCTGAACAGGAGCACCGATGCCCACAACCGTCTCCGTCATGCTGATGACTGAAATGCCGCCACGCATCGTGGAAGGTGTGGTGTTGGAGCATGCAGATGGCCACGTGGAGGTGGCGCTGCCGGACGGCACGTCCATGCCCAAGCCGGGGGCTGCGTTGGTGCTGGAGTTTCCCGGCAGCGGCCAGCCCCGGGAGATGGCAACCGTCCTCAGCGTTGAAGGCCAGAAATTTAAGACCAAACTTCGTATTCGGCACCAGGATCAGCGTGACGCCGCCCGGTTGTACGCGGGGCTGCGCCTGAGCTACTGCGTGGTACCCGCGGACAAGCCGGTGGATGCGGCAGCCTGGCTAGCCGGCGGCGACGCCCCCAGCGAGCTGTTCCAGCCAGATCCCTACATGAATTTCTCCTTGACGGGCCTGCAATTTGAGGATGTCGCACGCTGCGCCGGCGGTGACTTCATCCTGTTCACCCTCCAGCTCCCCAAAAAACGTGCCGTCTGGCGCGGTATCGGCAAGGTGGTGCGCGTCGGCGTCATTCCGCCCGGCGAGCGGGAATCGGAGAGTCAGGCCACCCATCGCATCGCGATGCAATTCACTGAGCTACCCGAAGAAGCCCGAGCTGCCCTGCTCGATCTGACAGGTCGCATGCAGAACACCTGGATTAGGAACACCCTGCCATGATCCGCGATCGCCTGAAAAATGCCGCCCGCAAGGCGATGCTCAAAGTCTTTAAGATGGAGTTTGACGCCCAGGAAACGGCGGGGCCTCCCCAGGCGGACCCCCAGATGGATGCCGCGACCCAGGCCAGCTACATGCCTCCCATTGTGCAGGGCTCGGGCGATACCCCAGGTCCAAATCACAAAACGGACATCGGTCGCACCTGGCTGGCCGCACAGGTGGCCTCCGGTGCGGGTCCGGTGCTGGTCGATCTACGCCCGCCGCCCGAGGTGGTCGCGGGCATGTTGCCGGGTGCACACCTGCTCCCCGGCCAACAACTGAAGCAAAACCTGCACTTGATGCCCGCCAAGTCCGAACGCGTGGTGATCTACGATCAGATCGGCGGCGACGACTCCGACCAGATTGCCACCTGGCTGCGGGAGCAGGGATGGGAGATGGCCCGACGCCTGCGCGGTGGCTACGCGGAATGGGTGGAGTATGACGAGCCCATCGAGCTTCCCCAGCCCCCGCCGGGCGCAAAACACCACTTGGGGGTGCCGGTGGAAGATGCCAAGGGTCGGCGCGGCAGCGTGCAAAAAGTGACGGTCGAGGGTGGTAAGGCGCAGTATCTGGTGCTGCTGGACAGCGGGGATCTGGTGGGACCGCTGCTGGAGTCCGACCTTCGGAGCTAGGGTGGCCATACAAAAGATGCTGGGGTGGCTGATTTTTTTGGGGGGAATGGGCAGCGCCCATGCCGCTCCCGGAAGCTTTTTGCCCCTGCCGCCGACCGCGCCGCCGGGCCGGGTGTCGGAGGCGCCCGCCGATCTGGTGCAGGCCGCAATCGATCGGCAGACCCAAGGGGACATCTCTGCCGCCATCCGGTACTATGAGCTGTTTGTAGGCGGAAAAAAGGGTGACGGTCGCCTGAGGGCAGCCGCTTGGATTGCGCTCGGCCACCTCTATGAAAGCCGCGAAGACTACAATCTGGCCGCAAATGCCTACAGTCGAGCAAGGAGCTCGGGAACCCCGGTCGCCCCCTGGGGGGCCTGGCACCTCGCGCGGGCAGAGCAACTGCGTGGCAACCACAACACGGCCGCCGGAATCTGCTCCTCCTACGAACAGAAGTACCCCAAGGGTCCCCATATCCAGGACTGCCTGGTGCTGATGGGCGACGCCTACGCCGCAGCCGGTCAGCGGGGGGCGGCCGCAGCCGCCTACCAGAAGTGGCTGGATGGCCACCCCGACTCCCCTCTTCAAGAAACCATACGCCTCCGCCTTACCCTTTCTGCCTCCCGGAACGACCCCAAAGGCAGTGTGGCCGCGCTGCAGGAGCTCCTGGTCTCCCACAGCTACCACTCCACCGGGCTGGGCGCGGCGGAGCGGCTGGCTGAGCTGGCCGCCGCGGGCATCGACACCAGCGAGCCCACCAGCGATGCCTGGCTCTGCCGGGTGGCGCTGGAACGCAAACGATGCGGCTTTGAGACGGAGGCTTGGCAGCGCTATCAGGAGATCCAGGCGCGGGCAGCCCAGAATCCCGAGCTTGAAGCTTGGTTGGACCAGCACGAAGACGACTTCCTGTGGGGCACCAAGCAGTACCAGTCTCTGGCCGGCACCATGAAGGCCCAGCTCGCCGCCAAGCCCGACGCCACGACCGCCTGGCAGTTGTACCGCGCCCTGGTGAAGGGCGGCATGTGGAAGGATGCAGCACAACTTCTGCTGGATGGGGCGAAGTTGTACGGAGGGCGTTTTTCCGGCGCCAAGGTGGAGACCGCCCGGGCCCTGCTGCTGGCCGGACGCTACGCGGAGGCCAAAGAGCGCTGGGTAGCCATCGGCGGGAAAGAGGGGCGTTGGCTGGCCGCATATGCCAGCTTTCGAGCTGGAGACCTTCCCGATGCATTGGCCCGATTCGACGCCATCATCCAGAGCGGCGCCGACGAGGCACAGGCCGCGCGCTACTATCGGGCCCGCACCTTGGATGGACTGGGACGCAGCGACGAGGCATCGGCAGAACGAGGAAAAATCCTGGGGAACGACCCATTTTCCTGGTACGCGCTGTTGATCCAGGCCAACGAGGCCGCCCCCAGCGAGCCACTTCGGACCCGGAATGGTCGCTGGCCGGCTCAGATCGCTGCTCTCACCCTGCCCACGCAGGTCCGGGTCGGGAGCGCAACCCCCGCGGCGGGCCCGATTGTGGTGCAGGCAGCGACGGAAGCTCCCCGCGTGGACTGGAGCCGGCTGGCCTGGGCCCCCTTCGGGAGCGGCCCCACATCGGGAGGGCAGGTACTTCCTGCCGTTACACCGCCACTGCCGGCAGCGGAACGTCCGGACTCCTACCGGGCCAGCTTTCTGTCCGACCCGGGGAGCGCCTGGAGGCTCCTGGACGAGCTGGGGGTGAAGGAGGCAGAGCTCTTTCCCTGGGCTCAGGGGGCTGCGGACCTTGGGCGTGCGGGGGCCTTTGATGATGCGGCGCCCGCCGTCTCTCGGATGTATCAGGCGATGGAGGCCGATGAAACGGAGGCCTACAAAAACGTAGACCTGAGCGTGGCGGAATGGCGTCAGATCTTCCTGTTGGTGCGCGACAACCACCATGTGGCGCGTTTCTCTTGGGGCACGACCAAAATGGCCGCCAACGAGGAACAACGGATGGAGGCACTGCGCTCCATGTTCCCCACCGCACACATCGACGCGATCTATCGCCACGGGGAGCGGTGGTCGGTGGACCCACTGCTGGTGCTGGGGCTGATGCGCCAGGAGAGCGTGTACCAGCAGTGGGCGCTGTCACCCGTGGGCGCGATCGGGCTGATGCAGGTGATGCCACGCACCGGAGCAAAGGTGGCGGCGATGGTGGGAGATTCACACTATTCGCCAGAGTCCCTGGAGAATCCCTCCATCAACATCCGCTATGGCATCTACTACTTGTCGCGACTCCTGGATCGTTTTGGTGGTAGCTTCCCCATGGCGGTGGGCTCCTACAACGGGGGGCCCCACAACATGTCTTCCTGGCTTTCTCCCTGGGGAGCCGACATCCGCATGGATGACTATGTGGAGCAGATTCCCTACACGGAAACACGGGACTACATCAAGAAGGTGAGCGGCTACTACGCCACCTACACTGCCCTCTATGCACCCACCGGCGCACGGGTGATTGTGCCGATGAAAGTAGAAAAAGATGACGCTTCCATTGTAAATTTTTGATGGCTTCCCAGAAAACTATTGACTTGTCAATGGCAATCCCCATCGCGTCGCCCCGGTCCGCGGAAAAGGTGATAGAGGGAAGAGGGAGAAAGGGATGACCCGGAAATTGGTGGCCATTGCGGGGGCCGTAGCATTGATGGCCGGTTTTGCACTCGCCCGCGGCAAGAAGGGTGAGCCCGATCCGGTGGAGCCTTCCGTGACCACAATCGTCGCCGAAGCTCCCCCGGCCTCCCCTCCCCCGCCACCCGCGCCGCCGCTGTTCCCCGATGGGCTCCCGGCGGTCATCAACAGCCTGCCACCAGGCCTGTCCTCGCTGTCGGCGCAGGGCTGCAACGCCTGCCACTATGCAGCGCACGAGACCTGGAGCCAAAGCCGCCACGCAAATGCGTGGTCCTCCCCCACTTTTCAGACGGCGCTGCATGCGGCAGGCGACTCGACCATGTGTCTGGGCTGCCACCTGCCTCTGGCGGGCCAGCATGATCAGCTTGCCGTGAGCTACGTGGATGGCGACAGCAGTCGTCCAGTCATGCAGGCAAACAGCAGCTTTGACCTTGGCCTTCGAGGAGAGGGCGTTACCTGCGCCGCCTGCCATGTGCGGGACGGGGTGGTGATCGGCAGTCGGGAGGCGCCGCAGGCGCCGCACCCGGTGCGGGCCAGTGCCGAGCTTCGGAGCCCGGATTTCTGCGCCACCTGCCACCAACTGAGCTGGCCGGGGGCGGACAAGCCCTACTACGACACCTGGGGCGAGTGGAAGGCGTCGCGCTGGGCAGGGGCGGGTGTGGGCTGCGTGGACTGCCACATGGCACCTGTTGCGGGCGTTCTACTTCCTGGATCCGATGGTACCCTGCCGTCGCATGGCTTCAAGAACAACCCGGCACGAGGCATCAGCGTGTTGGTGAAGACCGCCGGTGCCGTCGCCCAACGCGGGCAGCCCTTGGTGGTGCAGATCACGACGCAGAATACCGGCGCGGGTCACGCATTCCCTACGGGAAACCCTAACAAAGCCTACACCATCGAAGTTCAGCCTCTGGACAGCGCCGGCAAGGCCCTATCGCCGGTTTTCCCGATCGCCCTTGCCCGAACCGTGGAAAGTACCGCCCCGTACCGGACAGTGAGCGATACGCGGCTTGCGCCCGGAGCGGAGCGCGTGGACAGCCACAGCTTCACGCTGTCCAGCAAGGGTGCGGCCGGACAGGGAGTCCTGGAGCTGCGCCTGATCTCCAGCCTGGGCGGGGCACCAACGATTCTTCAGCGTATTCCAATGGAATTTCGATAACATCTGGGTGGAGGTGTCATGCTCCTTCTGCTGGCCTGTACCGGTGGTCCCGAGAGCGCGGAACCCGAAGATAGCGCCGAGCCCATTCCCAGCGCCTACGAGGTGCGTTGGTCCACCGCACCCGATCCCTTGATTGCTGGCCAAGAAGGTTCATTTTCCCTGCAGGTCACCGATCAGGACGGTCGCCCGATCGACGACCTGCAGCAGTCTCACCAGCGGATGATCCACGCGATCTTCATCTCCTCCGATCTGGAGGACTTTCAACACCTGCACCAGGAAGACTACGAAACCATCACTGCGGACAACCTGAAAAATGCGAGCTTCTCCTTTCCGATAACGCCAAAGCTGGCCACAGAATACCGCATCGCCTTCGACTACGCGCATCGTAACCGCTACCAGCACACGGAGGCTGGGCTCAGGGTGGTCGGCGAGCCGGCGGCGTTGGAGAGCCCGATCCTGGAGGAGCTCTCCATCGCCGAAGATCGCGGCCTGCGGGCGGAATTGAGCTGGGATGTGCCCCCTGCAGCCGGCTATGAGGCGGCCTGGCGGGTCAATATCACCGAGGTGGACGGCGGGGAGGAGGTCACGGATCTGGTGCAGTGGCTGGGCGCCGATGCACATGCCGTCACGGCCGACGTCGGGCTGAACGCCGTGGGTCACACCCACGCATGGTTTCCGGGGATGGAAGATGCGCCCCCGGGGCACGACATGCCCCATCAATACACGGGGCCGGACGTGCCGTTCCACTACAGTTTTGAGCGTGCAGGTGCACAGAAAATGTGGATTCAACTATCCCGCGCTGATGCCCCCGACACACCCTACCTCTTCCCATTTGTGTTTACGGTAGCACCGTGACCCTACTTCTGCTGGCCTGCCTGGGCGCGGACAAGTCGCCGGATGATTCTTCGGAAAAATCAACCGATTCACTGAACGCATCGACAATCCTGATGGGTAGTCCCAACCACGCCCTGGGCACCGCCGTCGCGATTGGGGACTACAACGGCGATGGCGTAGGTGACCTTGCGGCCTCTGCCTATGCGGGCGGTCCTACCTGCATTTTTGCGGGTCCGCCCGCCGAAGGCAAGCTGCCACTCAGCGATGGAAGCTGCTATACTCCGGTAGATCCCTACGATTTTGCGGGCTTCTCTATCGCGACTGCCGGCGACACGGACGGAGACGGCGCGGAGGAGCTGGCCGTAGGCGCGATTGGCGCAAGTGTTTCCGTAGGTGAGGCCGGCGCGGTTTACCTGGTTGGGGCGAAAGGTGGAACATTGGCGGATGCAGCGGTACTTTTGGAAGGAGAACTCGAGCTGGACTATGCCGGCTCCTGGGTGGCCGCGGCGGGGGATGTCAACGGAGACCAGACCGCGGACCTGCTGGTGGGTGCAACCGGAAACGACGAGGGGGGGCCGGGAGGAGGCAAAGCCTATCTGCTGTACGGGCCCGTCCGCTCTGGAGTATTGGGCCAAAATGGTGCATTTTTTGTTGGATCGGGCCAGGTGGCGGTACGACACGCGACCCCGGGGGCCGGGGATGGGGTGGGCTACGCTTTGGCCGGCCCGGGCGATACCAACGGGGACGGCTTCGACGATGTTCTGATCGGCGCTGCCGGAAATGATGAAGCCGGGTCGGATGCCGGGAAGGCATGCCTGTTTCTGGGGCCGGTTGCGGATGGCACACATACGTTGGACCAAGCAGACGCGGTGCTGAAGGGTGCCGCAGAGGCCAACTATGCGGGAGATCGGGTTGGGGCAGCCGGGGACAGCAATGGAGACGGTCTGGCCGACCTGCTGATCTCGGCCGACGGCGCGGGCGGGCAGGCGGGTACCGTGTACCTGTGGGAGGGACCGGTGGTGGGGGAGCAGTCGCTGGCCGACGCGCGTATCGCGTGGACGGGAGAACGAGAGGGGGACCAGGCCGGGTATGCGTTGGTCGGAGGCCAGGATCTGGACGGCGATGGGCAGGTGGATCTGGCTATCGGCGCTTGGGCCTATGACGGCGCAGGTGTAGACTCAGGCAGGACTTACCTGGACTTCGGGCCATTTTCGTCGGGTGTGACGGACCTGGGAACGGTGGACCACTTCGACGCGCCCAGCGAAGGAGAGTACGCCGGGCGCGCGCTGGCCGCCGGTGAGGTGGGCGGGGAGGCCGGTGCCGCAGTACTGATCGGCGCCCCTTTCGCGTCCCAGGAGGGGGTTATCGCAGGAAGGGCCTACCTGATTCAGCCTTGACATGTCAATAGAAACTTGACGCGTCAATGAAAATCGCTATCGTTCCAACCATCGTGTGGAAAACACCTCTGCCTGCAGCTCCACCGAAAAGTCCACCGAGTCAAACTTCAGCTCGGTGCGAGAACCCTGCTGCACCTTGTCCTCGATGACCATGCGGCTGGGCCACTGGCGTCCTTCCACGGTCTGCACGTCGCTCATCGCCCACACCTTCAGCAGCATGCCAGAGACGGCGAAGAGCTCCTGGCGCAGCGGGATGTAGCTCTGCTGGTCCACCCAGACAATGCGCTTGGCATAGGTCACATCCGGGGTTTTTGCAATCAGGGTCATCTTCCAGCACTTGCGGCCATCCAGCAGCTCTTCGCCATCCACGGTGCCGGAGTAGCGCTCTTTCCAAGAGGCCGCGTCCATCATGTCCTCGTAGGACATATCGGAGCCCATCATGCTCTGGCGCAGCATGTGGCCGGAGATCTTCTGGGTGCGCTCCACCGAGGGCATGTACATCCACAGGTCGTTGCCCATGCGCAGCATGCGTGTGCCCTTGTCACGGGCAGGTTCCAGGTACTCCATGGCCGACTCGGTCTGGCCGCGGGAGTAGGAGTGCATTTTGTAGGTCTTGGTGCGGTCGGCGCGCACCACGGTCATGGTGAGCATCGCTTCGCGCGTGTCAAAGGTCAGGTTTTTGTCCAGGAGGCCCAACAGCTCGTCCACGGACATGGCGAAAGCGAACCGGGGCATCATCAGAAGAAAGGAGAAGATCAGATACCAGCGCATGTGTTCCTCATCGACGTTGACGGATGGCTTCTATCGGCTCCACCGCAGTGGCGCGGATGGCCGGGAGCAGGCTGCCGACGATGGCCATAGCAAAGGCCAAGAGCATCCCGTAGAACAGATTGGCGAGCTCAAAACGTCCATGGACGGTCGCATTGATGGGGATGGTGGACGGCAGGCGGTTGACCCCCTCCCCCAGGTTCAGCCCATAGATCTCCAACAGGATGGCACCGGTACCCCCCAGAACCGCGCCGGCAAGGCCGCCCACCAGAGCAATGCCGATGGCTTCGGTCACAAAGAGGCGGATGGTCTGGATCCGGTTCATACCCAGCGCACGGAGTACCCCGATCTCCCCGGTGCGCTCCAGCACACTCATCAGCATCGTGTTGAACACCACCAGACCGGTGAGCAGGACGATCACGATGGCGAAAATGGCGGTGACCGGACGAATCAGGCGCATCATCTCAGACCAGGGCTTGCGCTCTGACCATGCTTTCACCTCCAGCTCCTTCAGCTCAGGAAGCGCCCGCAGACGGTCCGCAGTTGCCTCTGCCTGCTCCCGCTCACCCGTAAAGATGATCAGCTCAGTGGCCCCTTCCGGGATATCAGCCATGTACCTCGCCTTCTCTAAGGTCAGGTAGGCCAATCTGTTCTGGGGGCGGCTGCCGAAATCCACCAGCCCCACCACCTCGGCCTTGATGGGGGAGAGGGATCCGTCTTGGGTCTGCCCGATGAAGACCACCTCATCCCCAACCTTCAACTTCGCTTCTTCAGCAAGAACCGTCCCCAAGAGCGCTTCGTCGTCCTTTTCCAGGAAGCGGCCGGCGCTGATGTGCTGGTCCACATGGAGAATGTCCCGGTAGTACTCCAAGGGTGCGCCCTGAAGGAGGGAGAACACATCCCCGATAGACCCGTCCACAGAGACGGTCGCCGGGAGCTGCAATCGTGGCCAGGCCCCCTGGACCCCACTCACCGAAGAGATCGCCTTCAGAAGTGGCTCTGTAACAGGCATATTCTCTGAAATCGGAAAGAGACTCTCTTTGTCGGCATAGCGCGGCTTGACCACCCGGACGTGGCCCGCCATCGCCGAGGCCGAGTCCAAGGCCCCCTCCAGGATGCCATTCTGCCAGGCCATGCCCACATTGAGCAGGGCAGTCCCGATGGTGATCGCAGCGGCCGTGAGGAGAGAGCGGCGCCAGGAGCGCATCGAATTCCGTAGGGCCATCGAAAAGAGTACAGGCATGGTTTTACTCCGCACGCACGGCATCCGCCGGATTCAGGCGGGTGGCAAAGACCATGGGATAGATGGAGGCCAACTGGGCGATGACCAGAGCAAAAATCACAGATCCGATGGTCATTTCCAACGAGAAGCGGGTGTAGATCTCCGCGCCCATGGCCATCTGGCCGGCGTTCTCCATCATGTCGTCGCTCAGGACAAAGCCGTTGGTCTGCCATCGCAAAACCAGACCAGCGCCGATGGCTGCTCCAACCAGCGCCGAGAACAGCCCCATCAACAGCCCTTCAAACATGAAGAGCGTTGCGATCCCCGACCGGTCCATCCCCAGCGCGCGGAGGGCACCGATCTCCCGCACCCGCTCAAAGGCCCCCATCAGCACCGAATTGGTGATCCCCGTTGCCGCGATGGCCATAATCACGAAAACCAGAAAGACAATCGCCCGCCGCCGAAAATTGTTCAACTCCAGAACATCTGCACATTCCTGGCGTACCGTCCGAGCCGTCCAACCTGGAATACTCAGTGTGGCGATCGCTTCGTCGGCAGTGCCCTGTTTCAGCTTCAGTGCAACGTGGCTGCGAAGCCCACCCAGCAGGAGCAGCTCCTCCGCCAGCGGCATGGGTAGCCACACCATCGAGCCATCCATCATCGAGTTGTCCGAGGTGAGCAGTCCCGAAACCCGGTAGGTCAGGGCGTTCATGGCCCCAGCCTGGGTTCGCGCTTCCAGAACAACAGAATCACCAGCCTGTATGCCGAGAATACGTGCAAGACGGGAGCCTACTACCACCTCCAGTGCCCCCGACGACGGCCACGCCCCTTCCATGCGCCAGTACTCCCGAGGGAAAACCCGAGGATCCAGCTCCGGATCATAGGCCAACCCCGTCACCCGGGTCGAGTCCGTGCCGGCCACCAATCGCCCTTGGAAGAAGGCGCGCGGTGCCGCCTCGGCCAAGGTTGCGGAGATGGTCGGAATGGCCTTGGCTTTGTCGATGGGGAAGGAGCTCCCGTCGGTGGGGTAGTCCACAGGTCGAAGGAGCACATCGCCGGTCATGGTGCGAGAGGAGGCACGAAGTACATTTTCGTCCACACCATCCACCAGTCCCCAGCCCAGGATCATCAGGGCCACACCGGCCACCACCGCGACCGACGTGATGGCGGTGCGCCCCGGATTGCGCATCACGTTTCGGAAAGAAAGGCGTAGAAGGAACCACATGCTACTTCCCCTCGCCCACACTGTCGCCCACCACCTCTCCATCCCGCAGGCTCACAATCCGGCGGGCATGGGACATCACCATGGGATCGTGGGTGGAGAAGAGGAAGGTCACGCCGTCTCGCCGGTTCATCTCCTTCATCAGATCAAGGATGGCGGCGCCATTTTTGCTGTCGAGGTTGGCCGTGGGCTCGTCCGCAATCACCAACGCGGGGCGCTTCACCAATGCCCGGGCAATGGCCACACGCTGCTGCTGCCCCCCCGAAAGCTGGCTGGGACGTCGACTCAGGTAGTCGCTCAGCCCTACATCCGCGAGCGCTTGCCGCACCCGCTCCTCCGCGTGCTGAAGCTGCCCGGCCAGGCGCAGCGCCAGCTCCACATTTTCGTAGGCCGTGAGCACAGGAATCAGGTTAAAACTCTGAAAGATGAAACCGATGCGACGGGCACGCACCTGTCCGAGTGCGGAATCCGAGAGCGCGTCGACATCCTGTCCTTCCAGAAGGACCCGGCCAGAGGAGGGCCGATCCAGGCAGCCGATCAGGTTGAGGAGAGTGGACTTGCCGGAACCGGAAGGTCCTGAAAACACAGTGAATTCACCTGCTCCCACACCGACCGACACCCCAGAGAGGGCGTTCACCGTGATGTCGCCCATGCGATAGACCTTGCTGGCGCCCTCTACCTCACAGAGCTTCTGCGTTCCCTCAGACATCGCTGCAATCCTCAAAAGCTATATCGCACCCAGGCGAGTGTGTTTGCATCAAACAAGAGTGGAGACAAATCGGCCGTGTTTGTGCCAACACGAAGTGTGGTGACCGATTCCGGCGGGCGATACTCGCCCTCCTTCCCGTAGGGAATCTGCGCCCCGGCGTGAACGGTCCAGCGGCTTCCAAGCAGCAGGGATGCGTCCACCGAGGCAAATCCTGTTGCATCCTGGAGATTCACAATGGTAACCCCCGACAGCGCGAAGTCCTCCGTGAAGCCGAGACGTGCGGTGGCGTGAACATAGTGCCGGCCCAGGCTGCTTCGGGACTGCAATTCCTCCCCCGACGGAGTGAGAGAAAAAGCACATCCGCTATACGGAACCTCACCCGCCAGACTGCGGGATGCCCAGGAGTAGTGGTCGGGGTCCTCACCGGTGCCGTCGTAGCGATACTCTGCGGCAAAATAGAGCATATTCAGGACCGGGAAGGAGTAGTCGATCCCTGCCACCACCTCGACCGGAGCGGCCTCATCGTGGGTATCGTCCCGTCCCCCGTGCCAGCCCCCCTCTACCCACCAGCCCACCCCCAAAGTCCCTCGAAGGTCAAGCCCCGCAAAATAGCGGCCATCGGGCCGTCCCCAGGCCACTACCGACCAGTCTGTCTCCAAGGCCCGCAGGGTGCCACGCACCGCACCGGTCAGCGGGATGGCCTCACCTTGGGGTTTTTCCACGTAGAACTCGGATAAGTCGTCGTCCAACGCCACCAGCGCGGTGACCGAATGGGACTTGATGGGAATTTCGGCCTTGATCGCGTTCACCCCCCGCCGCTCCCGCCACGGTTCGGTGGCCACCACTTCCGGGAAGGGGTCGGTGGGATGTGTGACCAGGGAGGATCCCCAGGTGACGGCCTGCCTGCCGATCGAGATGTCAACGGCAGGAAGCTGAATATCCAGATGAAGGCGCTCTACCGACAGATAGCTGTCCGAGGTGGCATACTTGGGGGGCGGATCGTAGACACAACCACCTTCATCGAGCACATCCTGGATGGGGCTTTGCGCGATCAGATCCGCCGCCACCGCACTGTTGTCGCGGCCCTGCGCCAGAGCGCCCTCTACCGCGACATGCACAGCCAGACGTTCCGCGGGGCGAGCCTCCAACGTGGGACGGACACGCTCCACCATCGTAAGCGGAAATCCCTCAGCGCCCACATAGACCGAAGCGCGCAGCTCGGCGTAGCCCGCCAATTCGACGTCGGGGCTCATCGGCTCTCCTCTGGACCCGTGGGAATCTCCCGCCAACGCCCGTTCGACGCATCCTCGTGCAGGGCGTCCCAGCGCTGAGACACCGCGATCATTTCCTGCACCATGAAACGATGAAACTCCACGGCATCCCCCAACAACTGGCGCGCCTGCTCGCGCTCCGGCGCCACCGCGGCCAGCCCCTGATCCAGGAGCTGGGTCATCGACGAAAACTGGGTGATGATGAAGCCAAAACGTCGCCGAAAGGCGTCCGGGCGCACCATGAACCAGGTGCGCCGATCCCCCGGCTGGGTGCGCTGCTCGATCAACATCACCGCGATCAATAGCCGGGTGTTGGTGCTCACCGAGGCCCGACTGACCTCCAGAACCGCGGAGATCTGTTCCAGGTGCATGGGAACGCCATGGATCAGGAGTAGCCCCAAGATCCGGCCCGCAATGCGCGGAAAGCCCACCTGCTCCAGAAACAGTCCGAAGTCCTCCACAAAGCGCTGCTCAGCGGACAACTCGCGCACGTCTTCCTCCTCCGGGCGACCATGTACTTCGTCCAGTTCGTTCAGTCAACACTGAACGATTCAAAACAGCGGTCGGCAGGCGGGATGCACCAAAGTTGTCAACAGGCTATGATGCCGCCGGACAAGTCTGGAGAACCGAATGCTCAGAGTCGCCTGCCGCACCGATCCCGGAAAAAAGCGGATCCACAACGAGGATGCCTTTCTCGCATTGGCGGAAGACGGGCTCTTTGTGGTAGCCGATGGGGTGGGCGGTCGCGCCGCCGGCGAAGTAGCCAGCGCCCTTTGCATCGACGTTTTCAGGAGCGCGTCGGCCACACTTCGCGAACGTGCCCGGATCTATCTGGAAAATGCCACACCGGCAGCCCGCAATACCGTTCTTGCGGCCATGGATGACGCCTGTCAGCTCGCCAGTAAAAAAGTGTACGAAACTGCCGAGTCGGAGGGCAAGTCCGGCATGACCACGACGGTGGTGGTCATTCTCCTAGCCGGAACCACAGCTTTTATCGCCCATGTGGGCGACTCCCGCGCCTATCTGGCCCGCATGGAGGAGCTGAAGCAGCTCACAGAAGACCACTCGATGGTGAACGAGCTGATCCGCGCCGGAAAGATGACCGCGGTGGAAGCCAAAACCTCCCGCCACCGCCATGTGATCACCCGCGCGATCGGGCTCTACCCCACCGTCCAGCCCTCCCTCGCCTCCGTCGACTTGATGCCGGGGGATCGTCTCGTTCTCTGCTCTGACGGACTCTCCGATGTGGTGCGTCCGGAGCGCGTACAGGCCCTCACCCTGACGGGGGACCCGGAGACCGCGGCGGGCGCCCTGATCGATGCGGCTCTGGAGGCCGGCGGTCCCGACAATGTGACGGTGGTCCTTGTGGATCCCGAGGGCCGCACCGCCACCGACGAGGCCACACTGCGGGCCCGGGTGCTGGAGCACCTCTTCCTGTTCGAGGACATGCCCTACGGCAACCGCCTCCAGGTATCCCGCATTTTGCGTGAACACTACTTTGCTCCTGGTGAATACCTCGTTTCCGAGGGTACCCCCGGTGATGCCATGTACGTGATCCTGGATGGTGAGGTGATGGTCACTGCCGGCGGCGTAGAGCTGGCGCGTCTGGGGCCCGGGGAGCATTTCGGCGAGCTGGCGCTGGCCGATCAGCTCCCCCGCTCTGCTTCTGTAGTCGCCGCTACATTTGGTGGCGCCATCAGCATCACCGCCGAGGACCTCCAGGAGTTCTGCCAACGTGAGCCGGTGTTGGGTAACTCGCTCCTATGGAAGCTCCTTAAAGTGCTTGGCAAACGGTTGCGCCAGACCAACGCTCGGGTCTCGACCACCAACGCACTTCCATGACTACCATTCGCTGCGCCATCAGTCCCGATGCCGACGACCTCTTCATGTTCCGGGGCATCACCGAAGGATTGGTGGACACGGAAGGCCTGGAATTCCGGGTGGAAACGGCGGACACCGACGCCCTCAACCGGATGGCCGCTGGGGACGGTGCCGACGTCAACGCGATCTCTATCGCATGGTATCCAAGGGTGGCGGCCCACTATCAGCTCTTCGATCATGGCGGCTCGGTCGGGCGCGGCTACGGCCCCGCCCTGGTTGCGGCGAAGAAGCTGGACAAGCTGGAGGGTCTGCGCATCGGTGTCCCGGGGCTGACCACGACCGCCCACCTGGTCATGAAGCAGGTCTGCACCTTCACACCGGTGGTGATCCCCATCCAGCCCCATGCCCGGGTGTTCGAGGCCCTTCGAGCCGGAGAAGTGGACGCTGCTGTGGTGATTCACGAAGGCCGTTTGACCTGGGCACAAGAGGGTTTTGAGCTGCTGCTGGACCTGGGGCAGTGGTGGAACGAGCATACTGGCCTGCCGTTGCCCCTGGGCGGAAACGTGGTGCGCCGGGCGCTCGGCGCCGAGACCATCGCGCAGGTGGATCGCATCGTCCATCGCAGCATCGCGCACGGACTGTCCCACCGCGACGACGCCATTCGCTGGCTCCTGGCGCGGGGTGGAGCATTATCCACCTTTGAACAGGTGGATCGCTACCTTCAGATGTATGCCAACGCGGACACCCTAAGCTACGGTGTCGACGGACGGGCCGCCATTCGGCGCCTGGTCAAGCTGTCCGGTCACCCCGCCGAGGTGGACTTCGTCGGCGGACACGCCTGACGAAACTGTCGACGAAGGGTGTCGAAATCTCGACACCTTTTTCGTCAGTCAAACAGGCCAACGCCGAATATTCCTTGGCACGGTTCTTGCTTAGCTCCAGTACGCACTCTGGAGCAATCATGAATCGCCTTCTCCTTCTCTCCCTTTCCCTCTCCCTTCTTGCCTGCGCGGGCAGCGGAACTTCAGACACGGGCTTCGACAGCCTGACCGACAGCGGTCAGCCCACCCCCACCGACAGCTCGGCGCCGCCTGAAAGTGCGGAAGACAGCGAAGACACCGGGGGCACTCCGAATGAAAGCGGGCAGGATTCCGAAGAACCACCCCCGCCGGTTCACTTTTGGGAGCTTACCGACCCCTGCCCCAACGCGGGCTACCCCTACGCCATGCTCTTCGACAGCCACATGGAGGGCTGGGTGGGCTGCGGAGACGGAAAGGGACTTTGGCGGACCGAAAATGCAGGTGAGAGCTTCGTAGAAGGCCACCCCAACACCTGGACAGGCGAGCTCTACGTCACCGATTTGGCCCTGGACCCGGAGGGCAACCTGCTGGTCTGCGGTCGCGACTATGGAAACGACAGCCTGCTGAGCCGCTTTCGGAACGGCACATGGGAGGACCTGCTCCACTATGGGAACAACAACCAGGACTCTTCTGCCGCACAGCTCTCCAACTGCGGCGTGGTGGCCGCTGCGGGAGATGGCAGCCTGATCGTCGCCAGTCTCACCGCCGGCGACATCAGCACCAGCGTCGACGATGGCCAGACCTGGACCAAAGAGGCCCGCTATTGGGAGGACGCAAACCTCGACGCTGGCGGTTATTCCTACTACTACCTTCTGAATCTGGTGGCAGCTGGCGGTGCCTACTTCGGCGCAGGCTCCGACATCAGTAGCCCACCGGTCTTCTTCGGACCCTCACAACATGCCGGGGGAAGCTGGAGTAACTTTCACGCCCACACCGTCGACAGCCGGGCGCAGGGCGAAATCTGGGCCCTGGCCACCCCCGACGACGGACAGACCTGGCTGGCGGGTGGACGGGACCAGCGCTACTCCTCTGTGGCGTCCGGCTTCCTCTATCGGAGCGAAGATCAGGGAGAGAGCTGGAGCAAGCTGCCCATGGGCGGCGATCTGGATGTGGTACAGGATCTGAGCTTCGCGGCGGATGGTCAGCATGGTATTGCCGTTGGTCATCGCTATCCCACCTCGCACGGCGGCTTTATCCTGCTCACCACCGACGGCGGGCAGACCTGGACTGAGCGGGCGGAGGACGTGCCGCCGCTCTATGTAGCCTCCATCGTCGGCACCGATTTTTGGGTAGCCGGAGAAAACTATCTTGCCCGCGGTGAATTCTAAGTTTCCCTTGACGAGTGGGGCATGAATCAGCAAGGTGTGGGTGCGGATCGACGTCCGGCCCCTTGTGCCCCTGCCGGCTCCGCGATAAATGAATGAGGATTCATTCAGGAGCAGTGGATGGGCATCTCCAAGGTGGCTGTGCTCGGTGCAGGTGTGATGGGCCAGGGAATTGCGGCACATCTCGCCAACGCCGGTGTACCCAGCCTTCTCTTCGACATTCCTCCCAAGGGTGGTGGCGACCCTCGGGCCGTGGCCAAGGCTGGCATTGCGAACCTCGCAAAGCTGAAGCCGGCCCCCCTCTATCGGGCTGCCGACGCCGCCCTCATTACTCCCTGCGAGTATGAGGCCGACGCGGAGCGTCTGAAGGAGGCCGATCTGATCATCGAGGCGGTCGCCGAAGTGCTGACCATCAAGAATCGGGTCTACGACTGGGTTGAAAAAAACCGGAAGCCCGGAAGCATCGTGGCCTCCAACACCTCCGGGATCCCCCTGAAGGTGTTGTCGGCTGGCCGCTCCGCAGACTTCAACGCCCACTTCCTCATCACCCACTTCTTCAACCCCGTGCGCTACATGCGCCTGTTGGAGCTGGTGCCCGGTGTGACCACGAAGAAGGAGGTCTACGAAGAGGCGGCAAAGTTCGGCGAAGCCATCCTGGGCAAGGGCATTGTGCATGCCAAGGATACGCCTGCCTTTATCGCCAACCGCATCGGCACCTACGGCATCCTTTCCGTCCTGAAGCATATGCAGGCCGGGGGCTTCACCGTGGAGCAGGTGGACGGTATCTGGGGCAAGCCCATGGGCCGTCCGGGCTCGGCCGTGTTCCGCACCGCCGATCTGGTCGGTCTGGACACCCTGGCCCACGTCATCCAGGGCCTCTACGACAACTGCCCCGATGACCCTCAGCGCGACATCTTCCAGCTTCCTTCCTACCTGAAGGCGCTGATCGATCGTGGCAGCCTGGGCGAGAAGTCCGGTGCGGGCTTCTACAAAAAGGGCAAAAAGGCCGACGGATCGACGGAGATCCTGGTGCTCGATCTGGGCACGATGGAGTACCGGTCGCAGGCCAAGGTGCGCTACGCTTCTCTGGGCGCCGCCCGCAGCGCGGAAAGCACCGGGGAAGCCGTCAAAATCATCGTCAACGGTGATGACGCCGCCGCAACCTTCGCCTGGAATGTAACTGCCGATACATTGCTCTACGCCGCTTCGCTGGTCGGCGAGATCGCGGACGATGTGGTGAACATCGACCGGGGTATGCGCTGGGGATTTGCCTGGGAGCAGGGCCCCTTTGAGAGCTGGGATGCCCTCGGTGTGCCCGAGACCGTGGCGCGGATGAAGGCTGAAGGCCGCACCATTCCGGCGTGGATCGAAGAGATGTTGGCGTCCGGCCGGACATCCTTCTACGCCCGCGTGGACGGTGATCCCACCTACTGGGGTGGTCTGGTGAAGCAGGTGCCGGACTCCGCCGAGCACCTGATGCTTGCGGATATCCGCGCCCACGGCGGCGAAGTGGATGGCAATGCCTCCGCCTCGTTGCTGGATCTGGGCGACGGCG
>JBEIQS010000276.1:0-6800 GCA_040376425.1 Alphaproteobacteria bacterium | reverse complement strand
GACCACTTCACGGACGGTGAAGCCCGGTGGGGGGGGTGGCGTGAGGGGGGGGGTGCAGCTCCATCGCGGCAGCATACCGCTTTTGCAGCGCGCACGCCTCAGCGCGGGCACAACAATGGGTTAGCCTTCAAACATGCTGGTCGTATTCGGCGCCAACGGGCGCAGCGGTGTGGAGCTGGTGCGGGCAGCCCTGGCGCGCGGGCTGGAAGTGCGCGGCGTGTGTCGTGACAATCGCGATCAGGCGAAGCTCGCTCCTTTCCTGCACTATCAGAGTATCTACCACGCGGATCCGGACCGGCCCCAGACCCTGGCAGTGGCTGTGAAGGGCGCCCGCACGGTGGTGTGTTGCCTGGATCGGCGGACCACCGGCGTAGATGGCTCAGAATTCGGCTACACGGCAGCAGAGGCGGTGTTCGCCGCCGCGAAGGCCGCCGGCGTTCCGCAGCGCATCCACATGAGCGTGATCGGGGCCTCCCGGATGGCCCTTGGCAACCTGGAACGCCAGGCAGGCTTCATGGACTTTGGGGCAAAAAAGGCGGGAGCGGCCCTGTTTCGGGTCTCCTGCTACCATGATGAAGTTGCCGCCGCGCCGCTGCCCCCGCGCGGGCGCTACGCCCCCCTCTCGCGTGCAGAAGCGGCAGCGATCCTGCTGGACTGGCTCCCGCGCTACCGCGACGGCGCGGAGCTGCGGGTGGGCGGCCCGGAAGTGTACAGCGGCAGCGAGCTGGGTGGGCTCCTCAAGGGAAAAAGGGCGGCACCCTATACCGGTTTCCCCGGACTTCCCGCCGGCGATCTCTCAGTCACCCCAGCCACCACGCTGGAGCAGACCGGCACCCTCCCCGTGGATCGCCTCGGCGACTGGCTGCTTCGCCCGCCCCCCGCTCCACCGACCCGACCGCCCCCCGCTCCCCTGCCCTCCTGGCCGGTGTTGCAGGCGATGGGGCCCAACTGCCGCCGCGAGTTTTTCGCGCAGTTGGAGCTGGATCGGGAGCGTCTGAAGCTCCCGCAGGGTGCCCTTGACCTCTCCGTCTCCACGCCCACGCTGCATCGGGAGCAGAGCCGCGACGGCGCGCTCTACAGCCTGGATCGCGTGCAAATTCGCGGAGAGGACGGGAAGATCCTTCATGAAGGCGGCGTTGACTACTTCTACGACGATCCCTCCCGGCAGGTGTTCTACTGGTGGACCGGTGCGGGACTACCGCGTCGGGTCTGGGAGCACCTGGATGTGGTCGCCCGGAAAAAGCTGCGGCAGGACGACTACTTTCGTGAGGATCCTGCGCTGAAGACCTTCGGATGAAGTTCCGCGTCCTCCTGCCGCTCCTGGCGGGGGCAGTGATGTTTGTCCGTCTGTGGGGCCTGGAGGGACCGGCCTGGGGCGACAGCCCGCTCTTGCGGGTGAATGCGCTCCGACTGCTGAATTCTCTCTCTTCCGGCTCCGTTCTGACTTTCCTGGAAAACCTGGCCGGAACGGCCCAGCCCCACCCGCCCCTGGGCTACCTGCCGCTGATCCTGGGCGAAATGCTCGGCTTTGTGGGTGGACATAGCCGCCTCTTTGCCTCGCTGTGTGCGCTGGTCCTGATCGCCGATGCCTGGCGACGGCAACAGCGCGCGATCTGGCCGATGTTCCTGTTGTTGTCTTCGCCGATGTGCTGGCAATATAGCTGGGAATATGGCTGGGATCTGGCCGGGGCAGCCTGCGTGCTGCAGGCGCTGCACTGGGCAACCGCCTCGGATGGACTCCAAAAAGGTCGGGAGAGCCTGCTGTTCGGGCTCTGGGCTGCGGTCGGGGTGCTCACCAAGTACACGGTCCCCTTCTACCTGCTTTTTCCATGCCTCTGGCTTGCGTTTCACGCCTTTCGGCGGCCCGAGGGCCGGCGAAACCTGTTTGCGGTGATCGGACTCGGTCTTCTCCTGCTGCTTCCCTGGCTTTTGTGGAACCACAGGCTCTTGGCGCCCTACATCGGCGGATCCTTCGCCGAGGACACCCGCGCGATCACCATGAATGGTCGAAGCTGGGCCGAGCGCCTGTCCCCCTCGGGCCTGCTCTACTACCCGGCGGCCCTCAAAGATGCGCTGGGGTGGCCTACGCTTCTTCTGCTGGTCGTGGGATTCTGGTTGGATCGTCGGTCGCTTTTCCTGATCGCCGCCTTGAGCGGCCTGGTCGGGCTGAGCCTGATGCCTGCGGCCGTGGATCGCTACGCACTGACTGCTCTTTGCCTCTTGGTGGGCAGCTTTTCGGCGGTCGATCGGCTGCCCCGGGGACAGCTCCTGGGGACGGTACTGGGCCTGGGCCTGCTGTTGGGGAGCTGGCGCGGTTTCCAGAGTCCTCTCCCCCAACCACCTTCTTATCAACATCACCTCACGACGCTGGCATGGCCAAGCTCGGGAAGCTATGCTCCCTTTCAGGTGGAGAAAGCGCGTTTTCAGGTCGACCATAATCTCCAAGCGCTCCTCAAACTGCCGGAACCTTATGGCCTGCGTCTGCCCTTTGATGGGCGTCTTCCGGACACGGGCGTGTACCTGGAAGCGGCCTGGGATCTGGGCTGGCGGGGCGACATGGTCGTGCAGCGCGATCTCCAGCAGCCGCCTCCAGCCGAGGTCCAGAGCCTGCTTTCCATCGCCACCCCGGGTGCTTCTGCCCCTTTGGAGGCGGCGGGTCTGATACCGGCAGCGCCTCCGCAACGTTTTCACACTGCCGATGGAACTCCCTGGGAAGTCAGCCTTTGGCGCCGCGCCCCGTGATAGGACTTGACCTTTGGCACACGGGTGTCACAATGAAGGCTCCGACCCGGCACCACCATGTTCCTGCTCCTTGCCTGCGCTCCGGCCACCCTGAATCTGGGGGGGACGTCTGATCCGATCGATCCGCAAGACGACTCAGCGGGCGTGATCGGCATCGAAGACGGGAGCTGCAACCCCACGGCTGAGCGGGTGTGGGGGGTGGAGGGAGAGCAGATCACGGTGGAGCTGCGCTGTTCGGGCCCGGGCACCGCCGACCGCTTTGAGCTGGGGACGCTGCTGCCGGGGGCTGAGGTGGAGGAAGAGCGGCTGGTCTGGACCCCGGCGCTGGATCAGGCAGGCCACTATGAGCCCTTGATCCTGGCCTTTGGTCCAGACGGGGAGAGCCGGGGCAGCGTGGACCTGTGGGTGGCCGACGCCTGGGCGGAACGCGATAATGTGCCGGTCGATCCGAGCACCTACGAGGAGGAGTTCGGCCTGCCTGTGGTACACCTGAACCGGCCCGATGAAACCAACGAAGACGAGGATGTACCCGCCACAATGACCTATCGGGGGGATGCCTACGAGCTGGGCCTGAAGTACCGGGGCGCCGCCTCCTCCTACTATCCCAAGCGCAGCTACTCCCTCTATTTTCCCGCCGATCACGAGTTTGAGGACAAGAAGACGGACTTTCCGAAGCGCCGGGGCATCGTGTTGACGTCCACCTTTGACGACAACAGCTACTTCCGCCAGAAAATGTGCTTCGATATCTGGAATGCGCTGGACGTCGGCCGCCATCAGATCGCGACGCAGATGGTGGTACTCTATGTGAATGGCAGCTACGAGGGGCTGTATCTGCTGGGGGACCACATCGACGGAGAGTACTGGGAGGACCAGGGACTTTTTGAAGACGGCAACCTGTACAAGTCGGTAGACCACTCGGCCAATTTCTACGACACCTACGGCGGCCGTCCGAAGTCCTCCTTACACTCTGGCTACGAAAAGAAAGAGGGGACGCCGCGAGATGGCGAGGCCGGGGCCTATGACGACCTGGACGAGCTGGTGTCCTGGGTGGTCCAGAGTGATGCCACCACCTTCCGGGAAGGGCTGGACGCACGGCTGCAGGTGCCCCAGTTCATGGACTGGTGGATCCTGGTTCGCTTCACCGAAGCCGACGATTCCGCCGGAAAGAACGCCTACCTCTACCATGATCCGGCCTTCCCGCTGTGGTACTTCGCGCCCTGGGACTTCAACCATGCGCTGGGCCAGACCTGGCAGACCGAGCGCCAGAGCGCCGACGGCACCGACGAATTCCGCTACACCAACAACCTCTTCCGGCGGATGCTGGAAGATGCAGAGCTGGGAGAAGCCCTGCGCCTGCGGATGGTGGCGGCGCTGGACGGACCGCTGAGCAAGGCGACGCTGGATGCGCAGATCGACAGCTATGTGGCAGAGACCTGGCCGTCGATGACCCGGGACTGGGAGCGCTGGGGTACCGAATACCGCAGCTATGGAGGTTGGAGCTGGCGTTCGGACTGGACCACCCCCGAGGAGGAGGTGCTCTACGTCCGGGAGTGGCTGGACGACCGCCGCAGCAACCTGGGGCGCAGCTACCGCTAGGCGACGGTCAAAGAAGGTTGTAGCCACCGCGCGGAGGTAGCCGCACCCGCTTTTCGGGTTATCCGGGCCGCGCATTGGCCCCTCTGGCCGCTGGATTCCATTGAACTTTGAGCTGCTCATCGCCTGGTCCCACCTGCGCTCCCGTCGTCAGGACGCGGGGATCAGCCTCATTGCGACCCTTTCTGTAGCCGGGGTTACCGTCGGTGTGGCGGTACTGATCATGGTGCTTTCCGTGATGGCCGGCTTCGAAGTAGACCTGCGCAACAAGATCCTGGGCAGCAACGCACATTTTGTCGTGCTGGAGTTCGCCGGGCCGATGAGCAACGTGGACGAGGTGCTCAAGACGGTGCGCGAGACGCCGGGCGTCGTTGCCGCTTCTCCCTTTGTCTACACAGAAGTGATGATTCGCAGCCAATTTGCGACCTCGGGTGCCATCCTGAAGGGAATCGACCCGGTGAGCACACCCGAGGTGACCGACGTGGTGAAGGACATCACGGTGGGTCCCCAGGGAAAAATCAAGGAATGGACTGAAAAACGGGAGATTGTGACCAAACTGCGCGAGCCCGCCCGTGCCATTGGCCAGGATCCCACCGATACCGACATGCTTCCCGGCATACTGCTGGGTGAAGAGCTGGCCGGAATGTTGCGGGTGTACCCCGGCGACCGGATCTTCATCATCAACCCCGTCGGCGGGGGCATCGGTCCGCTGGGAATGCCGGTCCCCACCACCCGGAGCTTTCGGGTGGCCGGGATCTTCTACACCGGCATGTACGAGTACGACACGAAGTGGACCTATGTCTCGATACCGGATGCGCAGAGCTTTTTGAGCCTGCAGGACAAAGTTTCCGGTGTGGAAGCTCGGGTTGAGGAGGATGAGGTCTTTGATGTTGCGGAAGTCTGCGACAAGGTGAGCCAGGGCCTGGCCGGACCCTACATCACCAAAAATTGGTTGACCATGAATGCCGCACTATTTTCGGCGCTGAAGCTCGAAAAATATGTCATGGGCATCATCCTGATGCAGATTGTCACCGTGGCCGCCCTGGGAATCGTGACCAACCTCGTGGTGATGGTCATCACCCGGGCGCGCGAGATCGCCATCCTCCGCGCCATGGGCGCGCGCTCGGCGGATATCCTTCGGATCTTTATGCTGGAAGGAAGCATCGTCGGTGTGGTTGGTACGAGCCTCGGCACCGTTCTCGGGTTAGCGGGCTGTGTCCTGCTCGACCGCTATCGCTTCCCTCTGGACACCAATGTGTATTACCTGGACTCGCTCCCGGTGGTGGTGGAAACTCAAACCGTGCTGACCGTCGTCTTGGGCGCATTGATCACCTGTTTTCTGGCCACGCTGTACCCGGCTGCGCGTGCGGCCGCCTTGGCACCTGTTGACGGACTGCGGTACGAGTGAATGGGTGTTCGTCTGGAGATAACGGACCTTTCCAGGTCCTTTCGCAAAGGCGGGCAGACCATCGAGGTGTTGCGTGGCGCCAGCCTGCACGCTGAACCGGGCGATGCCGTAGCGCTGGTGGGCCAGAGTGGTTCGGGAAAGTCCACTTTTCTCCAGATCGTTGGGGGCCTGGAGCCTCCGACCTCTGGAGAGGTGCGGGTGGATGGTCGGGTGGTGCACCAGCTTTCGGCCACCGCACTGGACCAATTCCGCAACCAGACCGTCGGCTTTGTATTCCAATTTCACCACCTTCTGCCCGACCACAGCGCCCTGGATAATGTCGCGATGCCCGCTCTGATTGCGCGGATGGATCGCCACAGCGCCCGCGCGCGGGCCCGGACCCGCCTGGAGCAGGTGGGCATGGCGCACCGCTTGGAGCACCGGCCCGGCGAGCTGTCCGGTGGCGAACAGCAACGGGTGGCGATCGCCCGCGCCCTGGTGATGAATCCCGGACTTTTGCTGGCCGACGAGCCCACCGGAAACCTGGATCCCACCACCGCCTCGGAAGTTTTTGAATTGCTCTTGTCCCTGACGCTCGGCGAGGGGAACCGCACCACCATGGTGCTGGTCACACACTCCCGCGAGCTGGCCGGCCGCCTGCCCCGGCGGGTACGTCTCACCGAGGGCCGTTTTGAGGAGGCAGCTTGATCCTGCTCTTGTCCGCGCTGCTGGCCCATGCCCAGCAACCGAACCCACCCGCTCCCGCCGCCGCTGTTGCGCCCTACGAGGCCCCGGCCGCCGCGACCGGAACGGTGCGTCGGGTCGAGGTGCTCGGCATGAAGCGGGTCGAGGAGGCCGTGTTTTTGGACGCCATCCTGCTCCGCTCTGGCGACCGGCTGGAGTCCTGGAAGGTCCAACGGGACATCAAGGCCATCTGGCGCACAGGCTATGTGCAGGATGTTGTCGTGGAAGTGCAGGAGGGTGCCGATGGCCTGACCGTGCGCTTCCTGGTGCGGGAGAAACCGGCGGTGCGCGAAGTGCGGATCGTCGGAAACCGGAAGATCAAGGAAGATGATCT
>JBEIQS010000136.1:0-15968 GCA_040376425.1 Alphaproteobacteria bacterium | reverse complement strand
CGCGATGAGCGCTAGTGACTGGAGTTCAGACGTGTGCTAGTACGATCTCTGCTGGAGGCGGGCTCCCAGGTGGTCCTGGCCAACACCTACCACCTGCTTCTGCGGCCGGGCCCCGAGATTTTCCGGCAGTTTGGCGGTATCCACCGCTTTATGAATTGGTCGCGGCCGGTGCTCACGGACTCCGGTGGCTTTCAGATTTTCTGTCTGCCTCATGCCAGAAGAATGCAGGAGGAAGGAGCTGCATTCCAAAGCTATCTGGATGGGAGACGCATCCTGTTGAGCCCTGAGCTGTCCATCGACATGCAGAAGGCCATCGGTAGCGACATCATGATGGTGCTGGACCAGTGCATTCCCTCCACCGCCGAGCGGGCCGAGGCGGAAGCGGCGATGCACCTGACCCATCGCTGGGCACGTCGGAGCCTGGAGGCACGTGGCGACTCGCCGCAGGCCCTTTTTGCCATCACCCAGGGAGCCTGTTTTGAAGATCTCCGCCGGGAAAGTGCGGAGACGCTGATGGAGATGCCCTTCGACGGTTTTGCCATCGGAGGGTTGGCGGTAGGAGAAAGCAAGGCCGAACGCGAAGATATGACCGAACATGCCACGGCATTGCTGCCCCGAAAACTCCCACGCTACCTGATGGGGGTGGGTATGCCCATCGATCTGTTGGAGGCGGTGCATCGGGGCGTGGATATGTTCGACTGCATCATCCCCAATGCGCTGGCGCAGCAGGGAGTGGTGTTTACCTCTGCTGGAAAGATGGAGTTGCGTCGCGGTGTATTCCGGGATCGGGAGGAGGCGCTGGACCCCGCATGCTCCTGCGGCACCTGCCGGAATTATTCCCGCGCCTACCTGCACCACCTGATCAAGAGTGGTGAGGTGCTGGCCTGGCAGCTTCTGGGCCACCACAACCTGTGCTACTACCACCGCCTGATGGGGGAGATGCGCACCGCGATTCTGAATGACAGCTTTGCCGACTATTATCGTGAAAAGCGGGTCGAGCTGGACGCGCGCGAGCCCACGCACCCCATCCACCCGCCCATCGCCCGTCGCCGCACCCAAAAGCACGCCTTACAGCTTGGTGACTACGAGGTGCAATTGTCACCCGAGGGCTATGGCGCCATCCGGCAGATCTCGTCCGGCGAGGTGATGCACTCGGTGAACCGGCCAGAAGAGGAGGCGCAACGCCTGTATGTGGAGCAGTCGCGCCTGCGGGAGCGGCTCGGGGAGGAGGGGGAGTCCCTGGTGATTTGGGACGTGGGGCTGGGTGCGGCTACCAACGCCATGGCCGCACTGTCGGCGATTCCTGCCGATCAGCGACGAAAGCTGCACCTGATCAGCTTTGAAAACAACCTGGACTCCCTGCGGCTGGCGCTGCGCCATCCGCTGTACTTCGCCCACCTGCGCCACGCCGCGCCGAATGCCATTCTGAAGCAGAAGAGTTGGAAGTCCGCGGATGGAAAGGTGTTCTGGGAGCTGTTGGACGGGGATGTGGAGCAGACCTTGGGGCAGGCGGCAGCCCCGGACTTGATCTTCTACGATCCCTTCTCCTTCAAAGCGGACTCGGCCTTGTGGACCCCCGCCTTCTTCGCCCGGCTGCGGGGGCACTGCGGGGAAAAGAGCACTGAGTTGTACACCTACTCCGCCTCGACCGCCGTGCGGGGAGCCCTGTTGGCAGCGGGCTTTTTTGTCGGAAAAGGGGTGGGGACCGGCCCGAAGGCAGACACCACGGTGGCCTTCGCGCAGGCTGCATCCGCCCGCGACCGATTTGTACTCTTGGATACAGAATGGCTGCGCCGCTGGGAGCGGAGCGGGGCCCGCGTGCCCGCCTCGGTATTGGCTGGGACGAACGACGGGATTGCGATTTTCGAGCGGGCGATTCGGGAGCACCCGCAGTTTGTGCACGGCGGGGAAGGCCGGGGTGCGTAGACGGGGCGAGCCCGGGGCGGAAGGCCTGCCCGGGGCCCGCGCCGCGCCGTGAAAGGGTGTGGCGCTAGCGATGGCCTACGCAATCGGGCGGCAGGGATGATAGGATAGGGCCGAGGTTTTACCCTGCGTGCCCCAGACCCCCGCCTCCACACCCACTCCCGCCATGCCTCAAACCCTTGATGGGGGGCGCTACCGCATTGAGGGGGTGATCGGCAACGGGGGCAGCGCTACGGTGTTGTTGGCGTTGGATACCCGCATGGGCGTACATCGCGCGATCAAGCTGATGTTACCGGAGGTTGCCGCGTCGGCCCAGCGTCGGGCCCGGTTGAAGGCCGAAGCTCAGGCTCAGGCAGGTCTGAAGCACGCAAACGTGCTGATGGTGCACGACGCGGTGGAGGACGCTCAGGGCGTCTACCTGGTGATGGAGCTGGCAGAGGCGGACAGCCTGAGCGAGCGCCTCTACAAAGAAGGTCCGCTGAGTCCCCGCGAGGTGGTGGAGGTGGGCATCGCCATCGGTGGGGCCCTGGGCGTGGCCCACGACGAAGGTATGGTGCATCGGGACATCAAGCCGGGGAACATCCTGGTGGATCGCCATGGGGTCTACAAGCTGGCGGATTTTGGCATCGCCCACGCCAAGGGGCGGCAGGGGCTGACCCACCACGGCATGGTGATGGGAACGCTCTCCTTTATGCCGCCAGAACAGCGTGCAGACAGCAGCAATGCTGATCCCCGGTCGGACATCTATGCCTTTGGTGTCACGCTGTACGCGCTCCTGGTGGGCAAGGAGTCCTCCAGCCTGCACAACCAGGAGGCCTGGGCCGTTGCCTTTGCCAAAGTGCCGCCGCTGCTCGCCCCGATCATCCAGCGGGCCACCCGCTTTAATCCGGAAGATCGCTATCCCCGGGTGCAGGACATGGTGGGCGACCTGCAGCGGGTGCGCGACGAGATGGAGCTGCATGGCGAGCACCTGCCGCCCTTTCGTCCGCCGCCCCTTCGGCCCATGGTGCAGCCCACCTTTGTCAGCCCCTCGGCGTCCGTCCCGCCCGCGCTGCCTCCGCCTGCGCGACCGAAGCTGCCGTGGGTGCTCGGTTTTCTGGTGGTCACGGTGGTTTTCTGGGGGGCGGCGGCGGTGATCGGCGGGGTCCTGTGGCGAACCATGGGTGGCGGTGAGCTGCCCGCGTGGATGCCCGGGGGCAAGACCTCCACGCCAGCAGCGGCTGAGCTCCCCCTCTCCCCCCCGCCCGCTCCGGCTGGTCTGGCCGCAACCCCGGCGACCACTCCGCCCACGGCGCCCCCGGCCCCGGCTACGCTTACCGAGGCGCCCCCGCAGCCCGTGCCGGCGGCTCCCGCCGGCTCCCGACCGCCCACCGGCACCCGTGCGCCTTCCGAGGCCTCCTCCGCCAAGCCGCCCAGCCCCCCCAAGCCGGATCCAGGTAGCGAAAAGCCGGCCTCTTCACCGATCATTATCCTCACCCCCACCGAGCCGGGCCCGAAGACCGAGGCCACACGGCCCAGCAGCGATCCCGCCACCACCACCGCGCAGCCCACCGGCACTGTGACCGTGCGCACCGTGCCCAGCGGGGCGACCGTGCAGCTCGCCGGAAAGACGCTGCGGCCGGGGCCGAACGGCGGCTATGTGTTGCCTGCGGGTAGCCACAGCTTGACGCTGATCAGCCCTTCGGGAGAGAAGGAGCCACGTGCGGTTTTTGTGCGGGCCGGTGAAAGTGTGACACTTTGCTATAACTTTGATACAAACAGTTCTTGTTCGGGCAACCCGTGATTCTACTCCTCTCCTGGGCCGCTTTTGCGGGGATTCCCCTGGTCTATGATGCTGGTTTGCCCAACGAGGTACTGGAGCAGGCGGCGGCGCGCACCGGACTGCCGTCCTCGCAGTTCGATCTGGTTCCCCTGGAGGGGATTTTGAAGGGCCCCACACGGGTGCTGGGCAGCGCCGTGCTGCGGCACTGCTCCGGAAGTCCCACCCGGGCGGCGGAGCTACTGGGGCACTCGGTGCGTGGAGAAGCAGCCTGGCAGGCCGGAGATGTGGCCCTGGCCATGGACGAGCTGGATCTGGGCATCGGCGGGCTGGGTTGCCTTTCGGAGCGGGTGGATCCCGCCGTCGCGGCACGGATGTTTTTGTTGCGCGGCGGACTGCTGGCGCGCGCGGGCGAGAAGGAAGAGGCCCAGGCCGAGCTGCGCACCGCCGTTTCCCTGGGGGCACCGGAGACCTGGCCATCCGATCTGCCCACCGAGGGGAAGTCCCTGTTTGAGGACGTGCAGGTCGAGATTTTCCGGGTACAGCTCTGGGTGGCTCCCCCGGGGGAGGGTGGACTTCCGTCGGTGGATGGCCAGAATGTGTCGGAGGTGGTCCTGCTGCGCGCCGGGCTGCACCTGCTTCAGATTCCCAGCACCGCAGGGCTGCGTTCCGCCTGGCTGACCTTGGATGGAGAGTCCATCCTGGTGATCCCGGGGAATTTCCGTCGACCGGTGCTGGGGCGTCTGGCCGATGTAGCCGCTCAGGAGGGGGTGGAGGCCCTGCTGGAAGCCGCACTTGGCCACAACCCGGTCTATGTGGCGGAGGCGGGTGGGCTCTACCTGTTGAGCCCCGAGGAGCAGGGGATGGCAACCACCATTCTGGTTGCGCCGCCTCCTCCCGTTGTGGAGTCAGAAAAGAAGCCAAAGAAGAAGAAAAAAGAATAGAGCCCTTGACAGGTCAAGGGCTCATAAGCGCGGGTGGAAGCCCTGGTCCGCGCGGAGAGAGGCGTCTTAAAAGAGCGCCAGCCCCACGGTGAAGGACAGGGTGGCCTGGATCAACGGGAAGCTGCCTTTGGTGTCCTCGTCCCAGTCGGAGAGGTGGATCATGCCGTACTGGCCGATGCCCATCTCCACCCGGGTGTAGAAGACGCTGCTCTCTGTGTACATGCCGATACGGCCGGAAATCCCTTGACGTGTCAAGGGACGATCCCAACCCAGGGTGTCGAGCTGGTGGACGGCGGCCATGCCGTAGAGCCCACGACCTTTATTGTTGGGATAGATGCGCAGGCCCGCATCCATATAGCGGTAGGCGAGACCCGGTACATAGTCCTGTCCCTTCAGCACCACCATAAATCCACCGATGGCGGGCACATAGCTGAAGCTGCCGGTCAGCGCGACAGCCGGGCCCACCGGGATGGGCGCGACCAGCTCCACCTCGCCCCCCGCCACGGCGGGGAAGCCCAGGCGCAGGCCGAAGCGGAAGAAGCGCCGCGAGGCGTTCACGCTGTAGCGCTGCGCCAACTCGCGTGCTTTTGCCGGATCTTTCTCTACGCCCTCGCCGCGAAGGTACATGGTGGACAGGTCGCGGCAGCTCTCGAAGTGCCCGTTGTCACAGGCCTGCTGGAGGAAGTCGGCGGCGAGCTCGTCGTCGAAGTTGCTGTTACGCTGCCGGTGAATGTGGGCGAGGTCGGCGCAGCCGGTGCCGTAGTCACCCTCGCAGGCCTGCTCCAACAGCAGGTAGGCCGGCTCGGGTGGGTCGCCCTTTTTGGGAAGGTCGGCCTCTGCCAGCCAGTAGCAACCTTCAGCGCTGCCATTTTCGCAGCCCTGCTTCAGGTAGGCGCGGGAGGGCTGCTCCTGCGGCCAGGGCTCGCTGTGGCGGTTGAGCACGAATTTGCCTAGCTGGGTACAGGCGCCCGCATCACCGGTATTACAGGCTTTGTTCCAGGCTTCGTAGGCGTTGTCCCAGGTGGCCTTGCGCTGGGCGAAGCGTTCGCCCAGACCCGCGCAGCCGGCGGGGCTGTCCTTTTCACAGGCCGCCTCCCACATCTCCATCGGGGACATCGCCTCGACCTTCTTGGCTTTTCCAATGCGCCGCTGCTCCGCCCCGGAGATACAGGCCCCGGCGATTCCGGCCTTGCAGGAGGCATCAAAGAGACCGAGCGCCTCGGCGTAGGCCTCCGACTTGGGCTCGTGGCGCACCAGCAGGTGTGCAGCACCCACACAGGCCTGCTGCTCGCTGGCCTCACAGGCCTCTTTCAGGCTGCGCTCGGCCTGCTGAACCCGGGGGTGGTCAATTCCCCAGCGGTCCACATAGTCGCCCAACAGCGTGCAGCCTTCCTGATCGCCCAGCTTGCAGGCTTTCAAGTACGCCGAGAAGCTGTCCAGGCGGGTGGCGGAGATGGGTCCGGCCTGGAGGAGGTCGCCCAGCTCCACGCAGGAGGTGGAGAGCGGAAGGCGCGGGTCCTCGCACTCGCGCACGGTCTTCAGCGCAAAGGCGTCCTGGCGGCGTCGGGTGCCCTCATCACAGGCCTCCGAGCGCCCGAGAACACAGGCTTGATCCAGGCTCAACAGCGCCCGATCCGGAACCTGGAGCTTGTCGAAGGCTTGCGACAGCAACATGCAGCCCTCGCCCACGTCCTCCAACCGCCGCAGGCGCTCCCCCAGTGAGCCCGAGGCATCCACCGAGCAGGCATACTCCAGTACACCCACCAGCAGTTGTGAGGGTTCCTCCTCATCTTTGCTAGCCAGGCGGGTGCGCGCCACTTCGTGGCAGGCCGCAGCCTTGCGGTCCGCGCAGGCGTTGATCTTGTTGGAGAGGCCGGGCTCCTCAATCGCCGTCGCCTCCAGACAGGCCCGGAAGGTGCCGCCGGCACAGGCCACCCCAAAGACCCGCAGGGCCTCCTCTTTCCCCCCCGGGCGGTCCAGCAGGCTCTGCACGATTTCCCGACCCGCCACCAGACAGGTCTCGGGCACGCCCGGATCACAGACGGGTAGAGACGGCGTGCCGTCGGGCCAGCGCACCGCCAACATCCGCAGCCCGTCGGCGGTGGGCAGTGCGAGGTGATCTCCGGCCTGGTCTTTGAAGTTCAAAAAGCGGGCAGCGGACAGAAACTGTCCCTCGGCCCAGGCGCGATCGCCGGTGAGGATGCCCGAAGGGGCCAGCAGCACCCAGGTCGCATCGGTCAGGGACCACCACAGATCAGGAATCTTCAGGGGCGCCGTTTTGGGGGAGGGGATCTTGAGCTGCGTGGCCATGGTGGGGTCCAGCACCCAGCCGTCGCCCTGCCCATCCACCACCACCGGCGTCCCCTCCTCGGTGGTGGCCCAGGCGTACTTGTCCTTTGCGAACCACTCGGACCAGGGCAGCAGGCCCAGCTCCTCCACCACCACCAGCGGGCTGCGCTGCACCACCACGATGGTCTCGCCGGTCGGAGTGCCAAAGTGCAGGCGCACCGCACGGGCAGGTCCGGCCGCCACAATCCGCTGGGCGGCCTGTGGATCGGTCCCCAACTTCAGGCCGTCCACCGCCTGCAGGGCCCAGCCCGGCTGAACCCCGGCGGCCGTCAATGCCGCAGGCAGCTCGGCCGGGAGCACCCACTGGCCGGTTGCATCTACATCAAAGGGCAGGCTGATCCCCGGGAGGGTTGCAGCCAAGGTAAAGGGGAGGAGGGCGAACAACATGCGCACCTCTACCCTGATAGAAGAGGATTTGCACCCGAGGCTCTCGTGGCTACCCCGCTACTGCCCCTGCTTGTCGCCATGGACAAGGCCGGCGCTTCCGACATGTTCATCACCGAAGGCAAGCCACCCGCTGCACGTATTCACGGGCAGGTGCGCATCACGTCGGAGCCACCCACCAGCGCCGAGGCCATCCACAGCTTTTTGGAGCAGCTCCTGCCCGAGTCGGCGCGGCAGCGCTTTCTGGCAAACGGGGATTTGGATGTCGGGATTCCGCTTTCCGAGGGTCGGAGGTTGCGGCTATCCCTGATGCGCCAGCAGGGGGCCACCGCCCTGGTGGGCCGACCGGTGCCCTCCGGAGCGATTGAGCTGGGGAGCTTGGGGCTGCCCGACGGGCTGCGCAGCTTCGTCGAACAGCCCCGTGGGCTGGTTTTGGTAGCGGGGGCTACAGGATCGGGCAAGTCCACCACCTTGGCAGCCCTGCTTCATCAGGTGAACCGCAGTCGTGCCGCCCACATTGTCACGATCGAAGATCCGGTCGAGTTTGTTCATACGGACCTGCGCAGCCGGGTCACCCAGCGGGAGGTGGGCTCCGACACCCTCTCCTTCCACAGTGCCCTTCGGCATGTGGTGCGGCAAAGCCCGGACGTGATCCTGATCGGCGAGCTGCGGGATGCGGAGACGGTGCGGGTGGCGCTCTCGGCGGTGTTGACTGGACACCTTGTGCTTGCGTCGATCCATGCCAGCGACACCACTCAGACCGTCCAGCGGCTTCTCGCCTACTTCCCCGAGGATCAGCGTGCCCAGGCCGCGTTGGACCTGTCGCTGTCCCTGGTGGGGATCCTGTCGCAGCGACTGCTGCCCCGTGCCGACGGGAAGGCGCGGGTGTTGGCCACGGAGATTCTCAGCGGCACACCGACGGTGGCGCGGCTGTTGCGGGAGCAGCGGGTGGAGGAGCTTCAGGATCTGCTGATGGGATCGGTGGATCCCATGTTACAGAGCTTCAACCAATCCCTCCTGCGGTTGCTCCACGCCGGGCAGATCCGCTACGAGGTGGGCCTTGCTGCCGCCACCAACGCCGATGCCTTTGCGCTGATGGCGCGGGGTCTGGCCACGGGGACGGGGACCTTTCGAGGAGGCAGTGCCACCGCCGATCTGGGGCTGGATCTGAAGGCGCTGCTGAGTATGGCCGAAGGAAGAGGCGCCTCCGACCTGCACCTGACCGCGGGGCGACCGCCGCTGGTGCGCATCAACGGCGAGCTGGGGCCCTTGGACCACTCGGAGGTGGGGCGTCTGCCGCTGTCCGAGGGCGACATGCGTACATTATTGTACTCGGTGATGAGTGCCCGGCAGCGCGCCCTCTACGAGCTGGAGCGGGAGCTGGATTTTGCGCTGGCGGTGGAGAGTGAGGGTCGGAAGCGCCGTTTTCGCGTGAATGCCTACTACCAGAAGGGGCAGATGGCGGCGGCCCTTCGCGCCATCAACTCCGAGATTCCTGCGCCCGACAAGCTCGGAATTCCCGAAGCCATCCTGCGGCTGACCGAGCGCACGCAGGGGCTGCTGTTGGTGGTCGGGCCGACCGGCGCCGGCAAGTCCACCACGCTGGCCTGCCTGTTGGACCGCATCAACCGCAGCCGCGCCTGCCGCATCATCACCGTGGAGGACCCTATCGAATATGTCTACGAGTCCAAGTTGGCAACGGTGGATCAGCGCGAAGTGAGCTCGGATACCCTGACCTTTGCGGCGGCCCTGAAGTACAGCCTGCGGCAGGACCCCGATGTGATCCTGGTCGGGGAGATGCGGGATCTGGAGACCATTTCCTCGGCCTTGACTGCGGCCGAGACCGGACATCTGGTGATGGCCACCCTGCACGCCAACGACGTGGCCCAGACGGTGACGCGCATCGTGGACACCTTTCCCAGCCACCAGCAGGAGCAGATCCGGGCCCAGCTTGCCTCGGCGCTGTTGGGGGTGGTGTCGCAGCGCTTGCTGCCCAGCAAGAATGGGGGCAGAACGGCAGTATTTGAGGTGATGCTGGCGAACCCGGCGGTGCGCACGCTGGTGCGGGAGGACAAGCTGCACCAGATCCCCAACATCCTGGAGACTTCGCGCCGCGAGGGCATGATCACCATGGACAACGCGGTGAAGGAAGCCTACGAAGCTGGAAAAATCAGCTATGAGGAGGGCATGCGCTATGTGCTGAACCCCAAGATCCTGACCCCACCCGTGGAGCCCAAGGTGGAGCCGCGCCCGGCGCCGGTGCGGCCGCTGCGCTGAGGCGATGGCCCGGAGTTTGCGCAGAAGGATCGGCCGGCTCAGTCCCCAACGGCACAGTCGGGTTGCACCCTGGCCTTGCACCGGAGCACCATGACCCGCCTTCTCCTCCTCCCCCTCCTCTCCGCCTGTCTTCCAGATGTTGTAAACAAAAATGATGATACCGGAAACAACATCGACTCGGAAGCGGAGACCGATGCGGACACCGATACGGATACCGATACCGATACCGACACGGATACCGACTCGGACACCGACTCCGACAGCGATACCGACAGCGATAGCGACACCGACAGCGACGCGGAAGCCGACTATGCCGAGCTGACGGTGACCAACTGGAATTCGGCCGAGTCGATCTACTACCTGGTCCAGATCGACTACTCCAATGGCGACCTGTACGAGCTGACGGGCAGCTACATCCTGGGCTATGGCGACAGCCTGACCTTCGAGATTGCGCCGAACATCGCCTGGCAGACCCTGGCGATCAGCGACTACTCCAACTGCGTCTTTACCGATCCCTACACGGTCCAGGCGGGTCAGGCCTACGACTGGGATGTATACGACTTTCCGTACATCTGGGACGGCTACAACTGCTATTGACGGCCGCCGCCGGAAAGGAAATTTTCCGATCGTTGAGCCGATTGCCCGAGCGGCTGCGCATGCCTGACTGAGGAGCCCCCTCCTCCCGGAGTCTCTCCGGCCACCCTGGAGCGTCCATGCGCAGCGGCACCTCGCCCTTTCTGATGCTTTCTCCTGCCTTTGCCCTACATCGGGACCGCAGGCTGGACGACGAAACCGAAGAGCAGGGCGAGCCTGAGGAGGAGCCTTCGGCAGTGGAGCCCTCCTGACCTGGCTGCTACTGGGCCGTGCCCAGATAGGTGATGTCAAAAACGAGTGTTGCTCCAGGTGGAATCATCGGAGGAGCGCCGTTGGCTCCGTAGCCGATGGCCGAGGGGATCACCAGGATGCGGCGCTCGCCGGGCTGCATGCCCAGCACACCCTCGTCGAAGCCGGCGATGACCTGGTTCCCTCCCACCTGGAAGGCAAAGGGCTCCCCGCGGTCGAAGGAGGAGTCAAAGCGCTGCCCATCCACCAGATAGGCATTGTAGTGGAGCTGCACGGTCTCGCCGCTGCGCGCCGGGCTACCCTGGCCCCGTTTAAGTACCGCCACACGCAGGCCCGAGGGACGTTGGACCAGGGAAAGCTGGTTGAAGTTCGGCATCGGCGAGCCGGCGCCGGCCGCCCCTACTGCAGGAGAGTGGGCGCAGGCGAGAAGCAACAGCATCGTGGACAGCATCGGAACCTCGGGGAGCGCCGCATAGCGCGGAGGGGGGGAGGGGAGCAAGGGGGGGCGTGGAGAATTGAGAGTAGGCCCATTGCATGTATCAAGAAAACCTATGTAATATGGTTATTTTCGTGATACATTGCAGGATGTATCAAATTGAAAGCTCCCGGCCGGACTGCTTTGCACCCGCTTGACAAACCCTCGGAAAATGCCATGATTCCGGCGCAAAGCAGGTGACTCTTGAGACCGTCCAAATTCCTTCTTCTCCTCCCTCTTTCCATTCTCTTTGGATGCCCCGGTACGCCAAAGCCGGACAGCGAGCCGGAAGAAAGCAAGGTGGACAGCGGAACAGACGACAGCGCCATTGAAAACACGGCGCCGACCGCCACGATCACCTCCCACAGCGATGGCGACACCGTGCGGGAGGGCACTCCCGTGACCATCGGCGGGCGGGTGGCCGATGTGGAGAGTGGGGTCACCGAGCTGGCTGTGACCTGGATCATCGACGGTGTGGAGCAGTGCACGGGCACGGCGGCTGCGGACGGAACCACAAGCTGCCAGGCCACTTTTGGCCCGGGCGGTGGGCAGGTGCGCCTGGAAGTGCGGGATCCCGAAGGGGCGGTGGGCAGCGCGGAGCTGAGTCTCGCTGTGACCGAAACCTCGGTCCCCACCGCGACGATCACCGCGCCGGATTCCAGCGGGCAGTTCTACAGCGATGTGCCCATCGCCTTCGCCGGTGTGGTTTCCGATGTGGAGGATCCCGCCACGGCGCTGACCGTACTTTGGGAGGATAGCATCCAGGGGACGCTGACCACGGCGACCACCCCGGCGGCGGACGGCAGCCTTACTGAATCCGGGCTCTTCGAGGCCGGCAGCCACACGCTGCGGCTGCAGGTGACCGATAGTGATGGAAAGGTGGGTCAGAACAGTATTTCCTTTACCGTCGGCGGGCCCAACCAGCTCCCCACCTGTAGCTTTTCCGAGCCCACCGACGGTGGAGCTGCGGCGACCGGAAGCTCCGTCACCTTCGTTGCCACCGCCGCCGACCCGGACGTCGCCGCCGATCAGCTCAGCGCTCGCTGGAGCAGTGATCTGGACGGGGATCTTGGCCCGGCCAACGTGGCTGCGGATGGGACGGTGTTTCTCACCACTGCGGCCCTGAGCGAGGGCACCCAGCAGGTGGTTCTTACCCTCACCGATGAGGTGGGTGGGGTGGGAAGTTGTAGCCTGCGCTGGGAGGTGGCCAGTCCGCCCTCCATCGCGTTCGTCGATCCACTGGATGGCGATATCCGTCCGGAAGGGAGCACATTTTCGGATAGCTTCCTGGTCACCGCTGGTCGCGACAGCCTGGATCATCTGACCGTGGTCTATGAGAGCGACGTGGACGGTCTGCTTGGCACCGGCACACCCGATGCAACCGGCTCCCTGGTGCTGCCCACCGATCTGAGCCAGGGCTACCACAACCTCACGGCCACCGTCACCGACAGCTATGGCTTGTCCGGGAGCCAAAGCATCCTGATCTATGTGGATGCGCTGCCTACCGCGCCCACGGTCGGAATCTCTCCGGATCCGGCCACCACCGACGACGATCTGAGCGTGACGGTGTCCGGCTCGGTGGATCCGGATGGTGTTGGTACGCTGGACTACACCTACGTCTGGTATGTGGACGGCCTGCTGTCCACCGCCAGCACCAGCGCCGCCCTTCCCGCCGCAGCCACCAGCAAAGGTCAGGTCTGGACGGTGGAAGTGACGCCCACGGATGGCTACGGGAGTGGTCCCTCCGGTAGCGCGTCGGTGAGCATTGTGAACAGCAATCCCGAGCTGGTCGCGACCATTCTGGGTGCGGCGCGGGCGGGAGAGGTGCTGACCTGTGTGGGCACCGGCAGCGATCCGGACGGGGACAGCCTGTCGCTGGACTACCGCTGGGAAGACGGGGCCGGAAGCCTGTTGGCCAGTGGCGATAGCTGGACGGTGGACGCGGCCTATCTGCAACCCGGGGACGGCGTGGTCTGCGTGGTTTCGGCCGACGATGGGGACGGTGGCACCGCCACCGCCACCGCGACGGTGCAGGTGGAGAACAGCGAGCCTGTCGTGACCGGTGTCCAGGTGAGCCCGGGCTCCGGCCGGGTCGGGGACAGCCTGAGCTGCTCCGGAAGCGCCACCGACGCGGACGGTGGCACACCGACCCTGGACTATGCCTGGTACAATGGCTCCACCTGGATCGCCAGTGGCAGCAGCTACACCATCGCCGAGGGGGATACGGAACCGGGCGACACCCTGACCTGTGTGGTGACCGCGACGGATGGGGATGGTGGTTCTTCCAGCGATAGCGCGACGGCCGGCGTGTTGAACACCGATCCGGTGGTCAGCGGGGCGACGATCAGCGCGAGCACCGGCCGGGTGGGCGACACCTTGAGCTGCGCAGCGACGGTGACAGATGCCGACGGTGGTAGCCCCACGTTGAGCTATGCCTGGTACAACGGCTCCACCCTGCTCGGCAGCCGGAGCACCTACACGCTGACAGCCGGCGGAACCAACCCGGGCGACACCCTGACCTGTGTGGTCACCGCCACCGACGGCAGCGGGGGTACCGACAGTGATCAGAGCACGGCAACGGTGCTCAACAGCGATCCGGTGATCAGCGGCGTGCAGGTGAGTGCGAGCACCGCAGAGGTGGGCGACTCGTTGAGCTGCTCTGGCCGCAGCAGCGACGCGGACGCGGAGAGCGTTACGCTGGTGTATACGTGGTACAACGGCAGCACCGCCGTCGGCACCGGTACCAGCTACATCGTGAGTGCGGCCGATGTGGAGCCGGGCGATACCCTGAGCTGTGTGGTCACCGGTACGGATCCCTGGGGGGGCACGGGCAGCGGTCAGGCAAGTACAACCATCGACAATATCGTCCCGGTGGTGAGCAGCGTCACGATGAGCGCCTCGACCGGCCAGGTCGGTGACACCCTGACCTGCTCGGCGAATGCGACGGACGGCGATGGCAGCACCCTCAGCTACAGCTACACCTTCACCAATGTCAGCTCTGGTGCCACGGTGGGGACTTCTTCCTCCTACACCATCACTGCGGCCGACACGGATCCCGGCGACAGCCTGCGCTGCACCGTGGTGGTAAGTGATCCGCAGGGGGCGAGCGACAGCGACGTGGCGTCGGCCACCGTGCTGAACAGCCTGCCGACGGCACCCACCGTGAGCATCAGCCCCACCGACCCAATCGAGGCTGTGGACCCTCTTCTGTGCACCAGCACCACCTCGACGGATGCCGATGGCGACACCATCTCCTACACCTATAGCTGGACGGTGGACGGGGTCTCCTTTGCCAACCCCACCACCACGGTCGCCACGGGGGACACCGTGCCCGCTGTGTCCACCCTTTCGGATGACGTGTGGGTGTGTACGGTCACCGTCAGCGATGGTCGGGGCGGCGGAAACTCAGGTTCAGCCTCGGTAACGGTCGAAGCGGCCCTGCCGGATCTGGTGGTGGACGCGACCACGGTCACCCTGTCTGCAGGCACCTACGCCTACGACGACGTGTCGGTGATCAACGGCGGCCGGCTTCAGGTGAGCGGGGTGGTGATCATCGAATCGGACACCTTCTACGTGGATTCCAGTAGCAATGTCTATGGGGTGGGCCTGGGCTATGCAGCGGGGACCAGTGGCAGCCGGACCGGCCAGGGTACCGGCGGCGGTACGGGAAGCAGCAATAGTGGTGCCGGTGGCGGGGGCTATGGTGGGGCCGGTGGGACCGGGGGCTACGATGCCTCCGACACGGTAGGTACAGGCGGTGCCAGCTACGGAACCTCCACGGGGCTGGACTTGGATGCCGGGAGTGGGGGTGGCTACGGGGGCTCCACTGCGGGTGCTGCCGGCGGGGCGGCTATCTGGGTGGATTCTGAGATTGTTCAGATTGCTGGAAGTATCCTGATGACGGGTGCCGCTTCCTCCAATACCTGCTCCGGCTGTGGCGGTGGGGGTGCAGGGGGCGGAATCCTGCTGCAGGGGGATCAGGTGTCCATCACCGGCACCTTGAACGCGGCCGGGGGCGCGGCCGGGACCGGCAGCAACACAGCCAACGACAGCGGTGGCGGTGGTGGCGGCGGTCGTATCAAGGTGTTCTATGACAGCGCGGGCGCCGTCACCGGCACCACCTCGGTGGCGGGCGGTTTGGGCGGGCCTTATGGGATGGCAGCCATCGGCCAGCCTGGTAGCGCGGGGACCTACACCACCAACTACCGCGCCTGGCCATGATACATGTATCATGTGTTATGACGCATGATACATGATACATGATACATACTTCGACACCTCGTGCCCCCCACGTTAGCTGCCGGGACCGAGGTGTCGGTGTCATCCTTCTGGAACACGCGCTGGGCTGAACCCGCAGCCATCTACGGCGACGAGCCGAACGTCTTTCTTGCCGAGAATATTGGCTTACTCCCTGAAAAAGGGAAGGTCGTTTGTCTGGCAGATGGCGATGGACGCAATGGGCGCTGGCTCGCGGCGCAGGGCTTCGACGTGACCGGCGTGGATAGCAGTGCGGTGGCCGTGGCCAAGGCGAATGCGGTCGGGGTGGCCGGCTATCGGGCGGTTGAGGCTGATCTTTCGGACTGGCCCGTGCCACCCTGCGACGCGGTGGTCAGCATCTACGCCCACCTGCCTCCCGCACTTCGGCAGCAGGTACATCGCCGCTGCTGGGAAGCCCTCTCTCCCGGCGGGATCTTCCTGCTGGAAGCCTTCACCCCCGCCCAGCTTTCACGCAGCAGTGGTGGGCCCAAGGATGAAGCCCTGCTCTACCGGGCGTCCCTGTTCCACGAAGATCTCCCGGGCGCCCACTTTCTGCACCTGGAAGAATGCAGCATTGAGCTTCGGGAAGGCACCTATCACGTGGGCCCTGCAGAAGTGATCCGGGTGATCGCCCGGAAACCTTGAACTCCTCGGCCTCTGCCACCCCGTGGATACCGCAGGAGTCGTGGTGGGTGATCCATGACTCAGGTAGCGCCAACATGACGGTGATAAGAGGGTGTTGATGTCCCCCGACGGT
>JBEIQS010000451.1:0-2070 GCA_040376425.1 Alphaproteobacteria bacterium | reverse complement strand
ATCAGTATGTGTCGAATCAGAATATACGGTACCCGCGATCTCTGAAACCTATCGGATCAGAATATCCTTCTCCAGAATATTCTGATCCGAGATAGGATCAGCGCCCCAGTGCCTGCTTCAGCGCGGCCCCTTCCGGTCCCGCATCAAAGAGGGACTCCCAGGTGGCGGAGGGCTGGAGGCTCTCGCCGCGCTCAGCGGCTTCCAGCACGCGGAGAAGCTCGGCGGCCAGCGGCTCGCTCCGGGTGCCCAGCCAGGTGGCCAGCTTGCCCACGGTGCGGCTACGCAGGCCCTTGCGCCGGGTGTGGCCCCACCAGAGCAGGAGCAACAGCGCGGCGCCGCTGCGGCGCAGGTCCCCGCCGTAGCTGCCGTCGGCGCTTTGGGCAGCGGCCAGCGCGGACTCGGGCAGCGGCGCGGCGACGACAGGGGCGGGGGCCGCGGGGGCGGAGGGAGGAGGAGGCGGCGGCGCGAAGGCCACCTCTTTGGAGCTTTCTTCCTCTTCGGCCTTGGCGGCCTTCCCGCCCAGGCCGAAGCTGTGCAACACCCGGTTCAGGATGCCCGGACCGCTCTTTTTAGCAGGTGCAGCGGCAGTTTTGGAGGACACCCGCGGTGCGGCGAACGGGACACTGCCTTCCAACGGCATCGCGTCATACATGTCGGGGGCTTCCTCCATGCTCGGCGCGTTCAACGAAGCCGCGTCTATCGGGCCTGCGACGCCGGTCCGCGAGGGTGCCGGGGGCGGCGCGCCGGGCGCCATCGCGGCGCGGGACATCATGGGCAGGCGTGCCCGTCGGGGTGCTCCCCCGCCACCAGCGCCTCCATCTGCGAAGTCCTCCGACCAGCCGGCGGGAAGCTCGACAGGTTGGACCACGGGAACCGCGGTGCCATCCACCCGGACCGAGCGATCCACGACCACCATGGCGGTGTAGCGGGAGAGCACCCCGTGTTGCAGGGAGATACGGAGGATTTCCGGCTTGATCGCCTCTTCCTCAAAGGGGCGCAGTGCAAGGCGGTCCTGGAGCCAGGCGATCCGCTCCCGCGCCCACAGCGGGGCCAATGCGGTGGTGACGCGACGAGGAACCACGGTCTCGGTCCAGGATCCACCAGCTTGCAGGCCGGACAGTTGCACCGGCCCCGCACCCTCCAGCAGCATGCTCAGCGGGCGGCCGGAAAAGAGGATGGCCTCTTCTGGCCGGGCGGCGATGGCGCCATGTGCGGTGATCCCGGTCAGCAGGGGGCTGCCAAAGCGGCTTTCCAGCTTGGCAACCACTGCCTCGATGTCGTCGGTCGGGGTGCAGAGCTCGCAGGTGCCCCCACCCAGCCGGGCGAGCTGCTTCATCAGCGCGCCATTGACCGCAGTGTCGATGCCCAGGGTGAAAAAGCGGGCGCCATTGCGGCGATTGGAGACTGCGGCGGCGAGGCGATCTTCGTCGCCCGCCTGGCCGTCGGTGATGAAGAGCACGGTGCGCAGCCGCCCCGCGGGGGTGCTGCCCTCCAGGGCGGCCTGGATGGCCGGCAACATCTCGGTGCCACCCCGCGCCGCCAGGCGCGCCACCCACGCGTCGGCCTTCTTCAGGCTGTCGTTGGTGTAGGTCAGAAAGTCGGGGGACATCGCCTCTACCCGATCGTCGAAGGCGATCAGGCGGAAGCGATCCCCGGTAGACAGGCCGTGCAGGGCGGTGATCAGCGCCTTTTGTGCGGCCTCCATCTTGCCGCCGCCCATGGATCCAGAAATGTCCACCACAAACACGGCATCCCGGGGAAGAGACGGCATTTGCGCAATCGACGGTGCCTCCACAAACAGCGCGGTAAACTGCCCGTCGGTCCAGGCACGACTGACAGCGCGCTGCTCGTCGGCCGTCGAAAAGCTGAGGATAAAGTCCTGGTTCAGGGTGGCGGCTGCCGAGGGGGCCACACGGACGCCGCCCTCCTCCAGCTCCATCTTCAGTGCGTGCAGGCTGCTCTCCAGGCTGCGCACGGGGCCCGCGATCTGCACCTCCAGATCCAGGCGTGTTCCGCCCGAAAGCCGCAGCGGCGGCGAAATGCGCGAGGCATCCGGAACCACGTCGGTGT
>JBEIQS010000462.1:0-1975 GCA_040376425.1 Alphaproteobacteria bacterium | reverse complement strand
GGCCGCCGCTTCAAAAACCTGGCCGGTGGTGTCGGTATGTTGCTGGTAGAGGGAGGCCACCTCGGCTTCGGTGAAATTGCGGAGGGTGAGGGAGGCACTTTTGATGTTGAAGGGGCTGCCGGGGTTGATGGGGATGCCGTCCTTGGCGCGGGTGAGGTAGTCGCGCAGGTCACGCATGCCGATCAGGGCGATGGAGTCGGGGAATTTGCGGAAGCTTCGCTCCGAAAAACCCGCACGGAGCTGGCGGAGCAGGTTGACGAGGGCAGCGCCGCTGACGGTGTCGGCCTCGTCCAAAAGCAGCACAACCGGAGCCTCCACCGCAGCACACCACGCGCTCAGCCATTGTTGCAGCCGCGAGCCTACTTCCAAGCCCAGAAATTCTCTTCGGGAAGGAGGACGCAGGGCGGCCGGAAGAATGGCCGCCGAACCCTCCAGGGCTTGCAGCCACAACGGCTCCGCTTCCGCTGTTTCCGTTACCCCCTGCCCGACTTCGAGGGTGGCCCACACCGCTGCATAGCCAAGTCCCCGCAATCGCTCCGCAAAAGACAGCATCGCGGTGGTTTTCCCCGTCTGCCGCGCAGCGTGGACAACAAAATACTGTCGTTGTTCGACATAGGGCAGCAGGGCGGGCAGGCGCTCTTCGGCGGGCAACATGTAGTGGTCCTGCGGGTTGCAGGGACCGGTGGTGTTGAAGAAGCGCTTCATGGGGGGCTTCTATCCCACAACGCGGCCGGGCGGAGAGCCGGGTGGTTGTTGGCGGCCACCCCACCCAAGAAGATGCGCCTTTTCGGCGCTGTGCTAAGCTTAACATCCGGTGTCCTTTACCCCTCGCCAGCAGAGCAGCAGCCCCAGCTCCTCGTCCTCCGAGGCGACCTTTTCTGTTCCTACCCCGGGCATGTCAGAGGGGATGCCCCGCTACATGAGCAGCATGGAGGAGAATGTCTGCGTTGCTCCTCCTGATTCCACTTGGAGTCCGGTAGCGCCCCCGGTCAGCCAGTCCACCCCGCCCAGCCCCCCGCCCGTCTCCACTCCGGCCCCGGCTCCGGCAAACCAGTCCACCAACCCGAACCAGTCCGAGGAGCCCAACCGCTCGGTCGCTCCGGCCGATCGCAGTGATGCGACCGGGGCCAACCAGTCCTCTCAGGCCGAAGAAGGCGGCATGTCGGGCGGGCCCGGCGCAGCGCCGGCGACGCCGGGGGGCGGCGGGGAAGCGGGAGGGGCCGGAAGTGGTGCTGCCGGCGGTGGTCAGGTCGAGGGCGAGCGGAGAGGCACAGGCGGCGCCACGGATGCCGCCGGCGGGGAGTCGGTCGGTCCGGCGGGGGGAGGAGGCAGCGGTGCCTCGGCGCCACGTGGCTTTCCGCCTCCCTTTCGGGCTCCACCCGTGCCCCCGGCTCGCATCGGCGGGGTGGAGGCGCCCAGCATCGACGCCATCCCTGCCCTTCGGCCCCGCCAACGCGACGACATCAAGCGAAAGAGCGGCCTGGATCCCGACGAACACCACGATCGGATCCGCGCCCAGCTCAACCGGATGTCCAGCATCGCCAGGACCAGCCAGATCCGGATCATCCAGCTTGTCGAACAGCAAGCGGCGCGGCTGCGCTTTGAGGTGGATCGGCTTTGTAGCCAGGTACTCGGCGCGGGCGAGGGGGCCGCGCGCCTCGCCGGGCAGCGCTGCGACGAGGTGATCACCGGCATCGAAACGGCGGCGAACAACGCTCTGGAGCGGGTGCGGGTGGATGGCAACGCAAACACGTCTCAGGCGGATGGAACCCTGACCGAGACCCTCTCCAACGTGGAGGACTCGATCCGCCTGGGCCGCTCCGATATCGCCGCGGCCTATACCGAGGTGATGGGCGCCTACGACGGCCTGGCCAGTCGGAAGGCCCGTGAGCTGAAGGGGGCGCCCAACACCCTGGCCCCCGCCTTTGTAGCCACCATCGCGGCACAGGCTGACGCGGTGCGTCGTAATGCTTCC
>JBEIQS010000127.1:0-17178 GCA_040376425.1 Alphaproteobacteria bacterium | reverse complement strand
GATTTTCGCCGCCAACGGCGCATAGCCCGCGATCTCCCAGGCTTCTCCACATTCGTCGGCGATGGCCCCCGCCACATGCGGAAAGCGCTCGTGTACATCCTCCTGCACCGCCGAAAACGCATTTTTACGGTCGAAATCTTGATCCATGTCCCGACTCCAGACCACCAGCAAAGACCCAGATGCCCTTGGGAATTGCTTCGTGAGGATCTGAAAGAGCAAGTGGAGGTTCCGGCGATCCCCACCTTTCGTAAAACCCTTGACGAACCGCACATCAGACCGGAAGCCAGCGTCCTTGTGGAGCCTTTGAATGTGGCCGATCTTCAGGTAGTCCTCCAAGCCAAAGGGCTCGGGCTCCACCTCCACCCCGCATTGTTCTGCACGATGTCGGATAAACGGCAGCAGACGATCCCGATCCGACGGCCCCTCCCCGACCAGGACCAACCGCCAGCGGCGCTGCGGTGTCATCGGGGGGCTTCCAGCCAATCATCCCCCACATAGGCCCAGAACTCCCCTCCACTCATGGTGTCTTTCCACTCGGCCCAGTCCCGATGGTCGGTCAATGCCATAACGCGCGTACCCTCTCCCCCCACCGTACTGACCACCCGGACCGCCTCGGCGGGCAGCTCATCCAGCACATAGGGCGAGTGGGTACTCGCCACGAGGCTGAGGCCACTTTCCTTCACCACCTCTCGAAGCTGTTGGATCAAGCTGCGCTGAGCCTTGGGGTGCAGGCCGCGGTCGATGTCGTCCATCAGCAGCAGGCGCGGCGGATGCTCCCGTTGGATCACCGCATGGATCCCGAAGGCCAAAAGTGTGCCTTCGCTCAACAGATCCGCCGGTACCCAGCCCACGCCCTCCAACTCCACCTCCAAGTGGTACACAAAGACTGGCCCTCCGCCTTCAGGGTCGGGCTGTTCTGAACGGCGCAGAATCTGCCGGGTCTGGCGTACCGCCGGCACCAGCTTGCGTACCGCCTCCACGATCTGATCCAGTCGTGACCGATCAGTGTTCGCCAGGTGCGCCAGCACCGAGGGCAAACCGTAGCCATCCCGCCGGACCCGCGCCGATCCTTCAGCGACTTTTGATGGTTGGGCCAGCATTTCGGCAGAAAGACGCAACAGTTGCGCCGGCCACAGAGCCCGTCCGCCTTCGCCTGCAGAAAGGGGGGGGGTGGGAGACAGACCCGGAGAGTGCCAACGCCCCGACGGCACCCCCTTCGCAAGCAGTTCCAGTTCAAAGTGGGCCGGAGAGGTATCGGTAGTGCCCTGCAAACGGAGGTTGGTTCCAGCGCGGGTGAAGACCTCCAGTACGACTGGCCCAGCGCTGTTCAGGGTTCGCAACCGGCTGAGATCCCGGGGGCCGGAAAAAAGAGTGGCTACCAGCCCGCAGGTGGTCTGCGCAACGCTGGAAAGCCCCCGGAGCAGGGAGCTCTTCCCCGATCCGTTCGGGCCCACCAGCACGGTCAAGCCCCCGGGGTCCAGATCCAGGCGGCAATCGCGGCAGGACAGAAAATTGCGTAGGTGGATCGTCGCTAAACGGTCCGCCGAAGGTGCCTTCCGGGCTATCGTCCGCTCGTCGCTGACCACCGCCAGGGCATCCTCGATCTGCTCATCCGTCAGTCGCTCTGCCAGCGCCCAAACCCAGTCCGAACCGGAGCGCCTCACCGCCACAAAGGACGACCCATACTCCATCAGGAATTGCGTCGGCGTCTCCTCACCGTAGCGTGCAAAATGGAAGCCGGGAATTTCTCTCCGAATCGCAGCACCCAAGCCCGCTCCGGTCTCCTGGCTCCTCTCCCGAAGGATCATCTCCACGATCGCAAGTGCCTGCTGCACCGTCGGGTCATCAGAGTAATCTTTCCTATCACCCGCCATCGCGCGGCCCCCAGGCCACACCGGTAACACCATTGCCCCACTCGTCCAACATGTCGGTGGCCGCACCAGCAGCGCCCTATTCCGGGGGGATCTCATCTATTGACGCGTCAAGACTCTCGTGAAGCCATTCTTGATAAAACGCACGCAATTGCGGCAGGATTGCCCGACCGGGCCCCACGAGTCTGCGGGCGTCGGGCAGCGAGGCCAGAAAAATCCGGCCGTACCACATCTCGTGGATGCGGCGATCCAGGATCAACACCGCGCCGCGATCGGTGCGCGAGCGGATCAGGCGTCCGAAGCCCTGCCGCAGCTTGATCACCGCCTCTGGCAGGGCATAGGCGCGAAAGGGGTCCAGGCCCTGGTCGCGGATGCGCTCGTAGCGGGTCTGGGCCACCGGCTCGGTGGGAACCCGGAAGGGAAGACGCGGAATAATGACCAGCCGCAGCCCCTCGCCCTTTACCGAGATGCCCTCCCAGAAGGAGTCGGTGCCCAGCAGCACCGCCGCGCGGTCCCGACGGAAATGATCCAGGATTTTCCCCTTGCTTCCCCTCCCCTGCACCAGGATCGCGTGGCGACGGCCCAGCGCCGCCTCCAGACGACGGGCAAACTCCTGAACCGCTGCGTGCGAGGTGCAGAGGATAAAGGCGCCTCCCCCGCTGGCTTCGATGGCGTCCACCATCCACTTCGCCGCCACCTCCACATAGTCGGGGGCGTCGGGAGGAGGAATGTCCTTGGGCAGCACCAAGAGTGCCTGCTCTTTGTACTGAAAGGGGCTGGGAAAGATGGAAAAATCCAGGTCCTCAAAACCGAGTCGCCCGGCATAGTGGTCGATCTTCCCATGCACGGTCAGCGTGGCCGAGGTGAGCACCACCCCCTCCAGCCGCTCCAGCAGCTTCTGCAGGGCGGGTCCCACGTCCACCGGCGCCTTGACCGCACCCACCCCCACGTTGCCGGGATCGAAGTAGCGACAGGCGTTTTCCTCCTCCTTCAAAAAGGAGCGCGCGGCCCCCGCCACGTCTTCCAGCTTGCGACGGCCCCGCCCCAGATCCAGCACCGGCTGGGCCTCCTCCACCTTGATCTCCAGCGGCTCCAGCTTGGCCTGTACCGCGCCGAGTCGCCCCGCCGCCTCCTCCGCCTTCTGCGCCAGCTCGGCGAAGAATTCCTGGTGCGGGGTGGGGCCCTGCACCCGCTCAGGAACCGTATACTCCGCCTTCAACAAGGAGAATCCAATCCCGGCGTGATCCTTCACCTCGGAGAGCGCCATCCCCGCCTCTCCCGCCGCCGGGCCCACTTCGTGCGGCCACTTTTGTGCGAGCTTTTCCAGGGCCCCCGCGCGCCGCCGGCTGTTGAGCAGCGGGCTCAGCCCGCGGGAGATCTGCCGCTGGCTCAGCCGCACCTCGGCCACCGAGGTGGCAGCGGCCTCCAGGTGGTGGGCCTCGTCCAGCACCACCCGGTCGAAGGCGGGTAGAATGCCAGTCGCGTTGGGGATATTTTTGAGGGAGAGGTCGGAGAGGAGCAGCGCGTGGTTGGCGACGATCAGGTGCGCCGCGGCCGCCGTACGCCGGGCCTGGTAGTAAAAACAGGTGTTGAAGTGGGGACAGCGCGCCCGGAGGGTCTGATCGGTGTCCGACTGGATCCGATCCCAGAGATCCTCGTCGATCTCCAGGCCCAGATCCTCCCGATCTCCGGTGGCCGTGGTGGCGGCCCAGGCGCGGATGGCCTCCAGCGGCTCCTCGGTGCCGGCCAGACCCAACTTCCGACGGCACACATAGTTGGAGCGCCCCTTCAACGCCGCATAGCGCAGGGGAAGCAGCCGCGCGAGCAGAGGCAGGTCCTCGCTCAAAAGCTGGCCCTGAAGGGTCTTGGTGTAGGTGCTCACCAGGACCTTGGCGTCGTTGGCCAGGGCCCAGAGCCCCGCCGGCACCAGGTAGCCCAGGGACTTCCCCGTGCCGGTGCCCGCCTCCAAAAGCACGGTTCCCCCATCATTAAAGGTGCCCAGCACCCGATGCGCCAGCTCCACCTGCCCCGGGCGCGCCTCCCATCCGGGCATCAGTGCAGGCAGCTTTTTCAGGAAGATCGCGTCGACTTCCGCCGGATCCACCCGTACCCGGCGCTTCTTGTGCGGCTCCACCACCCACTGCGACCGGCTGACCGCATTGTCCACGATCACAAAACCCACGCCTTCTTCGCCGAAGGTCCCCGCCAGCTCTGTATCTGCGGGCGACGGCCGAATCACCCCGGAGGGGTGGTTGTGGATCACCACCTGCCCCGCGCGCGGCCGGGAGCGTAGGGCCAGCACGGCATCCTGTGTGCCGCGGGCGTGCACCTCGATGCTCTGGACCTCGCCCTTGCTGTCCACGTCGCCCACGGCAAAAATCTCGATGCCACCGGCTTCCTGGATCGCCGAACGCATCGCCTCTGCGGCCGCTGTGGAGAACCTGAGCGCCATAGGCCGCCCTCTAACATGGTTGGGCTGGTGCAGCCGTTCAGGCTCGGGGATTCACCCTTGACATGACAAGGGCTCCAAAAGTGGATAGGGCTTGAGACAAGCATTTTCAGGAGAGATCATGCCCGTCAAGGTCTTGCTCGCGGGGGGTGGCACCGGGGGGCATGTGTACCCCGCACTTGCGATGGGTGATGCCCTGCGGGCCCGCGGCTACGAGCTGCACTACTATGGGGATGCGGGAAGGCTGGAAGGTCGGGTTGCGGCGGAGCGCGGCTACCCCTTCCATCCGGTACAGGCGGTTGCCTTTCCGCGCGCGGGAATCATGGGGAAAATCCGATTTCTCTTCGGGCTCCTGCGCTCGGTGGCGCTTGCGCGCACACAGGTGAAAGCCGACGCACCGGCGCTGGTGCTGGGGGTGGGCGGCTATGTGATGGCACCGACCGTTCTGGCAGCATGGACGCTGGGAATCCCCTGTGTCATCCATGAAGCCAACGTGGCGCCCGGGCTGGCCAACCGCCTGTGCGCCCGGGTGTCCAAGCTGGTGCTGCTGACCTACGACGAGACGCGGCAGAAGCTGGCCGGGGCGGAAATGGTGACGGTGGGCTGCCCGGTGAACCCGAAAATCCTCCAGGGTGACCGCCATAAAGCTGCGGAACGCTATGGTCTTGACCCGTCAAGACCGACGCTGCTGGTGGTGGGCGGATCGTTGGGCGCGGCCACCCTGAACACGCTGGCCTTGGCCTGCGCCAGGGACCCTGACCGTCGCTACCAGCTCCTACACATCTGCGGGCCCCGCTACCACGACGAGTTGAAAAAGAGCTATGGAGAGCTGCCTGAAGGGGTGGTTCTCGTCGGCTATGAAGATCGGATGGGAGACGCCTACGCGCTGGCCGATCTGGTGGTCTGCCGGGCGGGATCCTCCACCCTGGCCGAGCTGGCAGCGCTGGGGAAAGCCTCGATGTTGATTCCCTCGCCGAATGTCACCGACAACCACCAGGAACACAATGCACGGGGGCTGGAGCAGGTGGGTGCGGCGGTGGTGGTGCTGGAAAAAGGTCTGGAGACCTCAAAAGTTGTGGAAAGCCTGCGCGTTCTCCTCGGCGAGCCAGAGAGCCTGAAAAAAATGTCGGATGCCGCAAAGAGTCTTGCAAAGCTGGACGTGGCCGAGCAGGTGGCCCAATTGTTGGTGAGTCGCTTCCTCCCGCCGCCTTGACGGATGCGGAACGGCAGGTGAAAGAGACTGGCGATGTACCCCCCTTCTCCCTTCGGCACCCGCTCTGACCTGCTGATCGATCTGGTCGTGCTATCGCTGGTGGTGGTGGTACCAGTGATGGGGCTGGCCTGGTGGAAAGTAAAGCAGCAGGCTTGGCTTTTCCATCGGAACCTGATGCTGGGCCTCTCGGCGGTGCTGGCCGTGGCGGTGACGCTCTTTGAGCTCGACCTCCAAGCCCACGGCGGCATCTTCGAGCTGACCCGGGAGTCCCGCTACGCCGGAACGGACTTCCTCTACGCGTCCATCTACATCCACACCTTCTTTGCGATCAGCACTGCGATGCTGTGGCTGTCGCTGATCGCGGTGTCCTTGCGACGTTTTGCCGCCCCGCCCCGCCCAAATGGCTTTTCCAAAATGCACCGTTTGTGGGGACGGATAGCCATGCTCGACATGCTGCTCACCGGGATCACCGGGGTGGAGCTGTATGTGGTGGGGCTGGTGCTATAGCCGGGAAAGGCGCTATATTCCCGACGCTGGAGGCCCCATCGCTACCCCCCTGATTTTTCGCGAGCTGAGCTGGCTGGAGTTCAATGCCCGTGTGCTCCAGGAGGCCCGTGATCGGCTGGTGCCCCTGCTGGAGCGGGTGAAGTTCATCTCGATCTTCAGCTCAAACCTCGATGAATTCTTCATGGTGCGCTACGCCGGCCTGTGGAGAGCGATCGACGCGGGGGTGCAGCACTACGGCCCGGGGGGCGAGTCCCCCCGCGAGATCCTGGCGGTGGTTTCCAAGCGGGTGCAGGAGCTGGTGGCGCTGCAGCACCACGTGCTGATGTCCGAGATCCTGCCCGCGCTGGCCCGCCAGGGCATCCACATCCGCAAGCCGGCCGAGCTCGATTTTGAACAACTTCGCTTCTTAGAGGACTATTTCGAGCGCACCCTGCTGCCGGTGCTCACGCCCATGGCCGTGGACCCCGGACACCCCTTCCCCCACCTGGGGAACCGCGCCCTCTGCGTGATTGCCGAGCTGGGCGCGATCGAGGAAGGCCCGATCCCGGCCCCGCAGCATGTGGTGGTACCCCTGCCCCTGCCCCTTGTGGCCCGCTTCATCCGCGTGCCCGGCGGCTGGACCTTTGTCATCCAGGAGGACATTGTTCGGTGGTTTCTACCCCGATTTTTCCCCCACTGCCGCGTGCGGAGCTGCCACGCGATCCGGGTGACCCGCGACGGCGAGCTGGACATCCAGGATGACGCAGAGAACCTGCTCTCCCACGTCGAGGAGGCGGTGCGCAAGCGCCGGAAGGGTCAGGCCGTACGACTACAGCACGAGGTGGGACTGCCGTCGCACCTGTTGGAAGTGCTGCGCGAAGAATTGCGGCTGGACCCGGAAGATATCTTCCCGGCCTCCGGCTTTACCGCGCTGACCGACATGATCCAGCTCTACAACCAGATCGATCTGCCCGCGCTGAAAGATCCGGTCTTCCACGGCGCATCGGTGCCCGCCTTCGACGAGGCCACCGACTGTTTTGCGGCGATCCGGGCTGGAGATATCCTCCTGCACCACCCCTACCAGGACTTCGGCTATGTGACCCGCTTCATCCGCGCGGCGGCCGAAGACCCCACGGTGCTGGCCATAAAAATGACCTTGTACCGGACTTCGGGGGACTCGGCCATCGCTAAGGCCCTGCAGACCGCCGCTCGAAACGGCAAGCAGGTGGCGGTGCTGGTGGAGCTGCGGGCCCGCTTCAACGAGGAGTCCAACATCGCCTGGGCGCGGCGTTTGGAGGCGGCGGGGGCCCATGTGGTCTACGGCATTGTAGGCTACAAAACGCACTGCAAGGCGGCTCTGGTGGTGCGGCAAGAGGCGGACGGTCTGCGGCGCTACTGCCACCTGGCCACCGGCAACTACAACGACACCACCGCCCGCTTCTATACCGACTTCGGCCTCTTTACCTGTCAAGAGGAATTTGGGGAGGATCTCGGCAAGCTTTTCAACCTGCTCACCGGCTACGCGCGGCCGGAGAACCTCAACCAGATCCTGATCGCGCCCATCGGGATGAAAGACGCCTTCCTCGCCAAAATTCGGCGGGAGATGGAGCATGCCCGCGAGGGGCGCCCCGCCCACATCCGCCTGAAGGTGAATGCGCTCACCGATCCCGACATCATTGCGGCGCTGTACGAGGCCAACGCCGCGGGCGTGCCCGTGGAGGCCATCGTTCGCGGAATCTGCGCGTTGAAGCCTGCGATGCACGGCCTTTCCGAGCACATCCGCGTCTACTCCATCATCGACCGGTTTCTGGAGCATGCCCGCATCTTCTGCTTTGAGAATGGGGGCGATCGGGAGTATTGGCTGTCCTCGGCCGACTGGATGTCGCGCAACCTGAACGACCGGATCGAAGTGGCTTTTCCGATCCTGGATCCGGTATTGCAGGCCCAGATCGAGGAGGCGCTGCAGATCCAACTGGCCGATACCGTGAAGGCGCGGGTGCTGCTGTCCGATAGCTCGTCAGTACGGAAAGTGGTGAAGGGTGAGCCGGTGCGCTCGCAGGAGCGACTGATGCGCCTTGCGATGCTTCGGGCCGGAAAATCTAAGACAGAATCATAAATAAATGAGCCAGATTGATACCAGCCTGTTGCGACGGGCGCTGCTGGATTTGATGGCGGTGGCCTACACGCCGCTGGCCCCTTCGGTGCTGGTCAACCTGGTGGCCATGCAGGACTTTGCCGCCGGGTGTGCGGCCACGCAGCTCCAGAAACAGACCAAGGCCACCCTGAAGCTGCTGGTGGAGCAGGAGCTGGTGGTGGAGGAGTCCGGCTTCCGCCTGAGCCCGGCCCAGCGCGATCCGGTGCTCCGCGGCGTAATGGCCGACCGCACCGCCCTGATGCGGTGGGTGGCGCAGATCCAACTGGAAGCCCCCTACCCCGACCGCAGCTCGTCCTCCGGCCCGCTGCGCGTGCTGCGACAACTGCGGCTCGCCGTGTACACGGACGATCAACGCTCCTTTCTCTCACTCTATAACGAAGCGAGGCTGGTCTCTTCCACCCCGCTTCTGGACTTTGTGCCACCGGAGATGGTCGCGGGGCTGAACCACGAGCTTCTCGGAAAACTGGCGATCGAGCTGGAGTCTGCACCAGTGCTGGCCTGGCCTGAGATCCGGCAGAAGCTGCATCGCCGGATGTCGGAGCTGGCAGCCTCCCGGCCAGAGGACAGCCTTCGTTTTGCGTTGGCGGAAGAGTACTTTTGGATGGGCCGCTTTACCGAGCTGAGCGATCTGCTGCGCGGACGCAAGAGTGCGCGGGCCTATGCGCTGTTGGGCAGAGTGGCGCTGTGTTCCGGCGCTTTAGCTGCTGCCCAGGAAGCTTTTTCGGCGATGGCAGCCTTGGGAGGCAGCCCCACGCAGCGCGATCAGCTTTTTGAGGGGCTGCACCTGCTGGCCGTCGGAACCGCACCTGCATTGGCTCGACTGCGCCCCGATGCCGATCCCCGCCTTCGGGAAGACATCCTCCTGCTTCGGATGCTGCGCCAGAACGGTACCCTGGTGAAGCTTCCCGAAGCCAAGCCCCTCCCCGACTTTCTTCCCTGGATCCAGGCCATCTATCGGTGCTGGTCGGGCAATTCTCTGGGGGCTCCGCTGCTACTTCGCTTAGAGGCCTTGACACGTCAAGCCTATGCGGCGGAGCTGGACTGGCTGGCCACCGAGTGCGAAAAGGTCTGTAAACAGCCCTCTCCCTCGCCGGTGGCGTCGCTGGTGGTGCAGGCGGAGCCCTGGCAGTACAGCCTGGAGCAGCTCGACCGCCTGCTGCGCAGCGAGGATGCACTTTCCACAGTTCAATCGCGCCTGATCTGGTGTCTCGACTCCTTCCAGATGGGCTGGCTGGTGGAGGCCCGGGAGCAGCAGGCTTCCGACCGCGGCTGGTCCACCGGCAAGGCGATTGATCCGCAGAATCCAAAGGAAGGAAGCCGGGGAAGCTGGACCAACCAGGATCGGGCGGCGATGGCCATCCTAGCGGCGCGCACCGCGCGCCATGGCCACCGCTCCGCCGGCATTGTGGAAGATGTCCGCGACCTTCTTCAGGCCCTGGTGGGTCACCCGCTCTTGTTCTGGGGCAACGACCGCCGGCCCTTCCGCATCCAGCAGCAGGAGATGAGCCTGGTGCTTCAGGAGGAGGCGGACGGGGCGCGCCTGTTGTTACAGCTCACGCCTTGGATTAAAGGAGACTACCTCGCCCGCTGGGTGGACCACGATGTACTGCACCTGTGGCTGCCGACGCCGCTGCAAACGCGGATGCGCGAGCTGGTGGGCACCGGGCTGCGGGTTCCGCGGGGACGGGAGGATCTGCTGCGGGGGGTTCTGGAGGGGGCCAAGGGGAAAATTTCGCTCCAAAGCCATGTTCCCGGCTGGGGTGGCGTAGAAGTGCCGGCGCAGACCGGGCTGTGGGCCCTCTTGAACAACCACGGAGCCGGCCTGCGACTGCGTGTCCTTGCGCGTCCACTCGGAAAGGGTGGACCCCAGATGCTCCCTGGAGAAGGGCCCGAGATGGTGGCCGGCACCCTGGCCGATGAGGCCCGCTACACCCGGCGCGACCTTGCCGCCGAAAAGGCCAGGTTGCAGCAGCTTCAGGAGGCCTGCCCGAGCTTGGCGCGGGCAACATGGGACGGCGCAGGCTGGCGCATGGAAGATGCAGTTCAAAGCCTGACTTTGCTGGAGGAGCTCGCGCCGCTGGACCTGGCGTTGGAGTGGGCGGCGGACAGCCGTCCCCGGCAGGTGCTGGGCGCCGGCGATCTCCAGCTACAGATCCAGCAGGAGGCCGACTGGTTTTCCGCACAGGGCAGCCTGAAAGTGGACAATGGCCGGGTGCTGGAGCTGAAGGAGCTGCTGCAGGGGCTGGAGCCCCACAGTCGCTTCCTGCCCTTGGGGGATGGCACCTTTGTGGCCTTGACCGAGCAGAACCGGCAGCAATTGGAGCAGCTTCGGCGGCTCGGACAGGCCGGCGAAGGGGGGCTGCGCCTGCACCCGCTGCTGGCCCCGGTGGTGCAGGAGCTGCAGGCCGGTGTGCAGGGAGACCGCTCCTTTTCCGAACACCTTGCACGGTTCCGACAAGCGCAGTCGGTAGAGATTGTAGTCCCTACTACACTTCAGGCGCAATTGCGCAGCTACCAGGAGGAGGGCTTCCGCTGGCTGGCCCGGCTGGCGGAGTGGGGAGCGGGTGCCTGCCTTGCGGACGACATGGGCCTGGGAAAGACGCTTCAAAGTTTGGCTTTGCTATTGCGGCGTGCCGAGGGAGGGCCGGCATTGGTGGTGGCGCCCACCTCGGTGGTGGGCGGTTGGGAGGAGGAGGCGAAGCGCTTTGCTCCGACCCTTCTGGTCCTGCGTTTTGGGGATGGAAACCGGGAGGAGATGCTGGCGAAGTTGGGGCCCGGTGTGGTGCTGCTGTGCAGCTACGGCCTGCTGCAATCGGAGGAGGAGCGCCTGTCACCGGTGGCCTGGAACAGCCTGATCCTGGACGAGGCGCAGCAGATCAAGAACAGTGCGACGCAGCGTTTTCGCGCAGCCACCGCGTTGAAGGCCAACTTTCGGATGGCCTGCAGCGGCACGCCCATCGAAAACCACCTGGGCGAGCTGTGGAGCCTGTTTCACTTTTTGAGCCCGGGGTTGCTGGGCAGCCTCGCGGAATTCCGCAAGCGCTTCCAGCTCCCCATCGAGCAGGGCAACGATGCCGATGCACGTGCCGCCCTTCAGCGCCTCGTTCGCCCCTTCATTTTGCGGCGCACCAAGGCCGCCGTGCTCACTGAGCTGCCCGCCCGCACCGAGGTGAACCTGCATGTGGAGCTGGGGGCCGAGGAGGCGGCGCTGTACGAAGCCCTCCGCCGGCAGGCCCTGGAATCCCTCACCAAAACCCGCAGCGAGGATCCCACCTGGAGGCTCCAGGTACTGGCCGAGATCACCCGCCTGCGCCAGGCCGCGTGCAATGCGCGGCTGGTCCTGCCGCCGGGCGATGCCCCGCCCAGCGCAAAACTCACTGCGCTGGGGGAGCTGATTGACGCGCTCCGCGAGGGGGGCCATAAGGCGCTGATATTCAGCCAATTTGTCCGTCACCTGGAGCTGGTCCGGGAGCACCTGGATGCCCGCAGCATCCCCTACCAGTACCTGGATGGCAGCAGCAGCCCGACCGCCCGGAAAAAGTCCGTCAAAGACTTCCAGGCCGGTGTCGGCGATGTGTTCCTGATCAGCCTGCGCGCGGGCGGCACCGGAATCACCCTCACGGCCGCCGACTATGTGATCCACCTGGACCCCTGGTGGAACCCTGCCGTCGAAGATCAGGCCTCCGACCGCGCACATCGGATGGGACAACTTCGCCCGGTCACCATCTACCGGATGGTAGCCCAGCATACAATCGAAGAGCGGATCGTCGCTTTGCACCAACGCAAGCGCGATCTGGCAACCAGCCTGCTGGAGGGGGCAGATGGTCAGAAATTGAGTGCGGAGGACCTACTGGATCTGCTCTCAGCCTGAGGCACCGGTCGGCCAGATTCGGCACACATTGCCCATCACCGCCAGCCATTGACCATCGGGAGAGTAGGCCAGATCCCGCACACCGCCGGGTACCCAGCCCAGACGCTCGGGCATACGCGTCGCATGTTCAAAAGGTACGATCATCACATTCCCCTGCTCGGTCCCCATGGCAAGCCGATGCCCATCTGGACTGATACAGGCGCAGGCCAGGGCTCCCTGGGAGAGCGTCCGCGGGGCCAACCGGTGGCCGGCCCACACCGCCAGCCCACGATTGGACACCCCCAACACCCGGCCATCCTCCAGTGGACGCAGGCGATAGCCCGTAGGCGTCCCCTCGGGCAGGGCGCCAAGTTGCCCAAAGACAGCGGCGCCGTCCATGCCCAAGAGGCGGAACATCTGTGGATCGAAGAGGATCACCTCCTTGAGCGCCTTCAGAACCCGGCCTACGTCCACCTTTTTCAGGCCGGTGCGGGTGGACAACACATCGATCAGGGACTGCTGGTTCACGCTTCACCTCCGTCTACCGCAAGGGGCTGGATCTGGGTGGGTTGAGCCGCACCCGCTTCAAGAGCGGCCAAGGCCGCTTGCAGAGCACCAAGCGTGCTCCGAGTCAGTTCAATCAAAGCCCGATCTTCCGGGAGATCCGGACGCATCAAACGCAAGGTGCTCAACGCATCCGTGGCCCGGCTGCGCAGATCTTCCAGGCTCTTGCGCCGCTCCGCATCGGCGTAGGCGCGTGTCGCCCGCACCACCTCTTCGGCCAATTTGCGCGGCAACCCGGTCACCTGCGCCACCTCCATCGGATCCGCCGCACTGACCGCCTCCACCGTAAACAGACCCGCGCTGTACAGACGGCCCAGACGACGGGGACCAATCCCCGGGAGCGCCGCCAGCTCGTCCAGCAGCGGCAGGCTGCGGCGCTCGTAGACCACGAGCTTCTTCAAGGAAGCAGCATCTTCCGGCTCCAGACAGCGACAAAGGCTCAACACCGAGTCGCGAAGGGAGTGGATGAAGGCCGCCCGCCGCCGGGGACGGCGGCTCTGCCAGTCGCGCACCAACACATCCATTTCGCGCAAGGCCTGGCCCAAGTCATCGGCCCCACAGGCATCGGCCAATCGCAGCATGGTCTCCAACGCGGCCGCGAGTTGGCTGTCGGTGGCGGAGCTGTCCTTTCCCATAAAAGCCAGAGAAAGCGACCCTGCCAACACCTCCACGTACTGACCCGCAATACGACGGGTGAGCCGCAGCAGCTCCTCGTCCCGCTCATTGAGCACCACGGGCGCGGGAGCCGCGCCTTCCCCCGCCATCATCGCATCCAAATCTGCCGCAGAGAAGCTCCACTCAGTGCTCATCGTACCTCCGAATAGCTGCTGAGGAGCGGCACCAGGTTGGCGGTCAGCTCCGTGGTGGTCTTGCGCCAGGAAACGGTAGCTTTCGCCCGAATCACCAGGAAAAAGGTTGTGCTACTCTCGCCGGGCACTGGCCGGATCACGATGCGGCCCCGCTTGGGGTCCAGCAGCGTGACCTCGTCCAGGCGGGTGAAGCTCAGGTCGCGCACAGCCCGCACCACCATGTCGGAAAAGAGACTGGTAACGCCCGCAACAATCTCCGCCGCTTCGGAGTCTCCGGCCAGGGCGATCAACAACCCCTGATCGGTGCAGACCAGGGAGAGCTCAAAGCCGGCCCGCTGGTTTGCCACCTGGAGCAGCGCTGTAACCTTATCCTCAAGACTGTAGACAGGCATTCACTTCCCCATGGAATTAGTAAGGGTGCGGGCCCGCACTTGCGCGACCCAGCGCAGATTCTGGCGCGCAACCGGATCCTGCGGAGAAAATTGAAGCGCGATGCCGAAGGCGGCCTCGGCATCGGTGAGGCGCCCCTCGCGGAGGAGGCGACGCCCGAGATCCATCGCATCCGCGTAGGTTTTGGCAGAAACCGTCGGAGCTGCAGGCGCAGGCGTCGCTGCGGCCACGGGTGCCGCCACCGCGGCCGGCAGTGTGCCGCCACTCCGATCCATCGTAACCGCAGCAGCAATAGGTCGAGAGAGCTGTTTTAAGGAACCCTCTTCCAACCAACTACAGCAACGGTCCGTGGCCATCGCCTTGGACAGCCCCGCCCCGGCGACGATGTCCTCCAGCGTACGACGGCCATCCAACAGCGGAACAAGGGCATTCATCCCCGCACATTCCCGACCCTCCACCGGTACCAGATAGCAGCGGGAAAGGCGACTCCACTCATCCAACAGGCGGCTTCCCTCCATCACCAGCGTCATGGTGGGTGCCAGGGCTTCGCCCTCTCCCTGCCACTCCTCCAGCACAAAAGGGCCGCGAAACCAAAACAACTCCAGCACCGCCAAGCCGCGCTGCAGGGCCCCCAGCTCGGCCTTCACCACCTGGCCGTAGCGGAACTTCACCGACCCACCGGCCAGACTCAACGAGGCATCCAGCAGCTCTCCTTCCACCACCTGAAGGAGGGAAGAAAGCCGAATACGCCCCAGCTCGCCCCGGAGGATCTCAGCCATAGAGACCTCGAGCCTTGCTCTGCTGCCCCTGGAGTCTTTCAAGGCTCAGCTTCAGGATGGCCTGCTGGGTTTCCCACACACCGGTGCCCTCGCTGGCCACGGCAGGAAAGGATGGAAAACCCTTTGGATTCAACGCCTTCTGAAGCGTTTTCTCAGAAATTGCCTTAGGAACGTCCCGCTTGTTCCATTGGAACACCAACGGGATATCCTCCAACCTGCGTTTGAAGCGGGCCAGATTTTCTCGCATGTTGTCAAAGGAGACCAGGTTGGCCTCCTCGCGACTGGGCGAGGAGTCGGCGACAAAGACCACGCCATCCGCCCCGTCCAATACCACCGAGCGCGTGGCGTTGTAGAAGGACTGACCGGGCACAGTAAAGTAATTTACCTTTACATTGTACCCACCGATACTCCCCACATTCGCAAGGAAGTAGTCAAAGAACAATGTGCGCTCGGTCTCGGTATCCAGCTTAATCAGCGCTCCCCGCTGCGCCTCCGGGAAGCGGGTGTGCAACTTGACCAGGTTGGTGGTTTTCCCACACAATCCCGGCCCATAGTAGACCACCTTCATGCTGACCGTTTTTGTGGAAGCACTGATCGTTGCCATCGTCCGCCCCTATTTCTTGGCCTTCACGAGGTTTTCGATGAGGTTCCTGCGCATCCCGGTGACGGCCGAGAGCCTGTCCAGTCGCTCCTCATTGTAGGCGAGGTTGATCAGGATCAGGTCCAGGTCGATGATCTTGCAGTAGCTTGCAAACTTCCTGGAAAGCTCCTCGCTATCGGCAATCTCCTTGCGCATGGCTTCATGACCGGCGACCCGCAGCAGGCTGCACACACACTCCACAAAGACCGGATCGATCCCCACCTTGACGTGGACCATGCCGATACGGACGCGGTTGTGAAAGTAGTTTTCTCCGTAGTCCCCGGCAAAAAGCTCCCCCATCCAGCGGTGATGGGTCGCCTTCAGCATATCCACCCGACCCTCAATCAGCTTGGCGGTGGCCGGAAAGCGCGCAAGGGTGCCATAGAAGGCATCGGTGATGGCCGCCCCGTGCTTGGCGAATACCGGCCCCAGCGAACGCAAATTCGCTTCGTCGTCCGACGAGAAGTTGATAAAGTCTTTCGCCGATGAAAAGATATCATATGCTGCGGCCATGAAAACTCCGGGGTCGCATAGGTTGTGGTAGGGTGTGTTGGATCGCCATACGTCGCCGTGCCCGGCCGCACTCAGGCGACGATGCGCGCGATTTCCTTGGCTGCACGTGCGGCTTCCAGGAAGACCAGACCCAGCTTGGCCTTGGAATTCGCCAGGAGGGTCAACACCGCCTCCGGGCCGCAGCGGGCAATGAACACATAGCCGTCACTTCCGCGAAGCATCACAACCTCAAAATTTCCGCGCCGAAGCTCGCTCACGATGCGTTCCGACATACCCAACATCGCGGCACTCATGGCGGCCACAGAATCATTTTCCATTTCCTGGGGCAGCGAGGACGCCATCAGCAGACCATCATTATCGACGATTGCAGCAGCTTCAACGTCTGCAATCGAGGTAGAGATCGTCTTGACCATTTTGGTGAGTTGATCGGCACGGGACATGGTAGCTCCAGGTTTTCGATCGCCGCGGATTTCGTCACGATGCCACTTCCTTAACGGCTCCGCCCCCTCCTCAATGTAGGAGAAAGGTCCCAGACATGACGGCGATCACAAAATTCGCTTCCGCAAAATGAACACCTATTGAACCATTCGACGAATCACCATGGGCAGACGCTTGGGCAACAACTCCAACTCCGGAAGCCGCAGGAAGCTGCCCCTACCGAAGATCGGCTCCAGATAGTCCACAGACTTTTCTTCTGCATCCAGGCTGAGGCAAAATGTATTCACTCTCGCCTTTCTTGCCTCATGGACCGCCATTGCGCTGTCCCGAATGCCGTACATTCCTCGATATTCCCCTCGATCTTCTGGCTTTCCGTCGGAAAGTACCAGCAACAAGCGACGCGCCTGCGGCTGGCGGGCCAGCAGCGCGGTGCCCGCCCGCAGGAAGGCCCCGAGGCGGGTGGCCCCCCCCGCACGAAGGTTACCCAGCCGACGGTGTACGGCATCGTCGTAGCGGTCTTCAAAGCTCTTCACCCGCTGCAGCAGGCAATTCTGCGGGTGATCGTTAGAAAATCCATAGAAAGCATGTGGCATGTCCAGCGTACGCAGCCCCTCTGCCAACAGCACGATCGCCTCCTGCTCCACGTAGATCACCCGACCTTGCGTACTGCCCGAGACATCCACCAGGATCAGGATGGCGACCGGCTGCCGGCGTCGAACAAAGCGCTTGTGGATCCGATCGTCCGGCTGCGAACCTGCCCGAATGTCGCTTACGGCGGTGATCAGGCGCCCCAGGTCCAGCTCGGCTCCGTCCCGCTGCCCGTGCAGCCAGCGCTCCTCGGGGCGCAGCGCTGCAAAGTACCTCCGGATTTGTGAAATCTCTCGACGGTTTGCCTCCACAATCTTCAGGTAGTTGCTGAGGTCCCCCGTAGGGGAGTCCACCGTGCGGACGCGGGTGGCCGCAGCCCGATACACCCCCGCTGCATCATCCCACTCATCGTAGGCCACCCCCTCCTCTTCCG
>JBEIQS010000371.1:0-3705 GCA_040376425.1 Alphaproteobacteria bacterium | reverse complement strand
CATCTGATACATCCACCGCTCCCGACAGCTCCGGCACAGACAGCTCCGCCGCCGACAGCTCCGACTCGGGAGCCGCCAGCGGCGGTTGTGACTGTGGTGGCTTCGGCGGGGACTCCGAGGGGGGCGACGACTCACCCACCGACTCCCGCGCCGGCTTGGTGCTTGGCGCCTTCACCCTGTGGCGGCTGCGGCGCCGGCTCTCCGGCTAGTACCAGTACAGGTAGATGGGGTAGCCGGTCGTTTGATCCCGCTGTACCCGGCGCACGTTGAAGTCGCCGGAACCGTTGCCATTCACCAGGTAGTAAGGCGGATAGTCGAAGGAGAAGGTGAAGAAGCCGTAGGAGGGGTAGTCCGCCAGATACAGGAAGGCCGTCGCGAACGGGTACTGGGCGCCGCTGCTGGTGGTGTAGTAGGGCGAGTAGCCAAAACCCATGGTGGCCCCGACATCGTTGTCCGAAAGGGGGCCGGCGACGGCCTCGATGGCGGCGCAGTCGGCGCCCCGGCTCTGCGCCCCTGCCACCCCCTTGGCGGAGTAGGTGAAGTCGCAGTCGGCGCAGGTGGCACGCACATCCGCGATCTGGTCCATCACGGTGCGGCCGGAGCAGAGCGGATTCGACTGGATGTCGAAGTAGTTGCTCTGGAAGTCGTAGGCGAGAATATCGTAGCCGAAACCGCCGGTAGTCAGCGTGTCCCCATCGCCCGTGAACGAGGCTCCCCAGGCGATCACCCCGTAGGTGTCTGCATCCGCATCGCTGTCCGTATCGCTATCGGTGTCCGAGTCCGTATCCGAGTCGGTGTCCGAGTCGGTATCCGTGTCGGTATCCGTGTCGGTATCCGTGTCGGTATCGGTGTCGGTGTCGGCATCGGTCTCTTCCGCGTCCGTATCCGGTGCGGTGTCCTCTTTGATGGGGATGTTCGGACCAAAACATGCGCTCAGAAGCAAAAAGGGGAGCAGCGGGATGCGGAGTTGCATGAAAATACCTCTGGCCTCCATCATAGAAGAATTGGAGGAAGGGTACAAGCAAAAAAAACCGCCCGTCTCCGGGCGGCCCACTCCTTTTTTTCGTTCAGTATGCGGCGTAGTAGGGGTAGCCGCTGCGGGTCATCATGATGCGCTTCCAGCTGGCCGACGTCCGGTCCCCGGTGACTTCGTAGTTGGGAGGATAGTCGAGGGAGAAAATAAAGAAGCCGTAGTCCGCGTACTGCTCCATATAGATGTAGACCGCACCCAGATCATAGCCGTTGTAGGTCTCCGAGAAGCCCAGGCCATACTCGCCGCCGTCCCAGTCGCTGCCATCCAAACCGAAGGTGGCGCAGTCCCGCCCGGTGGCGGTGCCGTTGTCGGCGCTCACCGAATAGGCGAAGAGGCAGTTGGGGCACCCGGGCAGGTCGCCACGGTTGGCGCTCAGCTTGGAGGTGGCCGAGCAGATCACCTGGTTGAAGTCCCAGGAGTTCCGATTGAGGTCATAAGAAACCACATCATAGCCGATGTTGCCGCCGGTGGCGTAGTCCCCGTTGCCCTGCACATCGCCCACATAGGCATAGGCGCCGTAGCGATCGCCGGTGCCGGTGCCGTCGCCGGTGTCGTCGCCGGTGCCGGTGCCGGAGTCGGCGTCCGCGTCGGTGTCCGTGTCGGTATCGGTGTCCGTGTCGGTATCGGTGTCCGTGTCGGTATCGGTTTCGTTCTCGTTGACCGCAGTATCTCCCGTGTCCTTTTCCAGGATGATGGGATCGCCGGTGCAGGCGGCAAGCAGGCTGAGCAGGGACATGGGTGCCTCGTGGGTGCGCCCTACCGTAGACGACGTTTGTCCCATCCGCAAGACTCTCCGGTTATGATATGAGGATGCAATTCGAAGAAGGTACCACCCTCGATCGTTTTCTGATGGAGAGCCTGCGCCACCACCCGGAGGCCAGCGGGCAGTTTGTGAACCTGCTCAAGCAGGTCACGCTGGCGGGCAAGCTGGTGGCGGCCCGGGTCAACCGCGCCGGGTTGGCAGGGATGTTCGGTGCCACCGGGCAGATGAACATCCAGGGCGAGTACGTCCAGAAGATGGACATCTACGCCAATGAAACCTTCAAGCGGGCCCTGGAACATGCGGAAGTGGTCTGCATGATTGTGTCGGAGGAGGAGGACCAGCCCATCGGCATCCCGGCGCCCTTTGTCCCCGGCCACTATGTGTTCTGCATGGATCCGCTTGATGGATCCTCCAACATCGACACCAACGCCTCGATCGGTACCATCTTCTGCGCCTTCCGGCGGAAGTCCGATCCCGCCGGGCCCGCGGGCCCGGAGGATGCGCTGCGGTCGGGCCGCGAAATCGTGCTGGCGGGCTACATCGTCTATGGAGCGGGGACCGTGCTGGTGCTCTCCACCGGCAATGGCGTCCACGGCTTCACCCTGGATCCGACGGTGGGCGAGTTCTTCCTCTCCCATCCGGACATCCGGCTGGAGCCCTCCACCAAGAGCTATTCCTGCAACGAAGCCTATTCTGCTACCTGGGACCCCCGGCTGCGCGCCTGGCTGGAAGCCCGGAAGGAGCCCTCGCTGGGCTGGTCCTCCCGCTACATCGGCAGTCTGGTCGGGGATTTTCATCGGAATCTGGTGAAGGGTGGCATCTTTTTGTATCCTCCCTCACAAAAAGCAAAATCCGGGAAGCTGCGACTGCTCTATGAAGCCTTCCCCCTTGCTTTTCTGGTAGAGGCGGCGGGCGGCGCCGCCAGCGATGGGCAGCAGGCGATTTTGGACCGCGTTCCCAAGAGCCTGCACGAGCGCTGCCCCCTCTACATCGGCAACCGCGACGAGGTCGCGTCGATCATCGAGGCACTGCGTGGCGTTTGAGGCGGTGCAGCTCTCCGATGCGGGTGAAGTGGAGCAGGTCATCCACGGAGAGCGGAAAATTCACCTGCACAAAGAGCGCTGGCTGATCGACGAGCGCATCTCCCTGGTTCGCAAATATGCGGCCATCGGGGGGCCGCCGGTGGTGCTGGTGCACGGCTTTGCACAGAACCGCTATAGCTGGCACGCCTCCCGGCGCTCCTTTTCGGCCTACCTGGCGTCGTTGGGCTACGATGTCTACAACCTGGAGCTGCGCGGGCACGGCAATTCGCGGGCCGGCCTGCGTCCGGAGCGCTTTGACGACTACCTGGAGGATGTGGCGCGGGTGGCGGGGCTGATCGGCGAGCCGGCCTTCTGGATCGGTCACTCCCTGGGCGGGGCCGTGGTGTACGCGGCCGCCACGCGGGTGCCCATGCGCGGGGTGGTTGGCATCGGGGCGCTGTTCCGTTTTGCACAGGCGAACCGGGCGTTGAACTTGCTGTGTAAGCTGTCCAACCTACTGGGGGAGCGGGCGTCGGTCGGGGGCATCTCCATCCGCACCCGCCTGGCCGGACGGCTGATGAGCCGACTCTACTCCGTGTCCGACATCGCCGGCTACGCCTTCCCGATCTCCGGCTGGGCCCCCGGATCCATGGAGCCGGATTTGCTGGCGGAACGCCTGGAGCGCGGCTTTGACTGGACCAGCATCCAGGTGTGGTTGGATATGGCGCGCTGGGGTAGCTCGGGGGCCTTCGATCACGAAGAAGCCTGGCGACGTACGCAGGTGCCGGTGTTTGTAATCGCAGGAGACTACGATCATCTTATGCTTCCCGAGGATGCGCGGGTGGCCTATGACTTGGCGGGCGGCGAAGACCGGCTCTTCCAGGTCT